>NZ_CP036501.1:302706-605412 GCF_026230195.1 Candidatus Paraluminiphilus aquimaris | reverse complement strand
CAACCCCCATCCCTTCAGAGGGATACGCCGGCGGCTTAGCGCCTTTAACCACCGACACACTCAATCTTCGCGTGAGCGTAGACGGTGGTGATGTGATGGACGCGTCTTTACCAAAATTCCCCACACGACTCGACACACCGGACCAACCTTTTTTGTTGTTGGAATCAAGTGCGCTGAGAACCTACGTCGCGCAAAGTGGTCTCATTGGCCCAGATGGCATTGATGCAAGCGGTCAGCGAGCACAATATATTTCTCTAGGAACAACAACCAATGGTGACGGTAGCGACACGTTAACCCTTGCGTGGGCAGGCAACCGGGAGGACGGGCTTCAGGTATTCAAGCGCTTTACCGCCAATGACGGTCGTTATTTCGTTGATGTTGACTACACAATCACTAACGCTGGCCCTGCCAGTGCATCGATGACGCCCTTTGCTCAACTGAAGCGAGACAACACGGAAGCGCCCAACGCAAACGTTGGGTTTGGTGTCAGTCCCTATCTCGGTGCCGCACTCAGACAACCGGACGAACGCTACACGAAGTTGTCTTTTTCTGATCTTGCTGATGGACCTTTTGCAAAGCAGCTTCCCGCGGGCTGGGTTGCCATTTTGCAGCATTACTTCGTATCGGCATGGATACCTGCACAAAATGAGTCACACGACTACTTTGCAAGCAGGCTGTCTAATGGCGACAACGTAATCGGTTTTAAAAACCCATCAATTACGATCTCTCCCGGAGAAACAACAACGGTTTCACAACGGCTTTACGTGGGACCGAAAGACCAAGTTGCTCTTGCTGATCTAGCTGAGAACTTAGACCTCGTAATTGATTACGGGTGGTTATGGTGGTTGGCAAAACCCCTGTTTTGGCTACTTACAATGATTCAGGGGTTTGTAATCAACTGGGGTGTGGCGATCATTATTCTCACCATTTGCGTCAAGCTCGCCTTCTTTAGATTGTCAGCCGCAAGTTACAAGTCGATGGCGAAAATGCGAACGGTACAACCTAAGATACAAAGCATCCGAGACCAGTACGCAGAAGATAAAGCCAAGCAACAACAGGCCATGATGGAACTGTGGAAGAAGGAAAAAATTAATCCAATGGGTGGCTGTTTACCCATGTTGATTCAAATGCCTGTCTTTATTGCGTTGTATTGGGTACTCCTTGAGTCCGTTGAGCTTCGGCATGCACCCTTCATCTTATGGGTGGACGATCTCTCAGCCATGGACCCTTATTTTGTACTGCCTATTCTTATGGGTATCAGCATGTACTTGATGCAGCGCTTAAACCCCGCTCCACCCGACCCTATGCAGGCAAAGATCATGCAGTACATGCCGATTGCCTTTACATTCTTAATGATGTGGTTCCCAGCCGGCTTGGTGTTGTACTGGCTTTGCAACAACCTGCTGTCGTTTGCACAGCAGTACGTTGTGACTCGGCAGATTGAACAAGCAGCCCGATAAGGTCTTAATCATTTGGCCGGATTAGAAACCGACACGATCGCAGCCGTTGCAACGGCGAGGGGAAACGGCCCTGTCGGCATGATTCGCTTGAGCGGACCGAATGCTTCTGCCATCGCCTCGCAGGTCACAAACACCGCACTGACTCCGCGGTTCGCACACTACACGTCATTTACGGCAGCCTCTGGCGACGTACTTGATAAGGGAATCGCACTCTATTTTCCTGGTCCAAACTCCTTTACCGGTGAAGATGTCGTGGAATTACAGGGCCATGGCGGGCACATAGTTTTACAAAGCATATTAACTCGCTGTCTGGACCTTGGTGCGAGAAGTGCGCAACCCGGTGAATTCTCCGAACGCGCATTTTTAAACGGTAAGATAGACCTGTTACAAGCAGAGGCCATAGCTGACCTCATTGCTGCCGAGAACGAAACCGCAGCCAAACTCGCAAGTTCATCACTCGCGGGCGGGTTTTCAACACTAGTGACCACGCTCTCCCAGCGTCTGAATGAACTGCGAGCTCTCACCGAAGCATCTATCGACTTTCCTGAAGAAGACATTGATGTTCTTAAGCGCCATTCAGTTATTGAGCGCCTGAATGAATGCCAAGCAACCATTTCTTCGCTTTTAAACGACGTATCGACAGCCCAACGGAAAACGCAGGGTTATACCGCTGCGTTATTTGGCGCACCCAACGCGGGTAAAAGTAGCCTACTCAATGCGCTGGCACACGATGACGTCGCTATTGTTACCCACTTACCCGGAACAACACGTGACACGCTGAAACAAACCATCAATATCAGTGATTTATCATTAGAAATAATCGATACAGCCGGTATCAGAGAAACTCAGGATGTCATCGAAAAAGAGGGTGTAAAACGCGCTAAAAACACAGCAGGCATGGCCGATTTGATTATCCATGTTGTTGACGACACCTGTCTTCTTGACCAAGACTTTGATGATGAGGTGGATTTTCCCGGTGACCGCAACCTAATCATCAAAGTGCACAACAAAATCGACCAGTCAGGCCGTACAGCGGGTGTTATAACATCGCAAGATGGAATAACTCGCGTAGGGGTGAGTGCAAAGACAGGTGAAGGACTGCAAAGTCTCACCTCGGTTATTGAAACGATATTACTTGGTGAAGGTCATCAGACCAGCCAGTTCAGCGCAAGACAACGCCATGTTGAGGCGCTGACCGTTGCCAATGAACATCTGACAAATGCCTTGTCTGCGTATAGCCTACACAATGCAGCCGAGCTGCTATCCGAAGACTTGAAACTCGTTCAAAACGCCATCGACTCTCTCACCGGCAAGGTATCGAGCGATGACATTTTAGGGCAGATTTTCAGCTCCTTTTGCATCGGCAAATAACAGTCTATTCACACCTTGCCACCACCTTTTAATTATTTTCCTCTCGTGTTGATAAGCCTGTGCAGAACAGGGGTTGTAAGCCTGTGCACTTAATTGTGTGTAAGTATCGGCTACTCTGAAATCAAAAGAAGGGCACACTTATCCAAAAGTCATCACAGGCTTCTGCTGAGGAAATACGGTGGTTGTTTACCGACTTATGCGGCCGTGATAACCAAGTCACAAGCGCAATTGGGCGAAGTGTCCACAGTTTTAACGCCCTTAATAACTACAACAATAAAGTATCTTTCTTTATATATATTCTTTATTTAATCAATTAGACCCGCACAGAAGAATCATGTTGCAAGCAAGTAAATGATTTCCTCTCCTAGAGCATTAAGTGAGTAAAACTAGCGTCTAGATTTAGCCATCTAGCCACGTAACCTCCCCTACAACTCGTAGGAGTAAAGACAAACACGGAAACATCTTGGCCGTTTAACGTTATTGAAGCGTGCTTCTCGTAATGACAGCTGACTTAAGTTATGACCAAAATGCCCGTATACTCCCGCGCCCCATCGGAGGCGATGAAGTTTGACTACAGCGAATCGAATATTTGATGTCGTTATTGTTGGCGGCGGACATGCCGGAACAGAAGCGGCGCTTGCGGCTGCTCGTGCAGGCTCGCGCACGCTCCTCATCACCCACTCAATAGACACATTAGGGCAAATGTCGTGTAACCCTGCTATCGGTGGCATTGGTAAGTCGCATCTTGTCAGAGAAATAGACGCGTTAGGCGGCGCAATGGCGCGGGCAACGGATCATGCGGGGATTCAGTTTAGGGTTCTCAATGCGAGAAAGGGACCGGCTGTTCGAGCGACCCGTGCGCAAGCTGACCGCGTTCTTTATCGTAATGCGATAAGACAAATTTTATTCGCACAAGAAAATCTTACTATTTTTCAGGACGCGGTAGATGACATTGAGCTGACCGGCACAACAGTCTCAGCAGTGCGCACAGCCACAGGAATTCGATTTCACACAAAAGCGTGTGTGCTCACTGCGGGAACCTTTCTTAACGGAAAAATACACATTGGCCTCGAAAACCAAACTGGCGGGCGTATGGGAGACCCGGCGGTCATTACCTTAGCGCATCGTTTGCGCGAGTTGTGCCCCAGAATAGGGCGCCTGAAAACGGGAACCCCCCCCAGAATTGATGGCAACAGTGTCGATTACTCTGATTTACAAGAGCAATGGGGTGATGAACCTCGCCCCGTCATGTCACAACTGGGATCAATGGACGAACATCCAGAGCAGGTTTGTTGTTGGATAACGAAAACCAATGAATCGACGCATGACATTATTCGTAGCGGTTTGGATCGTTCTCCCATGTTCAGTGGTGTCATTGAGGGTACAGGCCCGCGCTACTGTCCTAGCATCGAAGATAAGATCCACCGGTTCGCCGACAAAACCTCGCATCAGATCTTTTTAGAGCCTGAGGGGTTAACTACAACTGAGTTGTACCCCAACGGTATATCCACATCGCTGCCTTACGACATTCAAGACGCCATGGTCAGAACAATTCCTGGCCTCGAAAACGCCCACATTACGCGCCCAGGTTATGCCATTGAGTACGACTACTTCGATCCTAGAGATTTGCAGCACAATCTCCAAACAAGACAAATAGCGGGTCTATTTTTTGCTGGCCAGATAAATGGCACAACAGGTTATGAAGAAGCAGGTGCACAAGGCTTGTTAGCCGGATTAAATGCGGCACGGTTCACACGCGACTTGTCGTTATGGGAACCTCGGCGAGATGAAGCTTACATGGGGGTACTAGTCGATGATCTGGTTACCTTGGGGACACAGGAGCCCTACCGCATGTTTACATCGCGTGCAGAGTATCGACTGCAACTCAGGGAAGATAATGCGGATGAGCGACTCACCGAGCTGGGTCGCAGCTTAGGTCTCGTAACAGACCAACACTGGCGAACGTACGAAGCAAAGCGCGAGCGTATTAGTCAGGAATTGAATCGGCTTGAAACAACGTTTATTCATCCGAATACGAACCAAGCTCAGTCTTTGAATGAGAAGCTGGTGTCACCGCTATCGCGAGAGTACTCCATGGCGGACCTAGTGCGCCGTCCAGAACTTAGCTACCAGGATGTGGCTTGCCTTAAAGGCGAGGCGGTTACCGATACCGCCACAGCAGATCACATAGAAACCCGTGTTAAATACGCTGGCTATATTGCGCGACAACAAGATGAAATAAACCGATTGAAACGGCATGAAAACACCGCGATTCCTGTGGGCTTTGATTTTACTCAAGTAAGCGGTTTATCCAACGAAATATGCCAGAAACTGATGGACCAAAAACCTGAGAATTTGGCGCGCGCTGGCAGGATCCAAGGCGTGACGCCCTCAGCACTGTCACTCCTCCTTGTCTATCTCAAACGGGAGTCTCATTCGTCGACGGTTCTCAACGCAAGTAATGGCTAGTGCCGCATCAGACTTATTAGGCGCGGGACTGTCCTCGCTTGGCTTAGACCCCTGCCATAAACCTGCGCTCGTTGAGTACTTAGACCTATTACAAAAGTGGAATAAACCATTTAATTTAACGGCAGTGCGATCTAAACGAGAGATGGTCATCAAACACCTGCTCGATAGTCTTAGTGTCATGCCTAACCTTGAGTTGGTAAGGCGCGTTTGTGACGTAGGAACGGGCGCTGGCTTACCCGGGATTCCACTTGCAATTTACCTTCCTGACACGCACTTTGTTTTATTAGACAGCAACGGTAAAAAAACACGATTTTTACAACAAGTCGCGAATCAACTTGATCTTAAGAATATTGAGGTCGTTCAGGATCGTGTTGAGAAATATCACCCACAAAAATGTTTTGATGTGGTTATTTCCAGAGCCTTTGCAGACCTGAATCGTATGTGTCGAGTAACGCATCATTTATTGAGTGATGACGGTCGTTGGTTTGCGATGAAGTCGCAGACAGCGGAGAGTGAGATATCGGATTTAGATCTCGATTTTACCGTTCAGAAAACGGTGAATTTAAAGGTGCCGTTTCTTAACGACGCGAGAATGCTCGCAATCGTTAAACAGGGCGAGAGAAACCAATGAAAATAATTGCCATAGCGAACCAAAAAGGTGGCGTGGGGAAAACAACGACCAGTGTTAACTTGGCTGCGTCGTTGGCACAGATCGATAAACGCGTACTGTTGGTCGATATGGATCCACAAGGCAACGCGACAATGTCCTCGGGCGTTGAAAAGAACGCGGTAGAGTTTTCGATTCTTGATCTACTCCTCGACGAGGGCGATCTTGAACAGTGCGCAATCGCATCGCCGACCGGCGGGTTTGATGTGATTCCTGCTAATGGTGATTTAACTGCGGCTGAAGTCGAACTGATAGATGTCGATGGGAAGGAAACACGATTAAAAAGCGGCTTAGCACCTGGGGAGCTCCGCTACGATTATGTGCTTATCGATTGTCCGCCCTCTCTGAACATGCTGACAGTCAATGCGATGGTGGCATGTCACTCGATTCTTATTACGATGCAGTGCGAATACTTTGCGTTAGAGGGTTTATCAGCACTGCTCAACACGATTCGTCGTATCAACGAAACGGTTAACCCGGACCTCGAAATAGAAGGTATTTTGAGAACCATGTACGACCCTAGAAACTCATTAACGACAGAAGTGTCTGAGCAGCTTTTCAGTCATTTTGGTGATTTGGTTTATCGCACGGTTATACCGCGTAATGTGCGGTTGGCCGAGGCACCAAGTCATGGTGAACCAGGTATTGTTTATGATCGTTATTCCCGTGGTGCTCGAGCCTACATGGCGTTAGCGGAGGAATTTTCGCGTCGACAGTAAGTCGCGGCTAAGGTAATTCACATGACAACAAAGAAACGAAAATTAAACCGAGGGCTCGATGCCCTGCTGGGTACAGAACTTACAAAGCAAAAAGGCGGCGAGAGTGCGCCGTCGTCCTCCAGTACTCCAGCTGATGGTGAATTAAGACAGATTCGCTTAGAGCGGTTGCAGCGCGGCAAGTATCAACCGAGAGTGGAGTTTGATGATACGGCGCTTAATGAGCTTGCTGAAAGTATTAAAGCTCAAGGGGTTATGCAGCCAATTGTTGTCCGAGCCATTTCAAGCGATCGGTTTGAAATCGTTGCCGGTGAGCGGCGGTGGCGAGCAAGCCAAATAGCGGGATTGGACAGTATTCCAGGGTTGGTTAGGGATATTAGCGATGAAACTGCGATTGCTATGGCGCTTATTGAGAATATCCAACGTGAGAACCTCAACCCAATGGAAGAGGCGCGAGCATTAAAGCGACTGCAGGCTGAGTTTGAGCTAAGTCAGCAAGAAATTGCGAATGCCGTTGGAAAGTCTCGGTCCGTTATTGCTAACTTGCTGCGTTTATTGTCCCTAGAAGCAGGGGCGGCCGAGTTATTAGAAACGGGTCGTATTGATGCTGGACATGCAAAGGTCTTGCTTGCGCTCGAAGGTAACCACCAAGTTATGGCAGCACGAAAAGTGGCTGCAGCTGCGTTATCAGTAAGACAAACCGAAGCGCTTGTTAAAGCCATATTGAATCCAAAAGATGCGGAAATAAAAACCAAAGTCGACCCCGATATTGACCGACTCGAACGAAGCTTATCCGAGCAGTTCGGGACAAAGGTCAGTATTGAAAACAAAAACGGTCGAGGAAGACTCATTATTCAATACAGTAACTTAGATGTTTTAGATGGCATTCTTGGCCGTATGCAATAAAAGTTGGCATTTTGCTTTGTTGATGCCCCATCTCAATTCGAATAGACTTGCGCGCGCTTGAGAACCCTTCGCTTTGGGAGTGCTTGGCGATGGAGTACACGCGAGAAAAGCTGGCTCATCACCTCATAAGAGCACTGTCGTATACAAGTGTGGTTGTTGGGGTGCTCGCACTGGTTGTGTGGGTAGTCATGGACCGAACCGCGGCGATAGCCGTATGTGTGGGCGCAGGCATTGTTGGAGGCCCGCAAATTTGGCTTGCGGCGAGTATGTTCAGCCGATTCGGTGCGCAAGCGCCGACGTTGCTGGGGATAGCGAAGTTTAGTTTCAGTGCGTTGTTGTTCGGGGTTTGGTTTGCCAAAGCCCAGAATCCGCATCCGGGGCCTTTGTTCTTGGGTGCAATAGTGGTTTTAGTTTGCAGCCCGGTGTTTTATCACTTGGCGGCAAGAAAAGAGAATTGAATAGAAAAGCACGTTTTTGAACACGTGTTTTTGAACGGGGCAGCGTTTAATGGCGGCAGCTGGTCAAGAGAAAACGGTTTCAGATTACATCGTTCACCACCTCACCAACCTTACATACGGTAAGTTACCTGAGGGATTTGAGCGTTACGATGGCCAAACTGTTGGTACAGGTGGAGAGTGGACGTTTGCGCATGGTGCTGAAGAGATATCAGCCATGGGCTTTAATGCTGTTCACGTTGATTCACTCGCTTGGTCTATTGGTCTTGGCATTATTTTTTGCGCACTGTTTCGCTGGGTTGCTGTTCGCGCGTCAGCGACAACACCTTCAGGCCTCATTAACTTTATCGAAATGGTTGTCGAGTTTATTGATAACCAAGTGAAAGACACATTTCACGGCAGCAACAAGCTTATTGCGCCGCTGTCTTTGACGATCTTTGTCTGGGTTTTCTTGATGAACCTGATGGACTTGATTCCTGTTGATCTTGTGCCAGAGGCACTGATGCTTGCAGGTGTCGAATATCAAAAAATTGTACCGTCGACGGACCCAAACATCACGATGGGTATGGCGATTGGCGTATTTATCCTGATGTTGTTTTATTCCATCAAGGTAAAAGGGTTTGGCTTTGTTCGTGAATTGACAATGAACCCGTTTAATCATCCGGCATTCATTCCTATAAACCTCTTCATGGAAGTGGTAGGCCTGCTTGCTAAGCCGTTTTCACTCGGTTTGCGCTTATTTGGCAACATGTACGCGGGCGAGATGATCTTTATCCTTATTGCCGCACTCTTTGGTGCGGGTATTTTGTGGATGCTTCCTGCGGCACTCCTGCAACTGGGGTGGGCAATTTTTCACATTTTAGTTATTACGCTTCAGGCGTTTATTTTCATGGTTCTTACCATCGTGTACCTCAGCATGGCACACGAGGACCACTAATTTCTGACCTTCCATACTAAGACTCAATAGGAGACAACAATGGAAATGATCTACATCGCAGCTGCGATCATGATGGGCTTGGGCGGCATGGGTGCTGCTATTGGCGTGGGTATTTTGGGCGGTAAGCTCATCGAAGGTTCAGCGCGTCAGCCTGAACTCGCTTCACGTCTTCAAGGTACGTTCTTTCTGGGCGCCGGCCTGGTCGACGCGATCCCCATTATTGGTGTCGGTATTTCTATGTATCTCATCTTCGTGGTTGCAGGCTAAAACTATTTTCCTTCGCCGGTGTTGCCGGCGAATGCAAAATCTCCACGGGAGTGAATTGTGAACATTAACTACACCATTATTGGTCAGTTGATCGCCTTCCTCGTTTTTGTAGCGTTTTGTATGCGCTACGTTTGGCCGCCGATCTTAGCGGCGATGGAAGAGCGACAGCAAAAAATTGCCGATGGTTTAGCAGCGGCAGATCGTGCGAGTCACGATCTAGAGCTTGCCCAGAAAGAAGCGGTTGATCGGCTGTCTGAAGCAAAAAAAGAAGCGGCATCTATTGTGGACGCGGCGAACAAGCGCGCAGCAACAGTAGTAGACGAGGCTAAAACGGCAGCGGTTGCTGAGGCTGATCGTGTGAAAGAGCTCGCTTCAGCTGAAGTGGAGCGAGAAAAGGCGCAGGCGAAAGAGCAGCTTTTGGCTCAAGTAAGCACACTTGCGATTGCGGGCGCTGAAAAGGTGCTTGCAGCTGAGATTGATGCTGACAAACACGCGGCACTCTTAGAGCAGCTGGTTAAGGAGCAGTAATTGTGATCGAGCCAACCACATTGGCAAGACCTTACGCTCGGGCTGCTTTTCAGTTTGCTGTCGACGACGGTGCGGTCGATGCTTGGCACCGTGCACTGGAGACACTATCGGCTGTGGTGGTTGATCCAACCGTTGCAGAGGTGTTGGATGACCCAGCAAGCACAGCAGCGCAGCGCGCAGGCACTGTTTCGGCTGTTCTCGGTGACGATATGCCGGCAGGTATAACGCAGTTTGTTAGCGTAATGGCGGAAAACCACCGCTTAGCGCTTGCTTCAGAGGTCGCGGCATTGTTCGCCGAGCTGAAGTCCGCATTGGATGCGGCGGCTAACGTAACGGTCACGAGTGCGTTCGATGTGCCAAGTGCAATACTTGAGCAGCTATCGACATCGCTGACATCAAAGTTGGGAAAAACAGTCGATATGACTGTCGAAACAGACCCCTCTCTTATTGGGGGAGCCATTATTAGAGCTGGCGATATGGTTATCGACGGCTCCGTTCGTGGGCGCTTGCATAAGCTGGCGACCGCGTTGAAATCTTGACAGAGGAACCGGTCATGCAACAACTGAACCCGTCGGAAATCAGTGACATCATCAAGCAGCGTATTTCGCAGCTCGATGTGGCCTCACAGGCGACAAACGAAGGCACTATCGTCTCGGTAACAGACGGTATTATCCGAATCCATGGTCTCACAGAAGTTCAGTACGGTGAGATGATTGAGTTTGAAGGCAATGTGTTTGGTCTTGCGCTTAATCTAGAGCGCGATTCCGTCGGTGCGGTAGTCCTGGGTGACTACAAGCAGTTGGCAGAGGGCCAGACTTGTCGTTGTACGGGCAGGATTCTCGAAGTGCCGGTAGGACCTGCGCTGCAAGGACGCGTCGTTGATTCTTTGGGTAATCCGATTGACGGCAAAGGCGCCATCGAAACAACTGAGACGGACGCGATTGAGAAAATTGCGCCGGGCGTTATTGCCAGACAGTCGGTTGATCAGCCGGTTCAAATTGGTCTGAAAGCCATCGATGCAATGGTTCCGATCGGCCGTGGCCAACGAGAGCTGATCATTGGTGACCGCCAGGTAGGTAAGACGGCTATTGCGGTTGATGCCATTATCAACCAAAAAGGCACAGGCATTAAATGTATCTACGTTGCTGTTGGCCAGAAGGCATCGTCTGTGGCGTCAGTTGTTCGCAAGCTTGAAGAGCATGGCGCGATGGACCACACCATTGTCGTTGCTGCCAACGCATCAGATCCCGCGGCAATGCAATTCTTAGCGCCGTTTGCGGGCTGCACGATGGGTGAGTACTACCGTGACCGTGGTGAGGATGCGCTGATCATTTACGACGATCTTTCGAAGCAAGCGGTAGCCTATCGTCAAATTTCATTATTGCTTCGTCGCCCACCCGGCCGTGAAGCGTACCCGGGTGATGTCTTTTACCTCCACTCGCGTTTGCTAGAGCGTGCTGCTCGCGTCAACGCTGATTACGTGGAAGCGTTTACCAATGGCGAAGTAAAGGGTCAAACAGGCTCACTGACGGCATTGCCTGTTATTGAAACACAGGCGGGCGACGTCTCGGCGTTTGTACCGACAAACGTTATTTCGATTACTGACGGGCAGATCTTCCTTGAGGCCGATATGTTCAATGCGGGTATTCGCCCAGCGATGAACGCCGGTATTTCGGTTTCGCGAGTTGGCGGTGCAGCTCAGACAAAGATTATCAAGAAGCTGTCTGGCGGTATTCGTACTGCATTAGCACAGTACCGTGAACTGGCGGCGTTTTCGCAGTTCGCATCTGACCTGGATGAGGCGACCAAAGCCCAGTTGGATCACGGTGAGCGTGTTACAGAACTCATGAAGCAGAAGCAGTACGCACCACAGTCCGTCGCGGAAATGGGCGTTTTGCTTTACGCCGCTAACGAGGGCTATTTGAAGGCTGTCGAAGTTGAAAAAATGGCTGATTTTGAAGCGGCGCTTCTGTCTTACATGCATGCCGAGCACGGTGCATTGATGCAAGAAATTGCGAACGATGGTAACTGGAATGGCGACCGTGAAGCCGCATTTAAAGCGGGTTTAGAAGCCTTCATCTCAACTCAGACTTGGTAAACAACCATGGCAGCTGGTAAGGAAATTCGCACGAAGATCACGAGTATTCAAAGTACTCAAAAGATCACCAGTGCGATGGAAATGGTCGCGGCGAGCAAAATGCGCCGCGCTCAAGATCGCATGGAGGTAGGTAAGCCCTACTCGCGCCGAATGCGGGCCGTTATTGGGCACATAGCCAATGCCTCTGCTGAGTATCGCCACGCTTACATGCAGCAGCGCGAGGTAAAGCGCGTTGGTTATGTCGTTGTCTCTTCAGATCGCGGACTCTGTGGAGGCTTGAACATCAATTTGTTCAAACGTGCATTGCAGTCAATGAAGGAGCATTCAGACGCCGGTCATGAAGTCGACCTTTGTCTCATTGGCGGCAAAGCGCAGGCGTTCTTCGCTTCAGTGGGCGGCAATGTGGTAGCAACCGTGCGCGATATTGGTGAGGAGCCAACGGTTGAGCAGCTTATTGGTGCAGTGAAGCACATGCTAGATGCATACGTTGATGGGAATATCGACAAGCTGTATCTCGTATCGAATGAGTTCGTTAACACCATGACTCAGTCGCCTACGGCTGAACAATTACTCCCTCTTGAGGCCGACTCGCAAGCGCAGTACGCACACCACTGGGATTACATTTACGAGCCCGATGCGCGCGAGTTGTTAGACGGTCTTTTGGCGCGCTATATCGAGGCATTGGTATATCAGGCGGTTGTCGAAAACGGAGCCTGCGAGCAGGCGGCCCGAATGATCGCTATGAAAAACGCCAGTGATAATGCGGGCGAACTGATCGATGAATTACAGCTTGTTTACAACAAAGCACGACAAGCAGCGATTACCCAAGAGCTATCGGAAATCGTTGGCGGCGCAGCCGCTATTGGATAGGCGCAGTAACGCGCAAATTTAGATTTACTGCGGCGCTGTTAAAAAGCGCCGCAAAACAGCACAGAGGACTCAAAAATGAGTAGTGGAAAGGTTGTACAGGTTATTGGCGCGGTTGTTGACGTTGAGTTTCCTCGCGACAGCGTACCGAAGGTATACGATGCCCTGACTATCACCGACAGAGGTTTAACGCTCGAAGTCCAACAGCAGTTGGGTGACGGCGTTGTGCGCGCGATTGCGATGGGTTCATCGGAGGGCGTGAGCCGCGGCCTGTCAGTTGAAAACACAGGTGCACCGATCTCGGTTCCCGTTGGCATCGAAACCCTCGGTCGTATTATGGATGTCTTGGGTAACCCCATTGACGAGCGTGGCCCAATCGGCGAACAAGAGCGCTCCGCTATTCACCGCGCTGCGCCAACCTACGAAGAGCTTGCTGCTTCTGAAGAGTTGTTAGAGACAGGCATCAAAGTAATTGATCTCGTATGCCCGTTTGCCAAGGGCGGTAAAGTGGGTCTCTTTGGTGGTGCCGGTGTTGGTAAGACCGTAAACATGATGGAGCTGATCAACAATATCGCAACTGAGCACTCCGGCTTGTCCGTGTTTGCAGGTGTAGGAGAGCGAACTCGAGAAGGTAATGACTTCTACTACGAGATGCAGGAGTCAAAGGTTGTAAACGTTGAAAACCTGCCTGAATCAAAAGTAGCCATGGTCTACGGTCAGATGAACGAGCCGCCCGGTAACCGTCTGCGTGTTGCCTTGACCGGTTTGACGATGGCTGAAAAGTTCCGTGACGAAGGCCGGGACGTTCTTTTGTTCGTTGATAATATTTACCGTTATACGCTTGCGGGTACCGAGGTGTCGGCACTGTTAGGCCGTATGCCATCAGCTGTGGGTTATCAGCCTACACTGGCAGAAGAAATGGGTGTCTTGCAGGAGCGAATTACCTCGACTAAGACGGGTTCGATTACATCGATTCAGGCGGTATACGTACCGGCTGACGATTTGACTGACCCATCGCCAGCCACAACGTTTGCGCACTTGGACTCTACGGTTGTACTGAGCCGTGATATTGCAGCAAAAGGTATTTACCCGGCCGTCGATCCCCTTGACTCTACGTCTCGCCAGCTCGATCCGCTCATTATCGGTACTGAGCACTATGAAGTTGCTCGCGGTGTTCAGTCAGTGCTTCAGCGCTACAAAGAATTGAAGGACATCATTGCCATTCTCGGTATGGATGAGTTGTCTGAAGACGACAAGATGACCGTGGCGCGTGCGAGAAAAATCGAGCGCTTCCTCTCACAGCCTTTCCACGTAGCTGAAGTATTTACAGGCTCGCCCGGTATCTACGTATCATTAAAAGATACGATCACTGGGTTCAAAGGCATTTTGTCGGGTGAGTATGATCACCTACCCGAGCAGGCATTCTATATGGTGGGCTCGATCGAGCAGGCTGTAGAGAAAGCCGAGAAAATGAGCGCGTAATCGGAGGCGGCAATGGCACTGACCATTCACTGCGATATCGTTAGCGCAGAAGCTCAAATCTTTTCAGGCCTCGTCGAACTGTTGGTTGCCAACGGTTCAGACGGTGAGTTAGGTATTACCTACGGTCACACGCCGCTTTTAACCAACCTTATTCCGGGTTCGGTGCGCGTTGTGACTCAAGGTGGCTCTGAGGAGGTGTACTACGTCTCGGGTGGTTACCTTGAGGTGCAGGGCGATGTCGTCACCATTTTGGCTAACACCGCCGTTCGGGGTGACGATCTTGATGAGGCTGCAGCTGAAGAAGCCCGTAAAGCGGCGGAAGAGGCTTTGGCAAATCAAAGTAGCGAACTCGATTATGGGCGTGCATCGGCACAGCTGGCAGAGGCTGCAGCGCAACTTGCGACCTTGAGAAAGCTCAAAAACCGCGCAGGCCGTTAAGCAGGCAAACGCTTTCCTTATTGAAAGACCGGCGAGCGTGTCACGTTTGTCGGTTCTTCTTTCTGAGACCTATTTCACCTAGCTCTTGTCATACCGCTGTGACATGCTCACCAGCGTGCTCTGAACTGTAAACATCTATGCTTGAAGTAATAGTGCTGGCCGCCGGCCGCGGTACGCGCATGCGATCTTCATTACCGAAGGTGCTCCACGCCTTAGCCAGTAAACCCATGATTCACCATGTGCTCGACACTGCACGTGCGCTAGAGGCATCCAGAATTCATGTGGTTGTCGGTCACGGTGCCGAGCTGGTTTCCTCGGCGATTGCGGCCGATGACGTCACAACTTATGTTCAGTCCGAGCAGCTAGGTACGGGGCATGCTGCGCTTGCAGCGGCGCCGCACTGTCAGCTTGAAAGCACGGTTATTGTCCTTTTTGGCGATGTGCCGTTGCTGTCGTCGGCCACCTTATCGCGCGTTATTAAAGCGGCTGAATCAGGGCCGGTATTACTGGCTGCATCAGTAAAGGATCCCCATGGGTATGGCCGCGTCATTCGTGATTCAAACGGAGCATTTGAGAGGGTGGTTGAGCAAAAAGATGCCAATGTTGAGGAGCTGTCTGTTTGCGAGGTAAACACGGGGGTCCTGGCGGCGAAATCTCAGAACTTAAAGAGTTGGTTAGCGCGCGTGACGAATGACAATGCGCAAGGCGAATACTACTTACCCGACGTCTTAGGGCTGGCGGTTAGTGACGGGCACAGTGTGGAGGTTGTGGTGACAGATGACGAAGTTGAAACACAAGGCGTGAATGATCGCATTCAACTTGAAGCCCTTGAGCGCTCCCTACAAATTCGGCAGGCAGAAGCGCTAATGGCACGCGGGGTTTACCTTTCTGATAAAAGCCGGTTCGACCTTCGGGGAGAGCTGGATTGTGCCGAAGACGTATCGATTGACGTCAATGTGCTGATTGAGGGCCATGTCAGCATTGCCCGTGGTGCCGCCATCGAAGCAAATTGCGTGCTCAAAGACTGCACGATTGGCGAAGGCGCCATTGTCCGCGCTTTCTCGCATATCGAGGGCGCGACGGTCGGGCCCGATTGCCAAATTGGGCCTTATGCCCGACTGCGACCGGGCGCAGAGCTTTCGGCAAAGGCCAAGGTTGGAAACTTTGTTGAAGTGAAGAACAGTCATTTCGGCGAGGGCGCAAAGGCCAACCATCTCGCTTACGTTGGTGATGCTGAAATTGGTGCTGGTTCCAATATCGGCGCGGGGACGATCACCTGCAATTACGATGGGGTTAATAAACACCGAACAGAATTGGGCGAAAATGTCTTCATTGGTTCGAACAGTACATTGGTCGCGCCGCTAAGCGTTGAAGACAACGGATTCGTTGCAGCCGGTTCAACGGTAACCTCCCCTGTTGGCGAGTCTGAACTGGCCGTTGGGCGGGCAAAACAGCGCAATATTAAGGGGTGGAAACGCCCAGAAAAATCTAAGAAGTAGGAATTTCTATGTGTGGAATAGTGGCAGCGGCAGCTCAGCGCGAAGTCTCTGAAATTTTACTGGAGGGGCTTAGGCGGCTTGAGTACCGAGGTTATGATTCGGCTGGCATGGCCTTGATCGACAAGGACCATGCGCTTCAATTGCACAAATATGCAGGCAAAGTGCAGGCGCTTGAGGATGCGAATGCGCAAAACCCTATTGCGGGTTTCCGTGGTATTGCGCAAACCCGTTGGGCGACGCACGGAGAGCCCACGTCTTTGAACGCTCACCCCCACCTTGCGGGTGATCGTGTGGCACTTGTCCATAACGGGATTATTGAAAACCATTCACATTTAAGAGATACCTTGATCTCTGAAGGCGTTGAATTTCTGTCGCAGACAGACACGGAAGTCATTGTTCATTTAATTCATAAAGCACTGATGTCAGGTGCAACGTTGTTAGAGGCAGTGCAACGAACAATTGCTCAACTCGAAGGCGCTTACGCGATAGCCGTTGTCGATATCGAACACGAAGACGAAGTGATCGTTGCGCGAGAAGGCAGCCCATTGGTGTTGGGTGTGGGCAGTGGCGAGACCTTTGCCGGATCAGACACGCTTGCCTTGCGTCAGGTCACCGATACATTTGTTTACCTTGAAGATGGTGACCTTGCCATTTTGAAGCCAACAGGCTTTCAAATCGTTGACGCACAGGGTGATGCGATAGACCGCCCTAAAACACGTCTGACTGGCAGTGATGGCCAAGCTGATCGCGGCGGTTTCGAGCACTACATGCTCAAGGAGATTTATGAGCAGCCTGATCGGTTGCGCGATACGTTAACGTTCGAGTCACTCGATGACAGTTTGTTTGGTGATAATGCGGCGGCGATCTTTGATCAAGTTCAAGCGGTACAAATAATAGCCTGCGGTACTAGCTACCACGCTGGCCTCGTTGCGCGTCACTGGTTAGAAGCCCTCGCTGGCGTACCCTGCCAGGTGGAGGTGGCCTCTGAATTTCGTTATCGGCGGTCGGTGGCCCTGCCTGGCACATTGGTTGTGACAATTTCTCAGTCTGGCGAGACGGCTGATACGCTCGCAGCGATTAAGCACCTATCCGATGACCATGCACTGGCTAAACTCGCAATTTGTAATGTCGACCACAGTGCCATTGTGCGAGCGAGTGATCTCGTGTTCCTCACTAAAGCGGGTCCTGAAATTGGGGTTGCCTCAACAAAGGCATTTACCACGCAATTGGCGGCGTTGATGGTACTTATGGCCTGCATTGCCCGTCGCCAGCCAAAAAGTAGGCTTGATGAAGCACTTGTGATGCAAGCGATTGCTGAATTGCCCTCGGCGGTGGAGGCGACCATTGCGCAAGACGCTAAAATTAGTGGTCTTGCGACGCATTTTATTCAGCGCGATCACGCGCTATTTCTCGGTCGAGGTGTTTACCACCCCGTTGCCAAGGAAGGGGCGCTTAAGCTCAAGGAAATCTCGTATATCCACGCAGAAGCGTATCCCGCTGGAGAGCTGAAGCACGGACCACTCGCCTTGGTCGACGATAAAATGCCGATTGTAGCGGTTGCGCCTAAGGATGATCTGCTCGACAAACTCAAGTCGAACCTCGAAGAAGTTCGTGCGCGAGGAGGTCAACTCTTTGTTTTTGCTGACCAAGCTGTGGGCTACGAAAGCGGTCCGGGAGTCACCGTAATCGACGTGCCCTCGGTCTCAGAACTGGCAGGTCCCATTGTCTACACCGTCGTGCTTCAGTTGCTTTCCTACCACGTGGCTGTAGCCAAAGGTACTGACGTTGATAAGCCCCGCAATTTAGCGAAGTCTGTGACGGTGGAGTAGGGTTTGCACTCCACTTTCAGAACCATAATGTAAGTACACAAACTCGCTTATGTTAGGGAAAATTTTCTGGATGTTATGAAGAAATATCTAACCGGCTCCTTAACGCTCGTCCTGTGTTTTTTTGCCAGCAGTATCCTGTTTGATATTGCGCAGTACTTCATCAACGGCAGGCCGAACCGCGACTTCTACGTTCTTCCCGGTGGAGTGTTCATGCTACTGATTCTTTTACCGGCCATATATGCCCTCATTACCGACTTAACTAAGAAAAAAAGTGAGTAACGTCTGTCCTGTAGGCATGGCGAAGATGTTACGACAAACGATGTTGTTAAAGGCTCGGCTCTGCGCACCCGTTAGTTCTGGGAAATCCCAGTCCAGCGAGCCGCCAAAAACTAAAATGCTTTTCGTAGACATACCGATGCGATGTGATGATTACTCAACAGACAAATAGCCGAAGCACTCGCTATACGTTGGCAGTAACTGCCATAGGTGTACTTTTGTTGGGGGTTTATACGTTCTTCGCATTAGCAGCAAGAGACGAAATTTATTATCTGTGTGGAAACTTTAAAGCGGGAGTTTCCCACTCGAGTGTTTTACGGCAACTCGAAACCGTGAAGTTGTCGGCTTACAGAGTTGAAAACTCTGAGCAGGGCGAACGCGTTATTCACAGCAGCGTGCTTCACCGCAATTTACTTCGCTGTGAAATTACCTTCGATCAAGATCGGAAGGTTCGCTGGGCAATCTATCAATGACGACTGGGTGGGTTTGTGTAGCGAGTCTGTTGGGCAAAAAAAGAAGCGCATCAAATGATATGAGGCACTTTGACTGAGGCTATTAGTATGAAGAAATTCGTAATATGGAACTTATACATCAACATTGCGCTTCTCCTTATCGTAATAGGCTACGGGGCGTTTCAGTACCTCGTGGGTGACGCGCTTGGAGAATGGTACTGGAAGGTTCTGCTCGGTTTGGTGGTGCTGACCGGACCACCCATCAATTATTTAATTTCTGCCTCAAGGTCAAACAAGACGTAAGCGGCGAGCGTTTAGATCTAGCCCTAACGTTAGTATTTGATGTTTTAACCATGCACACTTGCTTGCGACGTTGTGAGTTTATACCTGGTTGTTGATGACCTTTGTGGTGTTAGCAACCGTGCCTTCTCCTTCAAAGCTCTGAATGAGGATGAATACAAAATGGAAGCGTTTGGAATATTGGGTTTTGTTTTTGGTTTGGTGGCGTTTGTTCGTTTGGAAAAACTGACTAAAACGTTAAAGGAAAAGGGTGTTCTAGAAGAAAGTTATCAGGACGAATAACTGGGCGCGTGTTTGCGGATGGGAGTCAGTATTTGCGACTATCTCGCATACTTTTCTGGCTCACCTTTGAAGATGTGGAGGCACGAGGGGCCAGGTAACGGCTTCTGGCCACTCTGGCGTCGCAGAGGTAGGCGCCCTTTCCTGTACGACAGCGCTTTCTCAGGTATACTCGCCGGCTTCCATTTTTTGGCGCATCTCAAAGTTCGCGCCTTGTGAGGACATTCATGGCGAACAGTGCCGTTGGAATCATTATGGGGTCACGTTCAGATTGGGGCGTGATGGAAAATGCGGTTCAGATCCTTGATCAGCTAGGCGTTAGCTATGAGACAAAGGTAGTTTCCGCGCACCGAACGCCCGATCGTCTTTACGATTATGCTCGGTCTGCTCGTGAACGAGGGCTAAAAGCCATTATTGCGGGTGCGGGCGGAGCAGCTCACTTGCCGGGTATGGCAGCCGCGATGACACCCGTTCCCGTATTGGGTGTGCCCATCGACGCAACGGTATTACAGGGCGTCGATGCGTTGATGTCTATTGTTCAAATGCCCAAGGGTGTCCCTGTTGCCACCTTCGCTGTTGGAACGCCGGGTGCGATTAATGCGGCGTTGTTCGCTGCTGCCATGCTGGCCAACGAAGATGAAGCCATTCGCGATGCCCTTGATCGCTACCGAGAAGCACAATCTGCGGGTGTTCCCATTAATCCGTTCGACTAAGAGCGAGAGGGTCAATGTCAAAACGTCTTGGAATTATTGGCTGCGGTCAGTTGAGCCAGATGCTTGGAGAAGCAGCGAATCGTCTTGGTTACGCCGTATGCTACATGTGCGTAGATGAGACGCCGGTTGTCGCTGGTCTGGGCCCTATTTACTACCCTGAGCAACTCAATGACTTTCTTGAGCAATGCGATGCGATCACGGTTGAGCGAGAGAGTTTGCCAGACGACATGTTGCTTCGTGCCGCTCAAGTGGGTTTAGCGCCAAATTATGAGGCGTTGGTTGTACTTCGTGAACGCGATACTCAAAAGGCGATGTTAGACCAGCTGAATATCCCCACTTCGCCTTGGTCGTTGGTTTCGTCAGCAGATCAGTTAGGAAGTGCGTTGGCGCAGTTGCCAGGCCAGCATGCGCGTTGTAAGCGTACATTGGGTGGCTACGACGGTGGTGGTCAATGGCGGATTGATTGTGATTCCCTAGACCTTATTCCCAAAGAGGCTTACCCCGTTATTGCCGAAGCAGAGATCGCCATTGATCTCGAGTACGCCATCATTATTGGGCGCGACGTCAATGGGCGCACAGCGTGCTACCCCATGACTGAAAATGTCATGCGTGATGGCATCTTGATCGGGAGTTTTGTCCCCTCTGGCATTGACGAAGAAAAAGCGGCTTTGGCCGAGGAGTATGCCAATCGGCTGGTAACCGCTATGGATTACGTGGGCGTCCTCGCCATTGAGTTCTTTCTTACTGCGGGTGAGCTCATTGTTAATGAGATTGCGCCTCGCGTACACAATACGGGACATTGGACTATCGGTGCTGTTGGCGCAGATCAATTTACGCAGCATGTGGGCTGTGTGATGGGTGAGCCTGCTCGCAAGCCAGTGTTTACCGAGGCGGCCTCAATGGTGAATCTACTCGACGATGCGCTTCCAGCGAAAATGCCTCAGGGCCCTATTCGAACGCTAGTCCAGACCTATGGAAAAGGCATCCGCAAAGGTAGGAAGCTAGGCCATATGACGCTCATCGGACCGGATGCGTCAGAGATTAGGCGTGAGGCAGCCCTGCTAATTTCAGAGCTTCACGACGCCTAAAGTCGGCACGCGCAAGCCCGTAAGCTGACGGTGAGAAATGGATTTGCACTTATGGACACGACGCTACTGTTCACCACAGGTTTGATGTCGCTTTCATATTTAGTAGTTGCCTTCGTCATCACGCCTGCTAACGCGCGTTATTTGCTGGCGGGCTATAACACCATGAGTGAAGAGAAGCGTCAGGCCTTTGATATTGACCGTTATTTAACGATATTTTTTAAACCTTTTTTCAAAAAGCTTACCCTCTTCCCGCCCTTATCACTGTTAGTGCTGACGGCTTTTCTTGAGGCCGAGGAAGCGATAATCGCGTGGTCAATCATTCAGGGTCTGCCCTTTGCGTGGTTTTTATGGAGGTCTTATGCCTTCCAGCGCTGATATTTTTCCTGAGCCCATTCAAACCAAGCACTTTCTACTAGAGCTAGTTGCTGAATCTGACTTTGAATCGCTCTACGCAGTTGCATCCGATCCACTGATTTGGGAGCAACATCCGGAGTCAAATCGCTGGCAGAGGGATATTTTTAGTGTGTTTTTCTCAAATGGGCTGGCCAATGACCTTGGTTGCTTTGTTATTCGTGAACGCCTTACCCAAGAGGTGGTCGGTTCTACTCGGTTCTACGGTTATGACGACAAGGATCAAAGTGTCCGCATTGGCTTCACATTCCTCGCTCGGAAACATTGGGGTAGCGCTGCAAACCGAGAGATCAAAGACGCGATGCTCGAGCGCGCCTTCGAGTTATGTGATTCGGTTTTCTTCGATATAGGGCCAGAAAATATACGTTCGATAACAGCCGTAAATAAACTAGGTGGCGTTTATAGTCACACTGAGTCGCCGACGAAGGCGGTTTATGTTTTAAAGTCGAGCCAATGGACGCCTGTTGTTTGAGCCCATCAAGACGGTTGTATTTGTAAGTCACAGTAGGGAGAGCCTCTTTTGAAAACATCTCCAGCAAAGGTCAACTTCAATCAAAAGCTCTCTCTTATTAGAGAGCAATGGAGCCCTAAAGTCATTGCCGAAATGAATGACTATCAATTCAAGCTAGTGCGACTAGAAGGCGAGTTTGTTTGGCATCATCACGAAGAGACCGACGAGACCTTTATTGTGCTCGAAGGTGAGCTCACCATTGACCTTGAGTCAGGTCCCGTACTTTTGTCTGCGGGAGAAATGTTGGTTATTCCCAGGGGTATGCGCCACCGGCCACACGCCACTTCTGAAGCTAAAGTGCTTCTGGTTGAACCAAGAGGTGTTGTCAACACGGGCGATACAGCGTCTGAGCTAACAGCGGCTCAGAATATTTGGGTTTGAAAGGGTAGAATTATGCTGTTGAAGCGGCTCGTTTAATGCCAAGGTGGCTCTATCTCGTGCTCGCGGTGCCACTGCTGTACGCAGGCTTCGTGCAGTCTTTCTGGGGAAATGATCCCTATCTAGGATGGGCCATAACGGTGATAGCCAGCGTCATCATTGCGAACCCGCTTTCTTCTTATGCTCAGCAGTCCCGTCTTTCAACGCGCCGACACGATGCCGTCACGATCTTCGTGTTCGTTTTGATTATGTGGATATCACTGGGTGTGGGTGAGTTACCCGAGAAGACTGAAATGATGCTGGATCGATTTCCCGAGCCGCGCATTACCGGGTTCTAGTTCACGGTTTTTCTCAGGCGCGCATTTTTGAATGCATCTGCCCTCAGTTGAGAAACAATGGTATTTCCGGTCGTTTCGTTTTCGATGCCGACAATTTGGACTCGATAAAACAACTCGCCCGAGCGTGATTCAACCGCGACTTTTGCATCCAAACCTTGGCCGTTGAGCGTTGAAATCACTTCGTCGGCACGCTGTCCGCTGTCATAAGTATCAACAAAAACAAACCAATTATCCCGCATGGGCAGTGATCTTAGTCGAACGGGTTGCTTGGCCAGTGGCGCCCGTACCGGTGCTTTGACCCGAGCACTAGGAGCGTTGTTAGCCACACGCGCTTTTGGTGACGTTTTTAGCTCGGACATTGCACGTTGTTTTTTCTCACTGTCTTTACCTATCCAGAACGGGCCTGCGTTCAATGCTTGCGCCGCCCACTTTGATGCCATGGAGGCGTCTAATTTCGAGGTAAAACCGGCAGCTCTGACACGATAATAGGTTTGACCCTTCACCTCGGCACTTGCGATCGATAAATTCATGCTGGGGATCTTGTTTCGCAGTAAAGCTAGCCGCTCATTGGCGACGGCTTGCGTTTTATGACTCTCGAGATTGACGAACCACAGACCGCCACTTTGATTGGGAGGCACAGAACTCGGCGATGTCCCAGTTGATGCGGAGGCCTTGGTCGCAACAGCCGTGGCAGGCGCTTCCTTCGTTGACTGGGCAATAGCGCGTTGGGCACGCTCCGCCTCGCGATCTTTTAGGGCCTCGTTCTCATCGGCAAGTTCTGTATTCTTTTGTTGCAGTTCACTGATTTGGAGCTGAAGTGCAGCGTTATCAGCTACTAAATCGCTGTCTTGCGACGACGCCTGATTTTCTGAGCGCTTTAGTGCGCGAATCGTATCTTTAAGCTCCGCAATTTCCGTGGTCGCTGTGCTTTGTGAGTCCAGCCAGAGTCCGCCCATGCCGCCGGCTATCACAAAGCCCGCTACGGCCACCAACCAGGGTAGTTTGGAGCCGCGATTGGGGGCGCTCCCTGCTTGCGCTTCACCGTGGTCGGTTAGTATGGCGTCTGCGCGCGAAGCAGAGTGCACATCGGCTGAGCGCCCTGTGGCTCCCTCGGTCCCCTCTTGCGCCGAGGGCTCTTCATTCGCTGAGGGCTCTTCGTCTGCTGAAGGCTCTACATTCGCTGACGACTCTGAGGATGGAGGTACCTCAAAGTCGTCATCTTCAAGCCAATCAGTGCTCTCATCGATCTCTGTGTCTTCACCACTTTGAGTTGAGGACTTCGGTTTAAGCCCATCAGCCCATTCAGAGGGCGGTGTGAGTACGCGTTTTTTGTCGTCGTCTTTTTCGTCCATGCTATGACCTCCGAAACCCCAGCAAAGAGTAGCAGAAAGGTGGGCGCTTGGTGTTGAGAGTGACGTTGTAAATGACGGTTTCTAGTACACTGTGACAATGGACGTATCAGATATTCTCGATGGCTTAAACGAAGCTCAACGATCGGCAGTTGCTGCCGAGCGTTGCAATCAATTGGTGCTTGCAGGTGCGGGTTCGGGTAAGACCCGTGTATTGGTGCACCGTATTGCGTGGTTAATTCGTGCAGAGGGCGTGTCCCCTTATGCCGTGATGGCGGTAACCTTTACCAACAAGGCCGCCAAAGAAATGCGGGGGCGAATTGAAGAAATGCTTGGACGCCCTACACATGGGCTATGGATTGGTACCTTTCACGGTCTTGCGCATCGCTTATTGCAGACGCACTGGGCTGAAGCGGGCCTCCCACAAAATTTTCAGATTCTAGACAGCGACGATCAGTTGCGACTGGTGAAGCGGATCTCTAGAGAGCTTGGCTTGGATGATGCTAAATGGCCTCCCAAGCAAGCGCAGTGGTTTATTAACGGTCAAAAAGATGAGGGGCTTAGGGCCAAGCATATCGACCCGCCGATGGGTGATCTCTACACCAAAACCATGGTGCGAATTTATGAAGCGTATGAGGAGGCTTGTCAGCGCGGCGGTCTTGTCGATTTTGCTGAGCTGTTATTGCGCGCGCACGAACTTTGGCTGAGGTCTCCCGAGACCCTCCGGCACTATCAAGAACGTTTCAATATTTTACTCGTGGATGAGTTTCAAGATACGAACTCGATACAGTACGCCTGGCTTCGAGTACTAGCGGGCGATGCGATACCCGTGGTTGCCGTGGGCGATGACGACCAATCTATTTATGGTTGGCGCGGTGCGAAAATCGAAAATATCCAGCGGTTCACACACGACTTCAAAGACACCCAGACGGTTCGCCTTGAACAAAACTACCGGTCTACAAAAACAATCCTAGACGCTGCAAACGGCGTGATTGGCCATAACTCGGGGCGCTTGGGTAAGGATTTGTGGACTGACGGTGATGAAGGAGAGCCGATTAAGCTCTATGCAGGCTTCAATGAGCAAGACGAAGCTCGGTTTATCGTTGAGCAGATTCAAGCGTGGACGGACGAGGGGAATACCCGTCGATCGAGCGCTATTTTATATCGCTCCAATGCACAGTCGCGAGTCATCGAAGAGGCGTTGATTAGGGTGGGCCTCCCCTACCGGATTTACGGCGGCCAACGATTTTATGAGCGACTCGAAATCCGAAACGCACTTGCTTATCTGAGGCTTATGACCGGTCGTGGGGATGACCCTGCACTTGAGCGCGTCATCAATACGCCAACTCGCGGTATCGGTAGTAAAACGATTGATGAGCTTCGCTCAGTGGCGCGTGAACACAGTATCTCGATGTGGCAGGCCATAGAGCTTGTTCAGGAGCGAGGCTTATTGGCAGCGAGAGCGCGGTCCTCCGTCGCAGGCTTTGCTGCACTGATTAACGAGTTGGATAGCGAGACGCTTGAGCTTCCCTTGGAGGAAATGGTCGAGCACATTATTCATCGAACCGGACTTATTGACTTTCACAAGGCAGAAAAAGGCGAGCGTGGCCAGGCACGGGTCGAAAACCTGGAGGAATTAGTTTCCGCAGCTAAGACCTTCAGAGCAGAAGACGAAACGCTTTCTCCCGTACAGCAATTTTTAGACAGTGCTGCGCTCGATGCTGGCGACAGCCAAGCCGATCCCTATGAAGACAGCGTGCAAATGATGACCTTGCACTCTGCAAAGGGTCTTGAGTTTCCGCTTGTGATTTTAGCTGGGCTTGAGGAGAACCTTTTTCCACACCGCATGTCTGTCGAAGAACCGGGGCGGCTGGAGGAAGAGCGCCGGTTGGCCTACGTGGGAATTACGCGTGCGCAACAGAAGCTATTGATTACCTATGCCGAGAGTCGACGTCTTCACGGGAGTGAGACTTACAATACGCCCTCCCGATTTGTGAGAGAGATACCGGCCGACCTGATTGAAGAGGTCAGACTGCATGGCGGCTTGACTCGACCTTTGGTGGAACGGTTGCAACAGCCTATCGGGAGCGCGAATGATTCTGGACTTCGTTTGGGGCAGCGTGTTCTTCACCCGATGTTTGGGGAGGGCATGGTTCTCAATATAGAAGGGCGAGGTGCAAACGCGCGCATCGAGGTAAACTTCGCCGAGGGAAGCAAGTGGCTGGTCCTGCAATACGCTAATCTGCAAGCACTGTGAGGCGCGCATGAAAGAGAGAACTGTTCTACCGGTAGCCATTGTCTGTCTCCTGCTGTTGTGGGTGGGCACGTTAGGTCTTTGGGCGCTGGATTCACAAAAAAAGGACCCGGTCTCTGCAACGCGCTCGCAAGTTGTAAGCACCGAGGAAATTAAATGGAAGCTTGTGACGACATGGCCTAAAGGTTTGCCCGGCCTAGGCTCTGCACCTGAAAATTTTGCGCGTCGTGTTGAAGAGATGAGTAATGGGCGTCTCAGCATCCGGGTCTATGGAGCGGGCGAGGTTGTGCCGCCTTTCGAGGTTTTCGACGCTGTATCGCAAGGTGTGGCGGAAATGGGGCATGGGGCCTCTTACTACTGGAAAGGCAAAATCCCCTCATCGGTTTTTTACACCGCAGTGCCATTTGGTATGACCGCGCAGGAAATGAATGGTTGGTTGCACTATGGCGGGGGCCTGGAGCTATGGCGTGAGCTTTACGCGCCTTTTGGTGTGCGGCCGTTTGCTGGTGGCTCCACGGGTGTTCAGATGGCGGGGTGGTTCAATCGGGAGCTGAAATCCGCCAATGACCTAAAAGGCTTGAAGATGCGCATTCCGGGGCTCGCCGGCGAGGTCTTTACCGCCTCGGGTGGCACCTCAGTGCGACTCGCGGGTGGGGAGATCTATACCTCTATGCAGACCGGCGTTATCGACGCGGTGGAATGGGTGGGCCCTTATAACGACCGTACCTTGGGGTTGATGGAAGTTGCAGAGTATTACTATTACCCCGGTTGGCACGAGCCGGGTGCAATGCTCGAATTTACGGTGAATCAGGATGCTTTTGACCGCCTTTCCCCAGATCTACAGGCAATCGTTGAAGGTGCGGCCCGTGCGACCAACCAGGACATGCTCGATGAATTTACCGCTCGTAACAATTCGTCGTTGACGGCACTTCTTGAGGAGTACGATACAAAGTTGCGGCCATTACCCGACGATGTGTTGGATATTTTGCACAGCAATGCGGTCATTGCCTTGGATAAGCTCAAAGAAGATGACCCCATGGCGACCAAAATTTCTGCGTCGTATCAAACGTTCCTTGATGGCGTTCGGACCTATCATGAGATATCAGAACGCGCTTACCTAAACGCAAGAGATCGGGTGTTGCCACCCATATCGTTTACTGACCAATAGTGCGCGTGCGTTTCGCGTTGTCGATGGCGACGTAAATAAACTCGCCTTCGGTAACTTTTATGGGGTCGCCATCGTGTTGTGAGTTGATCCACACTTCGATGAGGACACGAACCGAGCTCCGTCCAATATCGAGAATGTCGCAATAGCAGCTGACGACCGCACCGACATGAACAGGCGTCAGAAATGACATGCCTTGAACAGCAACTGTCGCTACGCGCCCTCTCGCCACCTCCGCCGCGGCAACCCCTCCCGCAATATCCATTTGAGACAATAGCCATCCACCAAAGATATCCCCGTTTGCGTTTGTATCTGCAGGCATAGCCACGGTTTGCAGGGCTAGTTCGCCTTGAGGTCTGGGGTTTTCATCAATTGGGTTCATTTACGACTCCAAATCGCGCGGTCATGATTTTGTCTCTCGTCAAATGTACTGCTTGTTTGACCCGTTAGATCAACGCCCCATCATGCTTGGTAGCCAGGTGACGATATCAGGAATCAGCCAAAGCGTGCCGAGTAGGCCTATCTGAATGAATACGAAAGGGATGACACCCTGATATATGTCGCTCGTTGCCACCGAATCGTCGGCGACTCCACGCAGATAAAACAGTGCAAACCCAAAAGGTGGAGTTAGGAATGAGGTTTGGAGGTTAACAGCGATCATGACGCCCAACCAGATTGGGTCAAATCCCATGGATAAAAGAATTGGTGCAACGATCGGTACGACAACGAAGGTGATTTCAATAAAGTCGAGAATAAAGCCCAACAAGAACATCACCAACATCACGATCAACAACGCAACGTGCGGCCCGCCACCGAGTGTTTCGAAGAACCCCTCGATAGCCTCATCACCACCAAACCCGCGAAACACCAGTGAGAAAAGGGCGGCACCTATTAAGATAAGGAAGACCATGCTCGTGGTCTGCATGGTTGATCGTGCGATGTCTTTGAGAACAGACAGGTTGAGTGCATGTTTGAAACTGGCAAGCGCCATCGCTCCCACTGCACCAACACCTGCCGCCTCTGTGGGCGTTGCAGCACCCAAAATAATGGACCCTAAGACAACCGTTATAAGCCCCAGTGGTGGAGCAATTGCCCCTAGCACCGTCGTGCCGGGTGTCGCAGCCGCTTCCTCGGGCGCAGGGCAGTTCGACGGATTGCGCCAACCAACGAACAATAGGTAGCTCAGGTACAGACCGACTAACACAAGCCCTGGTAATAAAGAGCCCACAAACAGATCGCCAACAGAGACGGTTTGCGTGTTAATGATGCCGCTTTGGAGTTGGGCTTGCTGATAGGCGGTCGACATGATGTCGCCCAGCAGTACGAGAGCAATAGAGGGTGGAATAATCTGGCCCAGCGTTCCGGTTGCACAAATTAGACCGGTTGCAAGCTTCGGGTTGTATCCCGCCTTTAACATAGAAGGCAGCGCGAGGACGCCCATGGTGACGACGGTGGCGCCAACAATGCCGGTGCTCGCGGCGAGCAGCGCGCCAACAATAATGACCGCCATCCCTAAACCACCGGTTCGATTGCCCAAGGCATTAGCCATCGCTGTAAGCAGTTCTTCAGCAATTTTTGCACGCTCCAGCGTCACACCCATCAGTATGAACAAGGGAACGGCCACTAAGGTCTCGTTGGTTATGGTGCCAAATATTCGACCGGAGAGCGCCGCAACGAAACTCGCATCAAAGTGACCCGCAATCACACCAAAAGATGCAAACAACAGTGCGGTTCCACCCAGGGTTAATGCCACTGGAAAGCCAAAGAGCAACAATGTACAGACGCTTGCAAAGAGAGCGAGCGCTAACTCACCTTCAATCATTGGCGGGCACCTCGCTCAGCTCAATCAACCCGATGATGATAGCGCTTACGGCCTGCAAAAATAGCAGTGTGCCCATGGCAGGTATCAACGTTTTTAACAAGAAGACGGCTGGTATTCCGCCGGGCTCGGGTGAGGTTTCCATAATAGACCAGCTTTCGGAGACGTAGCCGTAGGAGCCGAATACGATGAGTAAACAAATAGGTATTGTGAACAGAACATGCCCTACCGTATTGACCCAAGTTTGTTGGCGCTGGCTGAAATTACGATAAAACACATCGACGCGAACATGCTTATCTGCCAACAGGGTGGGTGCGGCGCCCAGCATAAACAGCGCACCATGCAGGTACAGCACGGACTCCTGAGCTGCGATGGCGCCTTGTTCAAAACCGTAGCGCAGAATGACAACGCTGGTTGTCACGAGAGCCATAGCGATACTTGCAAAGGCAACACTTTTACCAATGGCTTGATTGGTGCGGTTGATGGTCTGCGCAAAAGTTGCCCAGTAGTTCACTGTGTTAACCCGTTTCTCAAGACGACGTTGAAGGTTATCATCGAGTGAACCGCAATTGCAGAGAGAATCACCGTGCTTACTGTACTGTCCCCCGCGAAAACGCTTGATTACGAAACAGCGCCCATTACTCAGTCAGCGACGCTACCCAGATTTATGGATCAGTCAGCGCTCCTTGTTGAGGACGCAAGAGGCTTAAACCCGGACGATATTCGTGCGCTGATGGGTGTCAGTGAACAGATAGCCCACTTAAATCATGAACGCTTTATGAATTGGCAGTCAGAATCAACCAGCGACAATGCCAAGCAAGCAGTTCTTGCGTTTAAAGGCGATGTTTACACGGGTTTGCAAGCAGAGACCCTGTCAGAGGATGACCTCGACTTCGCTCAAACGCGATTGCGCATTCTCTCTGGTTTATATGGGCTGTTGCGTCCGCTCGATTTAATGCAACCCTATCGACTCGAAATGGGGCTTAAATTTACGAATCAGCGCGGTAAAAATCTCTACGAATTCTGGGGAGAGCAGCTGACCGACACCTTAAACGCTGACCTTGTAAGTGCAAAAACGGAGGTGTTGATCAATCTTGCTTCGAACGAATATTTCAAAGCAGTAAAGCCAAAGCTCCTTAACGCCGACATCATCACTCCGCAGTTTAAAGACCTCAAAAATGGTCAGTACAAAATGATCTCGTTCTTTGCCAAAAAAGCGCGCGGTCTTATGGCGCGCTATATCATCGATAACCGCATAACAGAGCCTGAGGCGCTGAAATCGTTTTCGGAGGCGGGGTACTACTACAGCGATGAACAGTCACAGGGTGATCAGTGGGTTTTCCTGCGCGACGAGGTGCCGGCTTAAGCATCTTGCTTTTTAAACGGCAGTAAGGTCGCGGCTTCATCGCGATAGCGACGAACGTGATCGCAATCCCTTCGGCAAAAATCAGCAACCGCGTCCTTGAGTCGTGGTTCGCTTATCCAGTGATTCGAATACGTTAGGGTGGGTTCAAACCCCCGCTGAATCTTGTGTTCGCCTTGTGCACCGGGGTCAAACCGCGACAGGCCTTTCTCAATACAATATTCGATTCCACGGTAGTAGCAGGCTTCGAAGTGCAAGAAATCAAACTCTTTGAGGCAGCCCCAGTAACGCCCGTACAGTGTTTGACCGTCGACAAAATAGAGCGCGGCAGCAACCGGATTCTCCCCCTCATGTGCAATCACCATAACGGTATCTTCGCCAAGTGAAGGGCATACGCCTGTGAAGAACTCACCGGTTAGATAGCCCTCGTGACCACTGCGCTTTAGGTACGTAGTCTGGTAACAGTAATAGAAGAAATTCCAATCGGCCTCGGATATTTCTGCGCCAGTTTTTGTGCTCAGCCATAGATTCTGAGCTGTGATTGCCGCACGCTCTTTTTTAAGTGCTTTGCGCTTTCGGCTGTTAAATTCAGCTAAGAAGTCGTCAAAATGGGTATAGCCGCGATTAAACCAATGAAATTGGGTAGTCATTCGTTGCACTAAGCCCAATTCAGACAACGCAAAAGACGTCTCCTCCTCGGGAAAGAGAATGTGCCAACTGGAGATCTTCTCAGATTCGCACCAATCGGTGACCGCGTTGATAAAACTTGGTAGCACGTCGCTAGTGTTTGCTTCGGTCCAAATTCGCGGTCCTGTTGCGGGGGTGAAGGGAATGGCTGTCACAAGTTTTGGGTAGTAATCCAGACCACTTCGGTGCCAAGCATCGGCCCATGACCAATCGAACACATACTCACCGTAGCTATGACTTTTGAGAAACCCCGGCGCCATTGCAATAGATTTCTCATCGTCAAAAAGCGCCAAGTGGCAATTTTGCCAACCAGAATCACCGTTGGTACTGCCGGAGGATTCGAGGCCCTGGAGAAAGCGCTGTTTTAGAAATGGGTAGCCTGAAGAAAAGGCTTGCTCCCACTCCTTGCAAGGAAGGTCTTTTACATTGGGAAAAATTCTAAGTTCCACGCGGCTACCGGATTATTTGCATCGTTGCTTATACGGGATAGACCGCAAAGTGTCCCAGCAGCCCCATCGCAACAATGAGTCCTATCCATTTACTCTCGTTAAAGGCTTGGAAGCAGGTCTCGCGTGAACGATTGCTGATAAGTCGCTGATGCCGAAAAAAAAGCGCGGCGACAACTGCAATTGAGGCAAAGTAAATGGCACCTAACTCAAAGCTTAACCCTGTTGCCACAAAGCAAGCCAGGCACAGAAGCTGTAAGAAGAGGATGATTCGTGTGTCTGCCTCGCCGAATAGGATAGCGGTCGATTTGATGCCTACTTCCAGGTCATCTTCGCGATCAACCATTGCGTATTGCGTGTCATAAACAACAACCCAAAGCAGGTTAGCCACAAACAACCACCAAAGACCTGCGGGGAGTTGGTTTAGTGTCGCGGCAAAGGCCATTGGTATGCTCCAAGAAAACGCCGCCCCCAATACAAACTGTGGCAGGTGTGTAATGCGCTTCATAAACGGGTAAATAATAGTCAGCGCAGCGCCGATGACAGAAAGTTGGACGGTTAGCCAGTTAATTTGGATAACTAACCAGAGCGCGATCCCGAACAAAACAAGAAGTAGACTTAAGGCCTCAAAAACAGAAATCTCTCCGGTTACAAGGGGTCTGTCGCGCGTTCTCTCTACGAAACCATCAAGGTTTCTATCGGTCAGATCGTTCGTGGTACAGCCCGCTGAGCGCATGACAACGGCCCCCACGACGAATGTAACGAGTAAAAACAGTCCTGGTACGCCCTCAGACGCAATGATCAGTCCCCAAAGTGCGGGAGCAAGTAGCAAGTAAGTACCGATTGGCTTATCAAAACGCATCACCCGCAGTAACGCAGCGAACTTTCCTGATGTGAGGGATGCCATGGTTTAAAGCCTTTATTGGAAGTTGCTATGAGCTGCAGCCGTCTATTATACGTGTGCGAAGGCCTCGAGTGTGCGTGTCCAGCGCTGTTCGATTTTTTCTGCGCGCTGTGCATCGGTACTCACCATATTTGATGCAATATCTTGCGCCTTTTCGAGTAATTCATTGTGCTCAGGGAGCCGGGCAACTCTGAAAGAAGAGACGCCCGTCTGCCGTGTTCCCAGCACCTCGCCAGGCCCTCTGATTTCGAGGTCTTTTTCAGCCAGGACAAAGCCATCTTGAGACTCACGCATGACCGTTAGCCTGTCCCGTGCCGTCTGGCTCAAGGGCGACTGGTACATCAATATGCAGTGACTCTCGACTGCACCGCGGCCTACTCGTCCTCGGAGCTGATGAAGCTGCGCTAGACCGAATCTTTCCGCGTTCTCGATAATCATTAAGCTCGCGTTTGGCACATCAACACCGACTTCGATTACCGTGGTTGCGACCAGAATATCGAGCTCATGGTTCGCGAAGGCTGCCATGATGTCCCCTTTTTCTTGGCTGGAGATCCGGCCATGCAGGAGCCCGATGCGCAAGCCCGGCAGCGCTGCCTCTAATTGCTCCGCAGTGACTTCTGCGGCTGTGGCATCCAGTGCCTCACTTTCCTCAATAAGCGCGCAGACCCAGTAAGCTTGCCGACCCTGCTGGCAGGCATTACCGACGCGCTCGATGACACTTTGTCGTCTGTCGTTATCGATGAGTGCGGTGGTAATCGGCTTACGACCCGGCGGGAGCTCGTCGATTGTTGAACAATCCAAGTCCGCATATGCCACCATTGAAAGCGTTCTTGGTATAGGGGTCGCTGTCATGGTCAGCTGATGCGGTGTGATCTCGTTCAGTCCGCGTTGTGTCAGCGACAGTCGTTGATTAACACCAAACCGGTGTTGTTCGTCGACTAACACCAGGCCCAGTGACTTAAATGCCACTGCATCCTGAAACAACGCATGCGTACCCACAATAATGTCGACTTCGCCGGCCTCTATACGCTCAAGCGCCGCCTTGCGCGCTTTACCTTTGATTTGTCCTGTTAGCCAAAGAACGTTAATGCCAAGCGGTTCAAACCATTTCTGAAAGCCTGCGAAGTGTTGTTCTGACAATAGTTCGGTGGGCGCCATAAGCGCGACCTGGTGCTTTGACTCGACCATATGCGCGGCTGTGAGTGCGGCAACGAGTGTTTTCCCCGACCCAACGTCGCCTTGTAAGAGACGGAGCATTGGCGTTGATTTCCGAAGGTCAGCTACGATTTCTTCACAGACCCGCTGTTGAGCACCAGTGAGGGTAAATGGCAGTTGAGAGGTGATGGCATCAGCGAGTTTGCCCTGAGAGTTCACAGGCGCGGCGGTCTTCTCGTGTGTTCGTGCGCGTCGCGACAAGAGCGACAGTTGATGGGCCACAAGCTCCTCCAATGCCAGTCGCAGTTGAGCGGGATGCTCGCCTGCAACAATCGCAGCGGTGTTGGCATCCGGGGACGGACGATGAAGAAGTTTGATCGAATCGGTAATCGATGGACTGTCTCCGGGTAGCCCCGTGAGGAGGTCTTCTGGAGGGTTTTGTGTGAGGTAAGTGAGTGCCTGTTGCGTTAAATTTCGCATGGTCGACTGGCCCATACCTTCTGTTACGGGGTAGACCGGTGTCAGCGCTTCTTCTAATTGCGGCTCCCGGTCTCCAACCATATATTCCGGATGTGCGAACTCGGTGTTACCCCCCACCATTCGTGGCTGCCCAAAGAGTGTGATGGTGTCGCCTATACGAAGCTGTTGCGCCTGTGCTCGCCGGAAGTGGAAAAAACGTAGCGTTATCAACCCAGTACCGTCGTCGACTTTGACGATTAAGGTCGGGCGTCGACCTCTGGCGATACCAGAGGCGCGGATGGTTCCGCGCACTACCGCATCCATGCCCTCTTTGAGTTCACCTATGCACGAAAGGCGCGTTTTATCTTGATACCGAAGAGGAAAGTGAAACAGCAAGTCTTCCACAGTCTCAAGGCCCATGGACTCAAGCTTGCTAAAAACTTTAGGGCCAACGCCTTTAAATTGTCGGAGTGGCAGTTGAAGAATATTGTTCGACACAGTGAGCTTCGGTTACCTTGCACCTTTGATAATAGCGGGACGAAGGCACTAAGGTGAAGACTCCAAGGGTAATGATCATAGGTTTTGGTGACTTGGCAACGCGTGCGCTTCCTCATTTGAGTCAGGTCGCAGAGGTAATGGGCGTCTCCCGACACCCAGAGCGGTTGTCGGATGCCACACCCAAGCGGATCTATGGTGACTACAGTTCGGTTGAAGGCCTCGCAGAGGCAGCCAAGACACAGCCGGATTACCTTATTTTTACCCCGGTGCCCAGCAGTCGTGATGTGACCGGTTATTCTCAAGGGTATGCCAAGGCCGCTCAAAATATCGCCGACGCTGGTTTGCTAAAGGGTGTCAGGCGAGCAATTTTTGTTTCATCAACACGGGTTTATGCCGAGAAATCGGGAGGTTGGGTAGAAGAAGACTCACCGCTCGCAGCCGGTGACCCTTTTGTCGACGCTTTACTCACCGCAGAGGCCTGCTTTCGGCGTTCCGTGACGACGACGGTGGTGCGTCCCAGTGGCCTCTATGACGGTGCAAACCCCATTATGTTAGGGCCCATCCTGGAGGGCCATTCATCGCGTATCAATGACGGATTTACGAATCGTATCCACAGGGATGACGCAGCGGCTGTGATTGCAGAGTTGGTTAAGCGTGACATCCGTGGCGAAAGGCTGCCTGCAACGTTGAACCTCAATGACGACGCGCCAGTAACGACGCGAGAACTCGAAAAATGGTGTTTCAGCATGCTTGGCCGGGAACCACTAGGAGAGAGAGATAATCAACCCCGTGCAAATCGACGCGTGAGTAACGCCAAACTACGTGCGATGGGTATTGCGCTTCGTTATCCAAGTTTTCGCGAAGGGTACGAGGGCGCATTGAGCTTGGCGGCATCTTCTTAATGTTGCGTAAATGACGCGCAAATGTCGCGCGGTCGCACCGACCGTGCAAAACATTCTGTTTTCCGGTCGAGGCCGCCACTAATCTATGGCGAACGCGACAGCCACGTCGCACTACGAGACTGCTTTTTTGTTTTAAGTTTGGTGTTTAAAGCGCCAGAATCGCCTCAATTTCCACCTGAACGCCCTTTGGAAGCGCCGCAACTTGGACGCAAGCCCGAGCTGGATAAGGCTCATTAAAAACTTCCGCCATGACGGCATTGACGACCTGAAAGTTGCTTAAGTCAGTGAGCGAGATATTGATCTTCACGGAGCTGTCTAAGCTTCCCCCTGCCGCGTCTGCAATCGCCTGCAAGTTAGCAAACACTTGGCGGGTCTCTGCCTCAATACCACCGCTTACAATTTCCATTGTTGTGGGGTCGAGCGGGATCTGTCCCGAGATCCAAACGGTATTGCCAACCTTTACCGCCTGAGAGTAGGGACCAATAGCCGAAGGAGCGGCTGCGGTGCTTATAACTGCGCGATTCTTCATGGGGTTACCTGCTGGGGTGAAAATGTCATGGGGTTAACGCCGACTGCAACGAACGACTTTGCGGACACCTTCCATAACGCGGATACGCTTCATGACACGAGCAAGGTGAACCCGGCTGTTGAGTTGTAATTCAATGATGATATTTGAAAAGTGCACGGACTCATCTTGCGTTGAAATCCGCTCGATATTGAGCCCAATTGCACTGAGCTTTGTTGCTAGGGTGGCGATCATACCGCGTTGATTCGCCATCTCAATTCTGAGCGCCACCGGGTAGGTTCCCTCGATTTGGTCGTCCCATCTCAGTGGCATGAGGCGTTCGGGCTGCTCACGTAGATCGTCGAGATTACGGCAATTCTCGCGATGCACGACCAAACCTCGGTCTGGACTTAAAAATCCCTCGATAGGGTCACCCGGTAAAGGGCAGCAGCACTTAGCATAGACAAGCACATACCCTTCCGTCCCCTTAATCTCCATGGCGCTTTGATCGTTCTCTAAAGACGCTCCTGACTGTCCAAGCAGCGTCGCCGCGACCACCTGTGGCAACTGATTGCCAAGGGCAAGATCCGTCAAAATTGTTTCGTAATCGGTTCCAGGATAGTGCTCAGCGACGCGCGACTCGATGCTGCTGTTGTCGATGCCGTCATCGGGCGTCAGTGCGGCGATCGCCTTTGTTAAGAGTTTCTGGCCGAGGGCTACAGAATCTTCGTGTTGCTGTTGTTTCAAAAAATGCCGTATCTGAGATCGAGCGCGGGCGGTCACAACGAAGTTAAGCCACGATGGCGTCGGCCTCCCTGCAGGAGACGTGACAATCTCAACACTCACACCACTTTCAAGCGGCTCTGATAACGGCGCTAACTGGTTGTTTATGCGGCAGGCGACACATTGATTACCGACATCTGTGTGCACAGCGTAGGCGAAATCAACGGCACACGCGCCTTTGGGAAGCTCCATGATCTTTCCACGAGGTGTAAAAACATAGACTTCGTCAGGGAACAGGTCGACTTTGACGCTTTCGATAAATTCCAGCGAATTGCCTGCCGTCTGTTGCATTTCGAGCAGTCCTTTAACCCACTCGCGGGCACGCATTTGGGGAATATTGGCGTTGTCCTGATTGCTTTTATAAAGCCAGTGAGCGGCGATACCGTTATTCGCCATATTCTCCATGTCATGAGTACGAATTTGGATTTCAATCGGCACACCATGCATGCCTCTCAAAACAGTGTGGAGGGACTGATAGCCATTGGCTTTGGGAATGGCAATGTAGTCTTTAAATTCGCCCGGAACCGGCTTGTATAGGGAGTGCACAACGCCCAGCGCGCGATAGCAGGCATCGACGTCGTCGACGATGACTCGAAAGGCAAAAATATCCATGATGTCTGAAAAGGATTTTCGCTTTTCGCGCATTTTTGAGTAGATGCTGTAAAGGTGCTTTTCGCGTCCAGCGACTCTCCCTTCAATATTATCGCGCTTAATTGCTTGCTCGAGTTGTTCTGTAATGTCTTCGATGAGTTGCTTGCGACGACCGCGTGCAGCTTCTCTGGCGGCTTCCAGCCGACGCGCTCTCATGGGGTACAGTGTTCGAAGACCCAAATCCTCAAACTCCATACGAACTTCATTCATACCCAATCGAGTTGCTATGGGTGCATAAATATCGAGTGTTTCATTGGCGATGCGTTTCTTCGCTTCTGGCTTAAGCGCTCCCAACGTTCGCATGTTGTGCAGCCGATCGGCCAATTTAACGAGAATGACGCGAATATCACGCGCCATGGCCAACGCCATTTTTTGAAAGTTCTCGGCTTGTTTTTCTTCTGCGCTGTCAAATTCTACATGCGTGAGTTTACTCACGCCGTCGACGAGATCGGCAACCTCCTCACCAAACTGCGTGCGTATGTCTTCCTTTGAAACACCGGTATCTTCAATAACATCGTGCAGCAGAGCGGCCATAATGCTTTCGTGATCCATGTGCATTCGCGCGAGCACAGTAGCGACCGCTAAAGGGTGTGTAACGTAGGGTTCACCGGTTCGTCTAGCCTGACCGTAGTGCGCTTGCTCGGCGTAAAAATACGCGCGCTTTATGGTGCTTACTTGTTCGGGAGATAAGTAGTCATTGAGCACATCCTCAAAGCCTGTGAGGGACTGTCTTTGATTGTGCGTGGGGAGTAACTGTGGTCGAGAGGTCGTCTGGAGCCCCAACCGTCGAGAAACGTCGGTGAGTGAGGCTCCTAATGCTTTTAGCGGTGTCGACACGAGTCCTGGCTTTTCAGCATTGGCCTGAGTACTTACAGTACAGGCGTCTCAAAGCTAGCGGCAAACTCTTCTTCTGCTTCTAGCTCGTGCTCGCGAGCCATAACGTCGGGTGTTATCAGACCTTCTGCGATCTCGCGTAGTGCAACAACAGTCGCCTTGTCTGAGTCGACCTCGACCAGCGCGTCTTTGCCGCCTGTGCTTAGCTGGCGAGCTCGCTTAGAAGCCAAAAGCACTAATTCAAATCGGTTGTCGACGTTATCGAGGCAATCTTCAACGGTTACGCGTGCCATGCGGATGTCCTGAAATTAAATGGGCGCGCAGTATATCGACTGGACGCAGTACTTGTCGATACTAGCTTGCAGGTCACTCTCCAAGCAAATCGGCGATAACCGAGGTGAGCCGCTGAGATTGATGGCGCTGCGACAGTCTCTGGCTTTTAATGACGGATTCGAGGTCTAGAAGTGCCGCATCAAAATTATCGTTGAGTACGACGTAGTCGGCCTTACCGTAGTGCGACATTTCATCGCGAGCTGACTGCATCCGACGCTCAATCACGCTGGATTCGTCTTGGCCACGCTCAGTGAGGCGTTCACGGAGCGCCGCAGTGGACGGTGGCAAAATGAAAATAGCGATGGCGTTAGGCATCTGCTGCTTTACCTGTGCCGCACCTTGCCAGTCGATTTCCAATATGACATCCACGCCCTCGTCGAGTTGATCGGTTACGCCCTGGCTACTCGAACCGTAAAAATTGTCGAATACCTGTGCCCACTCGAAAAATCCGCCTTGGTCTCTTATTTCGCAGAACGTCTCCGCCGAGACGAAGTGGTAGTTAACGCCATCGATTTCGCCTGGGCGCATTGCCCGTGTCGTATGAGAAACAGAGACAGCTAAGTCGTCAGTTGAGTCGACAAGCGCCCTTACGAGCGAGGTTTTACCAGCGCCACTTGGAGCGGAGACAACATACAGCTGGCCCTGTATTTTTCTATTTTTACTCAAGGTTCTGTACCTGCTCTCGCATTTGCTCTATCAGTACTTTTAGCTCAACCGCGGCATTGGTTGTGGACAGTGAGGTCGTTTTAGACCCCAATGTGTTTGCCTCCCGATTGAGTTCCTGCATAAGGAAATCGAGCCGCCGACCGCAAGGCTCGTTGCTGTTAAGCGCCTCATAAATAGCCTCTATGTGCGCTTCCAGCCGGTCAAGTTCCTCGGCAACATCTGACTTATTGGCAAGAAAGACCAACTCTTCTTCGAGGCGTTTTTCATCATGGTTAATGTTGAGTGCCGCAATGCGATCGCGCAGTTTCTGTTCATGGGCGTCAGTAAGCGCGGGCAACTCTTTGCGATAAGCGGTAACAATGTGTGTGATGGCGACACAACGCTCTTTAAGCATTGCCTCAAGTCGGGATCCTTCTGACTGTCGATGAGCAACCAAGGCCGTCAATACTTCGGGGGCGCAAGTGAGGCAATGTGCAACGAGGCTGCTTGTGTCGGCCTTTTCGCTAACCCAAACGCCGGGCATTTGAAGCACGTCGAGTGCTGACGGCGGGCGTACATCAGACACGTTATTTCTAATGGTTTCTAGGGCCTGCTCGAGTTCGGCTAATTTATCTGCATTGACTTTGCCTTCGGGGAAGCTCTCGTCACGTTCAAGTCGAATCGCGAGCTCCACTTTACCTCGAACAAGCGCATCACTTATTGTTTGCCTGAGCTGTGACTCACAGACCTTTACAACGTCAGGCAGCTTAAGCGTAATGTCGAGAAAGCGGCTGTTGACAGATTTGCACTCAAATGACAGCTTCCACTCGCCTAGGGTCGTGGTTTGGCTGGCAAAGCCTGTCATGCTTTGTGCCATTGAATACTCCAACATTTAACAAAGTGTTTAGTCTATCAAGTAGACTGACTGGGAACATCTATTGCGATAGACCTCCCCAAACAAAAAGGACTGAAATGACTGAAGATTCCTGTAATAGGCCCAGCGGCCGTCGCCCCGATCAGATGAGGGACGTGTCCTTTGAGCTCGGATTCACCAAGCAGGCGGCCGGCAGCGTTTTGGCGTCATTTGGGGATACGCGTGTACTTTGCACGGCCTCAATTAGCGAGGGGGTGCCCGGGTTTTTAAGGGGAAAAGGACAAGGCTGGCTGACGGCCGAGTACGGGATGCTTCCCAGCTCTACCAACTCCCGAGTTGATAGAGAGGCCGTTCGAGGAAAACAGAGTGGTCGAACTGTTGAGATTCAGCGATTAATTGGCCGGTCGTTGCGTGCAAGCATTGATTTAAAAAAGCTGGGCGAGCGAACAATTACCATCGACTGCGATGTTCTGCAGGCTGATGGTGGGACACGAACAACCGCCATTACGGGAGCAAGCGTGGCTTTGGTTGCTGCTTTAAACGCCTTGCAGCGTACCGGCAACCTCAAAACTGATCCGCTAATCAGCATGGTGTCCGCCGTTTCTGTGGGTATGTGGCAAGGCACGGCTGTTCTTGACCTTGATTACCCAGAAGATTCAACCGCCGACAGTGACATCAATGTGGTGATGCTCGCCAACGGCGGTCTTATAGAAGTGCAGGGTACGGCCGAAGAAAAGGTATTTAGCCGGGCGGAATTGAATGCCTTGTTGGATCTTGCGGAATCGGCTGGGATTCAACTTCATGCAGCGCAGACGGCGGCATTGGCTGCGTCATAGGTTGAGATCGTATTCGATAATCACGGGTGCATGGCTTGAGAAGGCCTCTTCGCCCTCCACGTAGGCGGCGGTTACCCTCTCGGCGAGACCGTCCGAAATGATCTGCGTGTCTGTTCGCAGGCCAGGCTTGTCGTCACCTTCAGGCCACCATGTGAAGTCATCGTCTTCGTGATCCACTTGTCGGAAGGCATCGGTATAGCCTGCTCGGTAGAGCGAGCCGAGCCAGTCTCGCTCCTCGCTGCTAAACCCCGGTATATCGAGACGGTTGCCCGATTCTTCGGCATCTCTGGGTTGCCAAGCGAGCTCCCAGCCGCCGCAAAGAATAAATTCACGTTTTTTATTGCGCACTTTCTGTAAATGCCCACCAAGCTGGTTGAGGAAGTGCATTTTTCGCGAAGGATCATCCTTTGACTGAATGGAAGGCACCAAAATACTGCCTACACTGAGTTCTGGGTAATCGGCTTGAATGTACAAACCTAAGGGGTCGTAATCCATGAACCCCAGACCAAACATTATGGCCTTGGGCATCTCACGGCAGTAAAGAGCAACGCCGTTAGTGCGATGATCATCATAATTGTCGGCGAAGTAAGCGTGGTATTCGCTGGGAAAGAAGTCGTTGGACGTAAGCGAATATTCAGAGCACTGCGTATCTTGTAAACAAATGATGTCAGCATCCTGCTGAAAGACCCAAGGGACTAGCCCATCCTCGCGAGCTCGCTCAAGGCCCTCGACTACCAGTGATAACACCTTCATTTCTGTTTCCTAATTACCGACAGGGGTATACTACGTTAGTTAGTTTGTGACTTGAAACGTCAAGGCATGGCTAGGCTTCATCTTTACCATTTTATTTTGCGTTTCTTTGGGGCGTTTTAATGCAGGAATCTGACAGCAAAAATCAGTTTATCGAGCTTGCTATCCGTTTTGGGGCGCTCAAGTTTGGCGAATTTACCCTAAAATCAGGCCGTGTAAGCCCCTACTTTTTTAATGCGGGCGTCTTCTCAACAGGCGAGGCCATGGCAACACTGGGTAATTGTTACGCGCAGGCAGCACAGCCTATGTTAGAGGGTCTAGATGGTTTATTCGGACCCGCTTATAAGGGTATTCCGCTGGCGACCGCGGCCGGTATTGCCTTAAGGACCCGCTACGACAGAGATCTTGCGATTACGTTTGACAGAAAAGAGCCTAAAACGCATGGCGAGGGGGGTATTTTATTAGGTGCCCCTTTGACTGGGAACATTCTCATTGTTGACGATGTCATTACTGCGGGCACAGCAATTCGCCACTCCGTTGACCTTATTCGTGATCATGGGGCTAACCCGGTTGGTGTTGTTATTGGTCTGGATCGATGCGAGCGGGGTGTTGGAGCGCAATCTGCGGTCGAGGAGGTTCAAACCTCCCTGGGTTTAACCGTGACGTCGGTCATCACGATGCACGACATTATTGAGTGGCTGGAGATGCAGCCAGAGCTCAATGGTAGCTTGCAAAAAATGAACGCTTATCGGGAGCAGTATGGTGTCTAAACGGCTGGCTGTGCTACTGGCGATTATTAGCTGCTCGACAGCTTTTGCTGACAACCTGTACCGTTACAAAAATAATGAGGGCGGTACCGTTGTGGACTGGCACGTTCCTGCCAAGTTCGCAGGGAGAGGCTACGAGGTGCTCAGTCCTCTGGGTGAAGTCATTAAGGTCGTCCCCCGTCAGCTCAGTGACTCAGAGTTGAACGACAAAGACCTTGTCGAGCGACTCAAGCGTGGCGCTGAAGCCGAGCGTGCGCGACTTGCTGAGTGGGATCGATTTTTGTTGCTCCGTTATAGCACCGTGGAAGACATTGATGCGGCGCGGGATCGTGCACTGCGCGAGCTTAAAATTCGACTCTCTATTTTGGCCAGCAACCAGCGCGTTGCGCGGGGGCGTCTCGAGACGGCACTCAGCCGTTTAGCTGATTTTGAGCGGCGAGGTGAAGACGCTTTGCCTCAAGATCTTGAGGCGGTAGAGATATTAAGATCCGAAATCGCTGCAGCGGGACGGTCGATCGAGGAGCGCGAAGGCCAAGTAGCGGCAGTAACTGAGGATTATGCTCGAGACCGCAATCGATTCGCACAGCTACAAGACGTCGTTTTGTTGCGAAGATCACTCAGCCGCGATAGAGCCTCTCGCGACAATTAACCGCCTTTGGGTACCTCAATGCCGATTGCGCTGGTGGCAATCCTCCACTGATCATCCCAGCCTTCTGTTGGTGATTGCGCGAAGTTTGAGCGCACGAACTGCGCTATGCGCCCTTCCGCTGTTGCAAGAAGCATGTTCGCAGCGGGGTTGACGGGAATTGCTGTTCGCCAGCCCTCTTCCATTTCCGCCATGCGTAAGCACTGGCGCAATTGAGTTTCAATGCGATCGTAAACTTGGCTTACCCGCTCACGTAGGCGCTCGTGTTCTCCCATAAGCGCATCACCACTCAGTATTCGTGTAATGCCCGGATTTCGTTCGCAGAAGATCAGGTACAACGTGAGGATTTTCTTGCAACGCGCCAACTGCTTGGCTTCTTCGTTAAGAATTTGAGTAATACGCGTGAAGAGGGTGTCTTCAACAAAATCGATCAACGACTCGTACATACGTGTTTTTGACGGGAAATGACGATATAGCGCAGCCTCTGAAACCCCCAGATTTGCAGCCAACTTTGCTGTGGTAATTTTGCTTCCTGGGCTCGACTCCAGCATTTCTGCGAGAGTTTGTAGGATTTGTTCTTTTCGACCGCTTTGTTTCTTGGGCATTGTGTCCGCCAGAGGGTTTATTGTGTTGCGATTATGGGCGATCAACCGTACCCATCGTCTTGTTTGTGATCAAGGTGCCAATACCCTCATCACTGAAGATTTCGAGTAAGGTTGAGTGCGGCACTCGTCCGTCGATAATATGAGCGCTCGTGACGCCTGCCCTCACAGCATCCATTGCGCAACGGACCTTAGGGAGCATACCGCCCGTTATAATCTTGTTGGCAATCAGTTCATCGACGCGTTGAGTCGTAAGACCGGTAAGCGTTTCCCCCTCACCGTCTAACAAGCCCGTCACGTTTGTTAATAGCATCAGTTTCTCTGCTTGGAGCACCTCGGCTAGCTTGCCAGCAACGAGGTCAGCATTGATATTGTAAGTGTGTCCATCTGCACTGCCTGCTACCGGTGCGATCACCGGTATGTAGTCGCTGTTGGCGAGCATGGTAAGAATGTCGGTATCAACACTCTCTACTTCGCCCACTAAGCCAATGTCCTCGGCACCGTCACCCGCCAAGTGCCCTGATAGGGCTCTGGCCCTAATCAGCTCACCATCTTTTCCTGTGATACCAACTGCTCGCCCGCCGTTTCGGTGAATGCTATCGACTATCTCCTTATTTACGGCCGCACCTAGCACCATCTCTACTACGTCCACAGTCTCTTCATCAGTGACGCGCATACCGCCAACAAAGCGCGACTCGATGCCTAAGCGACTCAGTAGTTTCCCTATTTGGGGGCCGCCACCATGAACAATAATGGGGTTCATGCCCACAAGCTTCATCAGAACCACGTCGCGAGCAAAGCTCTCTTGGAGTTCTGGGTCGGTCATTGCGTTACCGCCAAACTTAATCACCATGGTTTTGCCGGTAAATCGTTGGATGTAGGGCAACGACTCGGTAAGCACCCGAGCAAATTGTTCTGCATCCGTTCTGTTTAATGACATAGCCTATGGGCTCCTAGAAGTTGACATAGTGGGCAGGGGAGTCGGTAGTGCTAACTCTGGGTACTTCTGCGATAACAGGTCAGCGACAAGCTCCTCAAGTCTGCCGCGGCAACTATCGTCGTCACCCTCAAACCTCAGCGTGGGATCATTTGCCAATGCATCATCAATGTGGGCCCAGCTGTCTGCGAAGTCTACGCGAATTCCATTAGCCTGCGATATCCGAGCGCCTGCAAAACTGGTTTCATCGGACAATAAGGCCAAGAGTGCATCGTGCAACGGTGTTTTATCACCGAGGGGTAAAACACTCAACGACGTCTCGGGCAGAGCCGCTATAAGGTCTGTCAACGGTCCCTCGTTACTGACAATTTCCGCAAGCCTCGCACCGCCATAAATTGCATCGTCAGATCCAAACCAGCGATCGCGTAAGTACAAGGCGCCGTCGCAGTCGCCACCGATGATTGCGCCACTTTCAGCCATTTCGCGCTGCAAAACGTGGGGAGCGGAGTCCACCATTTTTGAGGCTCCTCCGCATGAAGTGACAAATGACGAGAGGATCCGCGAGCCTTTATAGCCAATAATGACATCGCTTCCCGGGTGTCTCGCTAGCGCATCTCGGCTAATTAGCATGAAGATATGGTCGTCGCGAACCCGATTGCCGTGCGCATCAAAGACGGTTAACCGCGAGGCGCAACTGTTCAAAACAAAATGGAGGTCTGCCTCATGGCCACTAAAGTGCGCCTGCGCCTCACTTTCTGAGAAGCCTCGCTCAAGGCAAACACTGCGTACGTCACACGATGCTTTTTGCAAGCTCTGCTCAGCTATGGACAGTGTTATTGGGCTATCGCAGACAACGGTTATGCGCAGATTTTCCGCCATGGCCATATCGGCCGAAAGGCGGTCGCAGTAATCATCATCTAGCTTGAGCTTGATACTCCGACCATTGGAGGATGTAGCAACGTGCTCATAAGAGAGCGCGGTGATTTTCTGCCAGAAGCCTTCTTCTACCCACTGACGGTTGTAGAGCGCGCCAAGCGTCAACCGGTCCTTGGTATCGCGTTGAAGGACCAACGCGGCACCCGATGAGGTGCCATTGTGGGTTGCCATGTGTGCTATGGGAGTGGGCACGTGTCCCACGTCAATCACGTCAACACCTTCTGAGAGAAGTGCTTTTATGAAACAAGTTTTGGCGCGGATTTCTCTGTCTCCGCCCAGACAAGAGACCACAAACGATTGTGCCGATGATCGCACGGCAAGACCTGCAACACCTACCGCCAGCTTCTTTAAAGCATTTTGCTCCACGGCTTCTGTTTCAGACTCGGCAAGCCTTACCCATGCCCCAATCCCTGTCGTCCATTCGCTGGCAATTAATTGAGGCGTTTGTGGCTCTCGCGCTGCGATGTCCTGACCCTGCTCTGGCTGGATGGCGGCTGCGCCCGAGCGTCGCATTCGACTTCTATTATTTGAGGCGAGCTGTCTTACAGTGAGGGCGAGAGGTGACAGTTCCGAGTGCTGCAACCTTATGGGGTCGCGTGAGTCGGCAGTATCGAGAATGAGTTTGACGTCACCCTCTAAGTCAGCGCGGCGCTTAAGGATGAGAACCCAATAACTGGCCAAGAGCCCTATTAAAATGAGAGGCCAAAAAAGGAAGGGTAATGCCGGTGTTGATGGCATCATCGAGGGGTCGACATCCAGCCCTAAAATATAGGGTGTTCCCTCGATCGTTCGTTTTATGGGGCCGCCCGATCCCGTAGGTAGAAACTCAGCTGACTCGGATATTTGTATGCTGGGTGCATCGTCAAAGGTCTGCCAGAGATTGAACTGCCCAATGGGGGCCTCACTCATCCACCGTGCAAGAATATGGCTGTGCAGCGTTGCAATGGCTACACCACGCTGTGTGGGCGTTTCGAATCGACCAACCGCAACGAGTTGAGATGTTTCTTCACGCTTAATAATCTCGAATCCTATGGCGCCGGTCTCGAATGTCTTGCGCACTCTGTCGAGCAAAACCAAGGAACTGAGTCCGTAGTCTTCAGGGTCTAGGCTCGCAACGCCCATATCACTCAGCGGAATAATGCGGAATTGACGACCACCTGGGATCAATTGCAGTGCCGATGTTGGGTTTTGCTCAAAAGAGCGATCAGATAGACTTTGCTGCAAGCCATCTTTGATGGCGGCAATATCCGATTTGATCAGGTCTGCACGCTGGTAAAGCGCGTTATCTACTTGTGCTTTATAGAGTGCACTTTGCTCGGAAAATGATAGGCCGACGACTAAGTACAGAGCGGCCGCAAGGGTAGGGACAACAGCGAGCGCAATGCCGCCAATCGCAATAAGTAACTTACGTCTCTCTTCGGCTGAAATATGTCCTTCTGGCGGACGTGATGCACTCATGTCTCTGGCAGGTGTTTCGCGAGCTCAGCAATCATGGTTTCTGCGAGTACGCGCTTGGATGACAATGCCATTGTAATGTCATTGTCCGCGCTGATGAGCGTCCCAGCATTGCTGTCGCTGTTAAACCCTATTGCAGAATCACTGACGTCGTTTGCAAAAATGAAATCTAAGCGCTTCTTTTTCAGCTTGTTCCGCGCATAAGTAGTGACATCATTTGTCTCTGCGGCAAAGCCAACGACTAGGCTTGGTCGCACTTGGCGCGCTGCGATGCTGGCAATGATGTCAGGGTTGGAAACCAGCTTAAGGTCCATGGTTGTCGACCCTTCACGCTTTATTTTTTGTGTTGCCACTGATTCGGGCCGGAAGTCCACAACCGCGGCGGCGCCAATAAAAATATCTGCGTCATCTGACGCTGCCATGCTGGCGTCAAGCATTTCCTGTGTGGTCTCCACGGGGACCAGTACCACACCGGGAGGCGCTTCACAGTGAACTGGACCTGAGATGAGTGTCGTTCGTGCGCCCGCATTTATGCAGGCCTCGGCGAGCGCGTAGCCCATTTTTCCGGAGCTTCGGTTGCTGAGGTAGCGCACTGGACAAAGTGGTTCTCGGGTGGGGCCTGCCGTAATAACAACGTGCTTGCCTGCGAGTTGACCTGTCAAAAAGGTGGCGACGAGTGACTCGATGATTTCACGTGGGTCGAGCAACCGCCCTGCACCGATATCACCGCAGGCTTGGCTTCCTGAGTCGGGCCCTAATATTGTAATCCCTCGGTTTTGAAGGACATGGATATTTTCTTGGGTCGCGGCTTTCGCCCACATTTCCTGATTCATAGCAGGGGCAACAAAAACGGGGGCTGGCGTTGCAAGTGCGCAGGCGCCGAGGAGGTCATCCGCTCTGCCTTGAACGAGACGCGCAATGGAATCGGCACTAGCGGGAGCGATAACCAATGCATCTGCCCAGCGTGCCAGTTCTATGTGGCCCATCGCCGCTTCCGCGTCGGTATCGAGGAGGCCGGTGTGGACTGGATTACCCGAGAGTGCCTGCAACGTCAGCGGCGTAATGAACTCGCAGGCGCCGTCCGTCATGATCACGCGCACATTGGCGCCCTCACGTTTCAGTTCACGTGTGATTTCCGCCGCCTTGTACGCGGCGATGCTTCCTGTGACGCCAATGATGAAATTGCGATTTAAAAGTCGTGCCATTTGCCCAATGCAACCGGGAAAGTTGATGTCAAAGGTAGCATCCACGCGTGATGAATCCTACTGGTCTTGACTGGTAGTACTCCCCACACGACGAGCCACAGGGAGTTTGAGGGTGCTTGAAACGGGGGAATGACCCATTTGCTGGATACATTTTAAGTCTGTCTTGTGGCTGTCGAATGAATGCGTGGTTAACGCGTTGCGGCCAAAGGGTGCAGTAGCGATAGCCACATTGATTGAAAACGACACAGGAGTGGCCCTGCAATGGTAAATCTCAGGCGGGTTAACTATGTACGCTCACCGTAATCGCATCGTCCTTATGGCAGAGGTGCTCGACATCTCGATTTCTGCCGCTGATGCACTGTTGGCTAGTTGTCCACCCTTCGTTTCATTGCGCGCTTTTTCGCGAGGATTGGCTGACGGCGCCTTCAGTCATCCGGTGGCTAATCACGTTGTTCGCGCGCGCCTTAAAGCGATGTTTGTTTTACAAACATTGATGTCTGAGGAGTGTTTGAGCGCTCAAAAAGAGAGAATCGATGCGAGAAGTCTGGAGCAATATTTGGTTGAAATGTTGGATGGACGAGTGCGCGAGACGTTCGTTGCAGTTTTTCTGGATGGTCAATACCAACTTATTGCGAGTGAGATTTTGTTCGTGGGCTCGATCGACAGCGCCTGCGTTTATCACCGAGTCGTTATGATGAGCGCCCTGTCGCATCATGCGTCGTCGATTATCGTCGCACACAACCACCCGTCAGGCTCGCCGGTACCAAGTCAGGCCGATATCGATACGACCCGAAAGTTAGCAAAGTGTTTGAACATCGTTGATATCGACCTGGTGGATCATGTCATCGTTGCTGCTGGTCGTTGTGAAAGCCTAAGAAACTTAGGATTTGTGTAACTCTGCATGTTGCTTAAGGCCTAGGCCTTTGGTATCTTGCCGCTCCTTTTTTTGGTGGACAGACAGATGTCGCGAGTATGTCAAGTTACAGGTAAGCGTCCAATGACGGGCAACAATGTCTCGCATGCGAAGAATCGCACTCGCAGACGCTTCCTGCCTAACCTTCACAATCACCGGTTTTGGGTAGAGTCAGAGAAGCGGTTCGTTTCTCTTCGAGTGTCTCCCAAAGGTATGAGAGTTATTGATAAGCGTGGAATCGAAACAGTTCTTTCAGAGCTGCGTGCACGCGGCGAAAAGGTTTAAGGAGTAGATAACGATGCGAGAAAAAGTTCGGATGAATTCGTCAGCGGGCACAGGCCACTTCTACACAACTGACAAGAACAAGCGTACGACGCCTGACAAGTTAGAGATGAAGAAGTACGACCCCGTCGCACGTAAGCACGTGGTCTACAAAGAAGGTAAGATCAAGTAAGTGCAAAGCAGTTCGAAGACCCCGGCATTGCCGGGGTTTTTTTTGCTTATTAGCTAAGGTTTTTGGAGAGGCAGGTGCCGGAGCTACCCGAAGTAGAAACAACGCGAAGAGGAATAGAGCCACACGTTGTTGGGCGCAAGGTATCAAGCGTAACGATACGTGATCGCCGGCTCCGATGGCCGATCAGCGATGATTTAGAGCAACGATTAGAAGGTGGTCGGGTGTTAGCGGCCCGGCGTCGCGCTAAGTATCTGCTGATTGATTTTGATAACGGCAGTCTTTTGGTCCATCTGGGCATGTCCGGCTCCCTTCGTTTGGTTAACAACAAGGAACAACCGCGCAAACATGATCATGTCGATATAGCGCTCGATACTGGGTTTTTGCTTCGTTATCACGATCCTCGCCGATTTGGCAGCATGCATTGGGTGGAGGGCACCTCGCATTCCCTGCTCGATCATCTGGGCCCCGAGCCGCTATCGACTGACTTTTCTGGCGACTACCTATACCGGGTTTCGCGGACGCGAGCGGCACCTGTGAAGCATTTCATTATGGATGCGAAGGTGGTCGTGGGCGTGGGCAATATTTATGCAAATGAAGCGTTGTTCATGGCAGGCATTAGACCTGATCGGGCCGCGAATAAAGTGAGCAAAGTGCGCTATGTCCGCCTTGCCGAGACGATTCAGGAAGTCTTAGCGACCGCGATAGAAGTGGGCGGCACAACGCTGCGCGATTTCGTAGGTGGTGATGGTAAAGCCGGCTACTTCGCACAGAGCTTGCAGGTTTACGGGCGAGCGGGCGAGTTATGTAAGCGCTGTAAGGGTCAAACGCTGAAAGAAATCCGGCAGTCCAATCGCTCGACGGTATTTTGCCCTAACTGCCAGCGCTAACCATGAACTTAGCCTTCAAGGCGGCCAATACCACGGGGGGTACGAAGTCCTCGACATCACCCTTCATTGAGGCTATCTCGCGAACAAGAGTCGACGAAATGTAAGAGAAGTCATTGGTCGGTGTTAAGAAGATACTTTCAAACACCGGATTCATTGCGCGATTCATATTGGCGAGCTGGTACTCGAATTCGAAATCGGCGGTTGTCCGAATGCCGCGAAGCACGCACTGAGACCCTTGATCCTCTACGAAACGAATCGATAGACCAGAAAAGCCTTTCACTTCAATATTATCCAGGTGAGCTAGCGATTGTCTTACGAGATCAATCCGCTCTTGGGTTGAGAAAAGGGGTTGTTTTCTGGCGCTGTCTGCGACCCCAATAACCACCTTGTCAAACAGGTTTGCGGCGCGTTCAACGAGATCGACGTGTCCGTTGTGAATGGGGTCAAACGTTCCAGGATAAACGATCGTGTGGTTACGCATAAAAACAGCTCTTTATCTCTTCGATCCGAGACTACACAACCCCAATGTCGAGGACAAATCCTGCTATTTAAGTTCAGTGAGTCGAAAGCAGACTTCCCCGGCGTATTTCTCTTTTAAAATGTTGAGTGAATCATTGCGCCATGGCTCGTCTTTAGCGGTTTCTATATAGATCAACGCGCCGGGCGTTAGTGTTGCGCTGTTAATAAGCCAATTGAGACAGCGCTGAAGCGAGGCACTCTTGAAGGGCGGATCTAAAAATACGATATCGAAAGGCTCGCTCGTGTGCAGCGGAATGTTTGCGTCGGCGAGCACCACTTCGCTCTGACTGGTTGCGTTAAGCAGCTCACAGTTTGCTTGAATCTGACGAAATACCGCTGGATTCTTTTCAACAAAGCAGCAATGACGCGCGCCCCGTGACAGAGCCTCAAACCCCAGTGCGCCTGAGCCTGCAAACATATCGAGGCACCTCGATCCGCTGACGTGATCTGCTAGCCAGTTGAAGACGGTTTCTCGGACTCTGTCGGCGGTTGGGCGAAGTCCCTCTGCGTCCGGGAAGCTTAGTTTTCTGCCACGCCACTGCCCGCCGATCATGCGGATTTGATTTGCGGGCTGCCGCGTTCGACTTTTACTCATGATGCAAGCACCTGATGTTAGACTCGCATAGCATAGCGCTGATCGTGCGCGTGGCCAGTAAAGGAACCTGAAATAAAATGAAGTGGTTTGGGCGCAAGCAGAAAGAGGTGGACCAAGCATCCGCTGATCTGACTGTCAAAGACGAGTCGAAAGAAGAGGCGCAGGCCGAGGACGCCTCATGGTTTGGCCGATTGACCGCAGGTTTAGGTCGGACAAGTCAGTCGTTAATGTCTGGCTTGGAGTCGGCACTCGGTGTTCGGGCCACCATTAACGATGACGTGATAGAGGCCCTAGAAACCGAGTTGTTGATGGCAGACGTCGGCGTCGCAACCACTCAAGTCATCATGGATCGACTTATTGCGACATATCCTCGGAACTCCTCTGTCGATGCCGAGGCTGTTATGACGACATTGAAGCGGCTGTTAGAAGAGACGCTGGTCGCGCAGGACGTCGCGGTTAACGAGCCAAAACAGGGGCCGTTTGTCATCTTGGTCGTTGGTGTTAATGGTGCGGGGAAGACAACGACAATCGGTAAGCTGGCACATCGCTACCAGTCAGAAGGAAAGTCGGTCATGTTGGCGGCGGGTGATACGTTTAGAGCCGCCGCGGTTGAGCAGCTCCAGACATGGGGTGAGCGCAATAATGTGCCCGTAATTGCCCAGCATACCGGTGCCGACAGCGCATCCGTTTTATTCGATGCCTTAAACGCAGCTCAAGCCCGAAACATCGACGTGTTGCTCGCGGATACAGCGGGAAGGTTGAACAATAAAGCGCATCTAATGACCGAGCTAGAAAAGATTGTTCGGGTCATTAAGAAAGCCGATGAGACCGCGCCCCATGAGACATTGTTGGTATTGGACGCGGGTACGGGTCAGAACGCCGTCGCGCAGGCGAAAGAGTTTGATGCGTGTGTCGGGGTGACAGGCATTGCATTGACGAAACTTGATGGCACCGCGAAGGGCGGGGTTGTTTTCGCCATTGGTGAACAGATCAAACGCCCCATACGCTTTATTGGTATTGGGGAAGGCGTTGGGGACTTGCGTCCATTTAATGCCGGTGAATTCGTTGATGCCTTATTCAGCCCTGTTGAGTAGCTAACAGTGGATATTGTCTTCGATCGTGTAGGTAAAAGATTCGATCAGCGCGATGCGCTTATTGACTTGTCTTTCAGCATGGCCAGTGGAGAGATGGCGTTTCTAACGGGGCATTCCGGCGCAGGGAAAAGTACGCTTTTAAGGTTACTTCTTTTACTTGATCGCGCCTCTGCTGGCGACGTCAGAGTAAATGGTCGCCCGTTAGCAAAAATTCGTGAATCGGGTATTGCGGCTTATCGACGTGATTTTGGTGTGGTTTTTCAAGATCACAAGCTGCTCTTTGATCGCTCAGTCTTTCACAATGTGGCACTGCCGCTGGAAATAGCGGGATTTACAAAACGTGATATTGATCGCCGTGTGCGAGCAGCGCTCGATAAAGTTGGACTCCTAGATAGAGAACGAGCGTCGCCAGAGATGCTGTCCGGCGGAGAGCAACAGCGTGTTGGTATAGCGCGCGCCGTCGTCGCACGACCTAAAATTCTAATTGCGGATGAACCTACCGGTAACTTGGACCCACAGTTATCCGCGGAAATTATGGGGCTCTTCGCGGCGTTCAATAGTGTGGGCGTGACTGTCATCGTTGCAAGTCATGACTTGGCACTGATTTCACGCATGTCGCAGCGCATTCTCACGTTGCAAGAAGGGCGGTTGATTACGCTTGGTAATTCGTTGCGAGGTGACAGTTAATGGCAATTCAGTCTCCGGCGGGGGTTGGTTCGGGACCGCGACCTCGGGTTTTAGCCTGGGCACACCACCACCGGCAAGCTGCTGAGGCGAGCGTTGATAAGCTGATTCGAGAGCCTGTATCAAATGCACTCACGGTGCTGGTTATCGCCATTGCTCTGGCCCTGCCGACATTTGCGCTCACCTTAGCCAACGCCGTGACGCAGGAAATCAACCAGTTAGATGCGCCCCCACAACTCTCGGTGCTGACCGATCCGGCATTAACCTACGGTGATGCGGAGGTATTGGCTGAGAAAATTGAGCGACAGCCTGGTGTTGCCTCGGTAAAAATCATTGATCGGGATACAGCGTTAAAAGAGTTTATTAACGCAACGGGTTTGGATGCACTCTCTAGCAGGCTGGCAAGCAATCCCCTCCCGCACACCCTATGGCTCTATCCTTCTTCCAATATCCGCGCCGCGGGTCTTGAACAACTAAGTCAGGATTTGACCGCCTTACCCGGGGTGTCAGAAGTCATTTTGGACAGTCGCTGGCTTGAGCGTCTCGAGGCATTTATTGCGTTAGCGCGCTCTGTGGCTATCGCGCTTGGCGTTGCAATGGCGTTGGGGGTGGTGCTGACACTGGGAAACACCCTACGACTGGGCATTGAGTCACGCAGAGAAGAAATTGTTGTTATTAAATTAATCGGCGGGGGCAACGCGTTTGCTCGCCGTCCGTTCTTATACACTGGGGTTTTGATCGGTGCGCTGGGAGGGCTTGTTGCTGCAGTGTTGATCTTGCTTGCACTGGAGACACTGACGGTACCCATATCTCAACTATTTGAGCTTTACGACCGCTCTGCTGCTGTCTCAGTATTTGGTTTGTTGAACGTGTTCGGTCTTCTTGCGGTGGGCGCGACGCTTGGCTGGATAAGCGCGTGTTATTCCGTTCAGCTTCATTTAGCGCGCATCCAACCTCGTTAAGCCGACGCGGAACTTTTTCTGGAGTTAGCACTCTCAAGGCAAGAGTGCTAATATTCTCATCCAGTTAGGAGGTTTGCGTATGTCCGAGACCAATACAGCAGTCGCATTGTCACCAAGTGCCATTCTTAGTATGGCGCCTGGGGCCAACCTCGGCGCGTATGTACAGACAGTCAGCGCTATCCAAATTCTTTCAGTCGATAGAGAGAAAGAGCTCGCTGAGCGGCTTTTTTATGACAACTGCGTTGATTCTGCGCGTGAGTTAGTACTTGCACACCTACGATTTGTCGTTCACGTGGCTCGTTCATATTCTGGTTACGGCCTGCAAGAAGCTGACCTTATCCAAGAAGGCAACGTTGGTTTGATGAAGGCAGTAAAGCGTTTCGACCCCACTAAGGGTGTTCGCTTGGTGTCTTTTGCTGTGCATTGGATAAAAGCGGAAATGCACGAGTACATCCTCAAGAATTGGCGCATCGTTAAAGTCGCGACGACGAAGGCGCAACGCAAGTTATTCTTCAATCTTCGAAGCCAGAAAAAAGGGACACATTGGCTGACTGAGGCAGAGACGCTCGCAATTGCCGAGGATCTCGGTGTGGACCCTGCGGAAGTGACGCGTATGGAAAGCCGCTTATCCGGCCGTGATGTGGCTTTTGATATGCCGGTCGATGCCGACGAAGAGTCCGCATGGCAGGCGCCTCAGCAGTACCTTGAGGATCAGTCGATGGATCCTGCTATGTTGGTCGAGTCGGCTAATCATGTTGCGCATGAGGAGAGCCAGCTATCAGACGCGATGTCTGCCCTTGACGCTCGGAGCCGGGATATTGTCGCTCGACGCTGGTTATCAGAGCCTAAGGCGACACTGCACGAGTTGGCTGACGAGTATGGTGTATCGGCAGAGCGCATTCGCCAGCTCGAGAGCAACGCTATGAAAAAGCTGCGAACGGGAATGCTCGCCTAACTAACCACCGGTTTATGAAATCATTTTATCTGTCTGTCGCTTGCGCTCTCGGGTTCGCAGGGGTTGCTTTAGGTGCCTTTGGGGCACACGCGCTTGCCAGCGTGGTGACACCTCCCCGTTTAGCGACGTGGGCAACCGCGATTGACTATCACATGTTCCACACGTTGGTGATTCTGGCGCTGTTGGGCCTATTCAAAGATGAACCTAACGTTTGGCTTACTCGCGCCTTGCGTACTTTTGTTGCCGGCATTGTCATTTTTTCTGGGAGCTTGTATGCCCTTGTTCTCACAGATATCGCTATTCTGGGTGCCATCACACCCCTTGGTGGCCTCCTTTTTCTGGCGGGTTGGTTTTGCTCTTTAATGGCGGCACGAGAGCGCGCGGTCAATGAGTGAGCAGTCGAATTATCGAATAAAAAGTTTCGTTATTCGTGCAGGTAGAATGACTGAAAGTCAGCAAAAGGGCTGGAGTTCCGTATTTCCTGCGCATGGATTTACGTTGAGTGAAAAACGCTTCGACTGGGATCGCTCGTTCGCCGTGGCGGGTCGTCGTGTTTTAGAAATTGGCTTTGGTATGGGCGATAGCCTTGTGGCGATGGCCGATCAAAATCCACAGGACAGATATTTAGGCATTGAAGTGCACAGGCCTGGTGTCGGTAAGTTGTTGTCCGAGGTCGATAAGCGGGGCATCAAAAACCTGAAGGTTTTCGCCGAGGATGCGGTTCAGGTGCTCGAGGAGGCCATACCTCAAGAGTCGATCGATTTGCTACAGATCTTTTTCCCTGATCCTTGGCACAAGAAGCGGCATCACAAGCGTCGCTTAATACAGCCTGATTTCGTCGAACTTCTTGTCAGTCGGCTATCACCTTCGGGGCATTTGCACTTGGCCACTGATTGGCAGCCCTATGCGGCACATATGATGGACGTTCTCTCAGCGAACGCGTTGCTTCTCAATACCGCCGGTCAAAACAACTATATAGCGCGCCCTGAATCCCGTCCCGAGACAAAGTTTGAGCGAAGAGGCCATCGATTGGGCCATGGGGTGTGGGATTTGCTGTTTGAAAAAAAATCACACGACGCTAGCCGTCTGGTCAGCTGATCAAAAAAATGCCTCGATGACCGAATCTAAGTGGCGGTATCCGAGCTCTGTGGTGACCAGTCGCTCTGGGTCGTCGCTGATGAGTCCCCGAGCGCTTAACGACTCAAGCGTTTTCTTGATGGCACCAAACTTTTTTCCTGTTCGCGCTTGTAAATAATCCCGCGGCGCGCCATTACGGAGTCTCAACGCATTCATCATGAACTCACCCACCCTATCGTCATCGGGTATCGCCTTTAGCGCTTTGATACCGGTGTTTGCCTGGGCTTCCTCAAACTCCTCAAGATAGTGAGAGGGATGTCGTGTTCTTTGGAGTCGGTAAACCGAATCGCCTATGGTGACTTTACCGTGGGCACCTGCGCCAATCGCTAGATAGTCGCCAAAGAGCCAGTAATTTAGGTTATGCCTCGACTCCTCTCCCTTTTTGCTCCATGCCGATACTTCGTATTGGTAAATACCAAACTCACCAAGTAAGCGGCTAACCTTACTCTGCCAAGGCTCAATTATGTCCGTCTCAGGCAGCGTAGGCGGTGCTGACCAAAATGCTGTATTTCGTTCAATCGTTAGCTGATACCAGGACAGGTGAGAGATGCCATAACTCATAGCGGTCTTGATATCGCTGATTGCCTCGACTTGGGTCTGGCCTTCTAATCCATACATCAGATCAACATTAAGTCGGCTAAACCCTGAGGAAAAAGCCATATCGATAGCCGCCCTGGCCTCGTCGCCCGTATGAATCCTGCCAAGCGCACGCAACTTATCTTCGGCGAAACTTTGCACACCAATACTCAGGCGATTGACTCCAGCCTCCCTATAGGACCGGTACTTTGCCGCTTCGGCACTCCCCGGATTGCTCTCAAGCGTAATTTCACAATCGTCAGTTAATAAAACTTTCGACCGAACACCACTCAAGATTTGGTCAATTGCTGGGCCCGAAAAAAGGCTGGGTGTCCCCCCGCCAAAAAAGATGGAAGACACCTGTCGTCCATCGACGAACTCGAGTTGTTGGTCAAGATCATTGAGAAGTGCTGAAACATACAGAGGTTCAATGTCCGGACTGTAATTTTCATGCGAGTTGAAGTCGCAGTAGGGGCACTTTCGCTCGCACCACGGGATGTGGATATACAAAGCGAGAGGGATCTTTTGTTTCACTGAAGGCCGTTAAGTTTGGGCGCGAGCGCTTTAAGTGCTTGTGCTCGATGACTCAGAGCCTGTTTATCATCCGGTGTCATCTGAGCTGCCGTAATCTTAAAGCCATCTGGAATGAATAAGGGGTCATAGCCGAAGCCACCCTCGCCTACTTGGCTTTTTGCAATTCGACCATGCCAGCGCCCTTCAGCAATGACAGGCATCGGGTCATTCGCGTGCTTTACCAGCGCGATAACCGCAACGTAGAAAGCACTTCGCCCCGCTCCCTCTATACCCTCGAGTGCCCTGAGCAGTTTTTCATTGTTAGCTGCGTCGCCTTTACCTGAATAGCGCGCAGAGTAGATGCCGGGCGCTCCTTTGAGGGCCGGAACAACAATTCCAGAGTCATCTGCCATAGCGGGTTGGTTTGTTCGTTCTGACGCATGGCGCGCTTTTATCAGCGCATTTTCAATGAACGACAAGCCGGTTTCATCCGCATCTTCCACCCCAAATTGGGCCTGCGGTACGACTTCGAAACCCAGCTTTGTGAACAGCTGTTCAAATTCCCTGAGTTTCCCCGGGTTATTGCTAGCTAAGACAAACGCCATCTGAGGCTACTCCTGGCGCCAAAGCTGTGTTTGGAACTTATATTTATAGGCCTTATTCGCGCCCTCGGGCGTGAAGGTGAATTCGAAAAATCGGTATTCCCTGTCGAGGAACTCAAAAGGCACAAGGTAGTAGGTTGCGCGGCCTTCTTTCACCTCTTTTACCTTCATATTGCCACCGGTAATTAAGTCCCAGGTTCTGCCTTCGATTTCCATTGGGCGACCTTCGATATCACCGGCCTCTGCGTCGCGGACTGATAATGTCAGCATCGCTTTATCCTTTCCTCTGGGGATGCCGAATTTAGCCGCGATCTCAGCCGTGAGAAACGTTGTGTAGACAATGCTGTAATGAAGCTCGAATTGATCGAAGCGCTCAGACTGCTGCGCCTGCGACTGACATGCCCATAGGGAAATAAGCAGGGTAAGTAAATACTTCACGTCCGTTGAATCCTGTAGCTCGCTGACTTAGCAAATAAATTTGGCCAGAGCTTAGCCAATATATGCCCGCCTTCGGATGTCTTACGCTCGATAATTTCGATCTGAAGTTGGTCACAAAGTTGCTCAAAGTCGTTCACGGTACAGAAATGAATATTTGGGGTATCAAACCAGCTATAAGGTAGGGCTTTCGTTTTTGGCATCCGGCCTGAAAACAAAAGCGATAGGCGAGATCGCCAGTGACCGAAGTTAGGGAAACTCACGATCGCCTCATTGCCAATGTCGACAACCCGCTCAAGCACAGTGTGTGGGCGTGTAAGCACTTGTAGCGAAAAGGCGATAATCACAACGTCAAAGCTTTTGGAGTTAAAGTTCGATAGTCCATCTTCCATATTTTGTTGGACGACACACAAACCTTTGTCGACTGCTGCAATGAGATTTCCGGCATCAATGTCGACCCCGAGTCCCGAAATGGCTTTTTGCTTGGTGAGTGCGGCTAGCAGCTCACCATCGCCGCAACCTAGGTCGAGTACACGACTACCCTGCATGACCCAGTCAAGAATGGTGTCGATGTCACTGCGCAACATCATGGCGCAACCCGCTTCATCCACGCGCCGACCAAGGCCATGTAATCTTTATCCTCGAGAAGAAAGCCGTCGTGTCCTGCATCAGATTCGATGTCCGCATAGGTGACCCGCTTGCCGGATGCTAATAGAGCATTGGCAATTTCTTGCGAGCGGCTTGGTGCAAAACGCCAGTCAGAGCTAAAGGAGACCACTAAAAACTCTGCTGTTGCTCGAGCAAGTGCTTCGGATAAGTCTCCCTTTCCGTGAGATGCCAGATCGAACCGATCCAGTGCGCGCGTCATGATGACATAGGTATTGGCATCGAAGCGTCCAGCGAATTGTGACCCTTGGTATCTCAGGTAGCTCTCGACCTGGAAGATCGGCTCGTCGTCATCGGGTTCGAAGCTGCCTTGGCGAAGTTCACGGCCGAATCTGTCGGACATTTTATCCGCAGACATGTAGGTTAAATGACCCACCATACGCGCCAGTGCCATACCTTTCTCTGGGACCGTCTCGGACAATGCATAGTCTCCCTGCAGCCATTGGGGGTCAGAAAAAATGGCTTGTCGGGCTATTTCGTTAAAGGCGATGTTCTGCGCGGTGAGTCCAGGTGCGGCAGCGAGCACAACGCAGTGACTCAGCCAGCTGGGGTAGCGAACAGACCACTCCAAGGCTTGCATCCCCCCCAAACTGCCGCCAATGACTGCCGCCCAGTGAGCGATACCCAAAGACTCGGCAAGCCGCTTTTGTGTCTCTACCCAGTCCTCAACCGTCACTTGAGGAAAGAGACTTCCCCATGGCTTGCCAGAGCTTTGACTGACACTCGAGGGGCCTGTTGAGCCATCGCAGCCGCCAATATTATTCGAAGAGACGACAAACAAGCGGTTTGTATCGATGGGCTTGCCCGGACCGATCATTGTGTCCCACCAGCCTGGCTTTGTATCAGTCTCGCTGTAATATCCCGCCGCATGATGACTGCCCGAGAGTGCATGGCAAATAAGAACGGCGTTACTGCCCTTTGCGTTTAAGACACCGTAAGTCTCGTAGGCGAGGCTGTACTCTTTGAGTACCTCGCCTGACTTGAGGAACAACGGTTCATCGAAAAATGCCGTTTTGGGCTCAACAATGCCGACGCTCGATTGTGCGTACGCGTTATTCACCTGATTAAATTCCAATAATAAACGCGGGCATCCCGACAGCGACGGCCATATGGCCCAAAGAGACTCTTATGACGTTGATACCGATAAAAAGCACGATGGGAGAAAAGTCGAGTCCACCCATTGAAGGAATAAAATTTCGCAGTGGCGCCATGACGGGCTCAGTGAGTTGCCAAACAAACTCGACGGCCGGGTGATTACTCTGGGGGGCGATAAAGCTCACAATTATCATTGCAAGCACGCTGTAGAAAACAATATTGATCAGTAAGCCGGCCGCCCCCAGCGTGCTCCAGATAAGGGACTGGAGGACGTTGAACGCGTCGAAGCGGCTAATAAGCGCCAGCATCACTGCAATGTAGATTACTTGGCAGACAATGAGGGCAATAATGGCCCCTATGTTTAGTCGCCTACCGGCTGGAACCAGCCTGTTTATTGGCGCAACGATGGGATCGGTAATGCTGCGAAGGCCTGTCGAAATAGGGTTGTAAGGACTCACACCACAAAGCTGAGCGAGGAAACGCATCGCGATTAAAAATAGAGCCAAGCTGAAGAGTGGAGAAGCTATGGTTACGGCAATGTCAGACAAAGCACTGTTCATGCGCCAAATTCCTCGCTCAATTCAAGGGACCGCTTTCTTGCCGCTGAAACGGCGTCATCAACGACGCTACGAAGTCCCGCCTGCTCGAACGACAGTATCGCTTGCTGGGTGGTCCCGCCAGGGCTCGTTACATTGTTTCGCAGTTTTGCGAGGTCTTCGTCGCTCACTGATGCGAGCTTGGCGGAGCCTACGGCCGTCTGAACAGCGAGTAATCGAGCTTCTGGTAATGACATACCCAGTTTTATGGCAGCCTCAGTAAGACTCTCCATAAAGAGAAAAAAGTAGGCCGGACCGCTCCCTGAGATGGCGGTAACAATATCGAGGTCTGATTCCTCTTGCACCCACAGTGTTTTACCCACCGCCGCCATGACTTGTTCAGCGAGCATGCGACCGCTCTCGCTGCACTGATCATTGGCAAGTAAGGCTGTCATACCCTCATTCACCATCGAGGGAGTGTTGGGCATGCAGCGAATAATGGTTGATGTATTTGTGAGGCCCAGCATTGCCGCTAATGAACTCGAGTCGATCCCGGCGATAATAGAGAGCACCGTGGTCGATGCCGAGAGTTTGCCCTTGAGTGATGCAAGCACTGTCGCTGCAATTTGGGGTTTTACCGCGAGAACAAGTAAATCATCGTCGATGGTTTCTGGTGCAGCGCTTAAAACACAACTGAGGCCCACATTCCGTGCCTGTTGTTGTGCCGACTCTGAGGGGTCAATCACGGTAATTTGAGTCTCGGTAAATCCGTTATCTACTAAACCGCCATAAATGGCGCCGGCCATATTGCCACCGCCAAGAAATGTAATCGTTGAATGACTCACTCGTTCATACCTCTGTTTTTGACCGCTAAGTATACCGTGCGCCAAAAATATCTGTGCCAATTCTGACCATGGTTGCGCCCTCTGCAATGGCGGCCTCCATGTCAGAAGACATGCCCATCGATAGTTCTGTCATTCCCGCTGGCAGCCCAGGGATGTTGAGAAGTCCCGCGATGCGGTTGAACTGCTCTCGTTGTTCCAAAGGATCCTTCGTTGGCGCAGGAATCGCCATAATACCTCTCAGCTTTAGTCGGTCCATTTTATCGACCGCGAGCGCCAATTCGAGTAATGCAGTTTCTGACGACACGCCTGACTTGGTTGCCTCGGCCGGTATATTGACCTGAAGACACACATTTAAAGGCGGCAGTGTAGCGGGACGCTGATCGTTTAACCGCTGCGCAACCTTTATACGATCGACACTGTGAATCCAGTCAAAATGCGCTGCAACAAGTCGTGTCTTGTTTGACTGAAGTGGACCTAAGAAGTGCCAGCAAATGTCCAAGGATTCACAGGCCGTGATTTTATCGATCGCTTCGGCGACATAGTTTTCTCCAAAGTCGCGTTGTCCCGTTTCATAAACGCGTTTAATCGCCGCTACGGGTTTGGTTTTGCTAACTGCGATCAGCTTCACACTATCTCGGCTTCTCTGGACCCTATCGGCGGCTTCGGAGAGTCGGCTTCTGATCTGAGATATGTTTTGATGTAGGTTAGAGATGCTCATGCCGGTATGGTACGCCCGATGGCCCCTATCCGGTACTTATGGAGAGGGTGAGTTTCATGGACATTACCGAATTACTGGCTTTCACCGCGCAGCAAAGTGCATCGGATCTCCATTTGTCTGCCGGTTTGCCACCCATGATTCGTGTTGATGGCGACATTCGTAGAATAAACGTGCCACCTATGGATCATGCTCAAGTCCAGAGTCTGATCTACGACATTATGAATGACCGGCAACGTCGAGATTATGAGGATCAACTCGAAACCGATTTCTCTTTTGAAGTGCCGGGCATCGCGCGTTTTAGGGTAAATGCGTTCAACCAAAATCGGGGAGCTGGGGCTGTATTTCGCACCATTCCATCAGCGATTCTCTCACTGGACGATCTGGGCATGCCTGAGGTGCTCAAAGAGTTTGCAATGATGCCTCGAGGCCTTGTTTTGGTAACCGGACCAACCGGTTCAGGTAAGTCAACGACACTCGCTGGCATGGTCGATTTTATTAACGAGAAGCGATTCGATCACATTCTCACGATTGAGGACCCGATTGAATTTCTTCATGAGAGCAAAAAGTGTCTGGTCAATCAGCGGCAAGTTAACCGCGACACGAATAGCTTTGCGACAGCCCTGCGTTCCGCACTTAGAGAAGATCCTGACATCATTATGGTGGGGGAAATGCGTGATCTAGAGACCATAAGGCTGGCCCTCACAGCAGCCGAGACGGGGCATTTGGTGTTTGGAACGCTTCATACGACCTCGGCGGCAAAGACAGTCGATCGGATCATTGACGTGTTTCCTGCCGAGGAAAAGGGAATGGTTCGGTCGATGCTGTCTGAATCATTGATGGCAGTTGTGTCGCAAACGCTGCTCAAGCGAAATGGCGGCGGTCGGGTGGCCGCATTGGAAATACTCAGAGGTACACCCGCTGTTCGCAATCTAATCAGAGAAGATAAAGTCGCGCAGATGTACTCCGCGATTCAAACCGGGCAATCAGTAGGCATGCAGACGATGGATCAAGGTTTGCAGCAGCTGGTTGATAAGCGACTCATCGACGTGGCAATTGCACGAAGCAAAGCGCGACAACCTGACAATATTGTATGAGGCCGCGCCAGTGAAGCTGACTGAATTTCTTAAGCAGATTGTCGAAAAAGAGGCGTCTGACGGTTTCGCGGCTGTGGGTGCGTTACCCATTTTTAAGGTAGATGGCGAATTACTTGGGTACGGGGATCAAGTTTTAGGGCCCGATGATGTCTCCTCACTGATTCAAGACAGTATGACCCAGCAGCAATTTGAAGATTACACGCTCAACCATGATGCTAACTATGCCATTGAGCACCCAGAACTTGGGCGCTTTCGTGCAAGCGCCTATGTGCAGCGTGAGCAGCCTGCTTTAGTGCTTCGTCGAATTCACCACGAGATACCGACTTTTGAGCAGTTGGGCTTACCTTCGCAATTGAAGGAATTGAGCCTGCTCAAGCAAGGTCTTGTCATTATCGTTGGTGCAACAGGCGCGGGGAAGTCATCCACGCTCGCATCCATGGTTGATTATCGAAACCAAAATCGACGCGATCATATTATTACTGTTGAGGACCCCATCGAGTTTGTTCACAGCCATAAGCAGTCCATTATCAGTCAGCGTGAGGTGGGTGCTGATACCCAGTCATTTGAGGTGGCACTGAAAACGGCACTGCGCCAAGCCCCCAATGTTGTGATGATTGGTGAGGTTCGGGACGTGGAAACAATGCGGATTGCACTGTCCTATGCCGAAACGGGGCACTTGTGCTTGTGTACGCTCCACGCTGGAGGTTCGAAACAAGCAATTGAGCGTATTCAAAGCTTTTTCCCTGAGGAGCATGTGCGTCGTTTGTGGATGGATCTATCCATTAATTTACGCGCAATTGTCGCCCAACAACTCCTACCAAAACGTGACGGACGTGGTCGGGTCGTTGCCGTAGAGCTGATGTTGTCTACTCTTTTGATGCAGGAACATATCCGCGCGGGCAATGTCGAAAAGATCACGGAGCTCATAAAACGCTCATCTGAATACGGCATGCAAACGTTTGATCAGGCGCTCATTGCATTATTTAAGCAGGGGGTCATAACCGCGGAGCAAGCACTGAAAGCGGCTGAGTCGGAAAATGATGTCCGACTTGCGATAAAACTCGATACACCCCTTGGCCGATCAGGCGATCGGGCATCATTTGGTGTAGAGGGACCCTCTGGCATGGATGTCGATAGATGGTAGCGCTATTAATCTAATCGCGCGCGAGGTTAAGCCAACTCTCAAGAATGATGGCCGCCGCAAGGTCATCGATAGGCTTCTTTAAAAAGTCACCGTTGTGCCCCGACTCCTTTGCTCTTAGCTTGGCCTCTTTAGAGCTAAACCGCTCATCGTGGAGGATGGTGCTCAAGCCCAGACGTCCGTGCAGCTGACGGGCAAATTTTGATGCTCTCTCGGAGAGCTCAGTTGCATCGCCGTTCTCATCAATCGGGTTCCCAACGATGATAGCGCTCGGTTGCCACTCTTTTATCAGGGCTTCAACCTGTTCCCACCGAGGCTTTCCATTGACGGCCGCTAAAATGAGTAAAGGTCTCGCTTCATTCGTCAAGGTGTTGCCCAAGGCGACGCCGATATTTTTGAGTCCAAAGTCAAAGCAAAGGTAGGAACGAACACCCGACATTTAGCTGTGGCCTGCGTGCTGTGAGAGTAGCCGGATATCGATGCCTAAAAGACTTCCCGCCGACTCAAATTTTTGCTGAACGTGGGTCTCGAAAAGTACTTTGTCATCAGCGGCGACGGTCAGCCAGCTGTTGGCGGCAATTTCTTGCTCGAGCTGTCCGGCGGACCATCCCGCATAACCGAGTGCAACGAGGTGCCTCTCGGGACCGGATCCGGCTGCAATCTCTGCAAGCACATCCTTTGACGTTGTTAGCCACACATCCGCGTTGACTTTCAGTGTGGCGTCGAATGTTTTATCGGGAGAGTGCAGGACGAATCCACGGTCTACTTTTACTGGGCCGCCGGCCATAACGGACACTTCATCGTGGCTTAAAAGGGGCTGTATGTTGAGGTGCTCAAAAATATCGGCAAGTTGCAGGTCCAGGGGCTTATTGATGACCACCCCCATGGCACCTGTTTCGCCGTGCTCACAAATGTAGGTAACGGTTTGCTTAAAAAATCCAGATTCAATTGCGGGTGTCGCAATCAAAAAATGGCCCCTTAAACTGTCGGTGGTTCTCTGCATTTTCATCAGATTTTCTTCATCAGTGATCGCTTTCAGTTTTCAAGGGAGAGCTATAACGTTCATCTATGGACGAAATTGCCAGGTTCTCACAATCTCTAGTTTATCGACTTGTGAACCCAATGCGGGAGGAAATGCAGGGTAAGGTGCCGCATCTTGCACGGTTTTGATCGCTGCGCGATCTAGGTGGGGAAAGCCCGATGGCTCAAGCAGCCTAACATCAAGAAGAATGCCTAATTTATTCACGACAACCAATAAGCGCACGTCGCCCCTCGCACTGCCTACATTTGCCAGTGCAGCATTACCAAAGTTTTCAACGCGACTTACCCAACGCTGAAGATAGTCGGCATCCAGTGCTCTGCGCGCAGCGACGCTGCCAAGGCGTGTATTTTGCGCCTGCGTCTCCTGCATCTGCGTCAGTTCACCTTGGAGTTTTTCTACTTCGGCAGCCAAATCTGAAGGGTCGGCAACCTGATCGGAAAACGCCTCCAAAATGGCTAGTTTTGTTGAGGGTGATGGGTCGGTGAGAGGTCTTTGCCCATCGTCAATACTTGCAACCTGATGCTGACTTGCCATGTGTGTCGCGTCGGATGGTGCTTGTTTACTTGGCGTGAGCACTACGGTGACGGCGTTTGAGCGATAAGTTGCTACCGAAGACAGCACAGAGCTGGATATTAAAATGGCAATAAATGCGTGCAGTGCAACTGAGACAACGGTGGCCGCTGGCATATGCCCCGATACGTCGTATTCAGCTTGCACGGTGCTCCACCAAAGCGCCTTCGATACTGGCGATAAGCGCCTCGGCGATTTGCGTATTTTCAGCGCGATCAATCTCTCGCATACAGGTAGGGCTCGTCACATTGATCTCGGTAAGATAGTCACCAATCACATCAAGTCCGACGAACAGTAGTCCTTTTTCGCGCAGGGTGGGTCCTACTTGTGCTGCGATCCATTGATCTCGCTCCGATAAAGGCTGTACCACACCTGAACCCCCGGCCGCCAAGTTCCCTCGATTTTCGCCCGCCATAGGTAGCCTGGCTAAACAAAAGGGTACGGCCTCGCCATTCACCATGAGGATGCGTTTATCACCCGCCTTTATTTCGGGTAGATAGCGTTGAGCCATAATCGTTTCGGCACCCTTTCGTGTCAGTGTTTCAAGGATAACGTTCAGATTGGGATCATTTTCGCTAACTCGAAATATCGATTGACCACCCATCCCATCGAGCGGTTTGAATATGACGTCTCCGTATTCCTTGTGGAATGTTTTCAGCGCGTCGGGGTCGCGTGACACCAAAAGCGGAGGGCAGCATTGGGGGAATTGTGCAGCGAACAACTTTTCGTTGCAGTTTCGAAGGCTCTCGCAGCGGTTAACAATGAGGGTGCCACGGCGTTCTGCATCTTCGAGTAGCTGTGTGGTGTAGAAAAACTCCATATCGAACGGTGGGTCTTTTCGCATCAGTACAACATCGAGCGAGGAAAGTGAGGCCGTGTAGGCATCACCCAACGAGTACCAGTGATCATCACTCTCGAAAACCTCGAGAGGTCTCAAGCTGGCAAACGTTTCGCCTTCTCTGATGAAGAGGTCGCTTTGCTCCAAGTAAACAAGTTGGTGGCCTGCTTTTACGCCTGCACGAAGCATACCCAAGGTTGTGTCTTTCTTTGTATTGATGCCAGAGATGGGGTCCATTAGTACCCCGATACGCAATCCCATAGTTACTTGCTCAACGCCGCTTTAACATTATTAAGTTTGAGTCCCCGCCACGGTGGGTTCAAGCGTTTATATCGCTCTTAAGTCACCCCATTGAGTGCCTATAACGGAGAGGGCGACGAGTGGCGCTGTTTCAGTGCGTAAAATGCGTGGCCCCACATTGAGGCCTAAAAACGCATAATCGGTGGCAACGGCCACCTCGTCATCGCTCAATCCCCCTTCGGGACCAATGAGCAGCGCAACACTATTGGGCGTCGTTGCTGGGAGCACACTCTTTAAGCCAGGGTGAAGACAAAACTTATAATCGGCCTCCGTCATGGCGACCCAATCCGCAAGGGGCGTTGGTGCCTCCACCTGGGGGACAACAGCACGCCCGCTCTGTTCGCAGGCACTGATCACAATCTGCTGCCAGTGATCTTGCTTTTTTCTCCAACGATCGGGTGATAATCGGACATCCACACGCTGGCTCAATATCGGGGAGATTGACGATACCCCAAGCTCTGTCGCCTTCTTTATTGCCCAATCAAAGCGATCCCCTTTTGATACAGCGAGGCCCAAGTGAGTCGTTAGTGGCGACTCATTGGCAGGGTGCTCGCTGGATAAGAGATCTACAGTAACGCAGGTTTTTGAGAGCGCGGATACGTGAGAAAAGTAGTTATTGCCGTCACCATTAAACACGGTGACCGCATCACCCACCTTTACCCTGAGAACGCGCGCTAAATGGTGACTCGACCGCTCATCAAGAGCGGCCGACTGTCCAACGACAAGATCAGAATGTGAATGAACTCGATAACTGCGCATGAACGCAGTTTATCATTTGAGCGCTATTTAGTACTTGTAGCTGTCGTTTTTATAAGGACCTTCAACACTGACGCCAATGTAATCGCCCTGTTGCTGGGTCAGTTTGGTCATCACACCACCAAATCCTTGTACCATGAGCGCGGCTACTTGCTCATCAAGGTGCTTTGGCAACACTTCAACGCTGATAGCGCCAGACTTCTCTGCCGTGGGCAGGTCGGCAAAGCGCTGTGCATACAAGTGAATCTGCGCCAGAACCTGGTTTGCAAAGGAGCCGTCCATTATTCGAGATGGATGACCCGTGGCATTTCCAAGGTTTACCAGACGTCCCTCCGCGAGAAGTAACAAGTGGTCGTTTGTTGTGCGGTCTCGATAAACCTTGTGTACTTGGGGTTTGATCTCTTCCCACTCCCAGTTCTCACGCATGTAGGCGGTGTCGATCTCGTTGTCAAAGTGGCCAATATTACAAACTACGGCACCCGGCTTGAGTGCTCGGAGCATAGCCGCATTACAGACATCCACATTCCCTGTTGCCGAGCACAGTAAATCGGTTTGACCGAGAAGGTCGGTATTGATCGAGGCGTCGGTCCCATCATTCACACCATCGACAAACGGTGAGACGACTTCGTAGCCGTCCATGCACGCCTGCATGGCACAAATAGGATCGCATTCGGTGACGCGAACAATCATACCTTCTTGGCGCAGTGACTGAGCCGAGCCCTTACCCACGTCACCATAGCCAAGGACGAGCGCGCGCTTTCCAGCCAATAAGTGATCGAGTCCTCGCTTGATAGCGTCGTTAAGGCTGTGGCGACATCCATACTTGTTGTCATTTTTAGACTTGGTGACCGCATCATTTACATTAATGGCGGGCACTTTGAGAGATCCTTCGTCCAACATTTCATAGAGGCGGTGCACCCCTGTCGTCGTTTCCTCTGTAATGCCATGAATGCGCTCGAGCATCTCTGGGTATTTTTCATGGAGCATCGCAGTGAGATCGCCACCGTCGTCCAGGATCATGTTAGCTTCCCAGGGTTTGCCGTCTTGTAAAATGGTTTGCTCGATACACCACTCATACTCAGGCTCAGTCTCGCCCTTCCAGGCGAAGACAGGAATGCCGCGGGCGGCGATAGCGGCCGCTGCATGGTCTTGTGTAGAGAAGATATTGCAGCTGGACCAGCGCACCTCAGCGCCAAGGTCAATGAGCGTCTCGATAAGCACGCCTGTTTGAATCGTCATGTGGATGCAGCCCAGAATTTTGGCGCCAGCCAAAGGCTGCTCTTCTCTGTAGCGGTCTCGCAATGTCATGAGTGCGGGCATCTCGGTTTCCGCAATAGCGAGTTCGCGGCGACCCCACTCGGCCAGGGTAATATCCGCTACTTTGTAATCTGAAAATGTTGCTGAGTCGATGGCCGTTGTCATGACAGCTCCTGGTGTTTAGTTAACTTAAAGTCCTGCCGCAGCGCGTAGCGCATCGGCTTTATCGGTTTTTTCCCACGTAAAGCTTTCTTGCTCGCGTCCAAAATGGCCGTAAGCCGCGGTGGGTTGGTAAATGGGCCGCTTGAGATTGAGCATATTGATAAGGCCTTTGGGGCGAAGATCAAAGTGCTCTCTTACCAGCTCAATAATACGAGTCTCTGAAACATTGGCGGTTCCAAAGGTATCGATTGAAATCGATGTCGGTTCCGCCACTCCGATGGCATACGAAACCTGAATCTCGCAGCGGCTCGCAAGCCCTGCTGCAACGATATTCTTCGCAACATACCGGCCAGCATAGGCAGCAGAACGATCCACCTTCGACGGATCTTTGCCTGAAAAGGCACCGCCACCGTGTCGGGCCATACCGCCGTAGGTATCAACAATGATTTTACGACCCGTAAGGCCACAATCGCCCATTGGGCCACCAATGATGAACTGTCCGGTTGGGTTTATGTGGTATTGCGTATCTGGGGTAAGCCAGTCAGCGGGCAAAACGGCCTCGATGATTTCTCGTTTGACGAATTCACGCAGTGTGTCTTGGTCAATGTCAGTGGAATGCTGGGTCGATAACACCACAGCATCGATGGCTAGTGGCTTGCCGTCTTCGTCATAGCGCAGTGAGATTTGGCTTTTCGCATCCGGGCCCAGAAAATCCGCTTGGCCTGATCGGCGAAGCTCAGCTTGCCGCTCTACGAGTCGATGCGAGTAAAAAATCGGCGCTGGCATCAACGTTGCCGTCTCATCTGCCGCGTAGCCAAACATAAGGCCCTGATCACCGGCACCCTGATTGGCCTCATCCGCTTCAAGCGTTCCCATGGCAATGTCGGGTGACTGCAAACCAATAGCATTGATAACAGCGCAGGTATTGCCGTCAAAGCAGACGTCAGAACTGTCATAACCGATATCACAAATCACCTTTCTGACGGTGCTTTCAATCTCGCCTGGTGTAATCGCGGCGGATGACGTGACTTCTCCGGCCAACACGGCCATCCCGGTTTTCACCAGTGTTTCTACCGCGACACGCGCATTGACATCTTTGGATAGGTAGAGATCTAAGATCGCATCAGAGACTTGATCAGCCACTTTGTCCGGATGGCCTTCTGATACGGATTCTGACGTAAAAAGTGTGTAAGAACTCACAGGACGCTCCCCCTATTTGTTATGGGGTAACTATATAAAGATATCCTTATGTGTCAATGTTGATTGTCGGTAAGCTGTCACAAAATGCGGACAACACCGCTCGGCGTGCTGATAAGTAAAACGTCAGCAGGTCTGTGAGCGAAGATGCCGTTACAGACAACGCCCGTCATATTATTTATTTCGCTTTCAAGCGCTTTGGGATTAGTTATTTCCAATGAGTGGACGTCGAGAATGATATTGCCGTTGTCTGTGATGACGCCCTCTCGCCAAACTGCATTACCACCGAGTTTATTGAGCTCGGCCTGAACAAGCGTTCGCGCCATGGGAATTACCTCGACCGGGAGCGGGAAAGTGCCTAATTGGGGAACCATTTTGCTGTTGTCGGCGATGCAAATGAACGCTTTAGCTTTCGCTGCCGCAATCTTTTCGCGTGTTAAAGCGGCACCGCCCCCTTTTATCAAAAACCCTTCTTCAGTTGCCTCATCGGCGCCATCGACATAGACGTCAACTCGGTCAACATTGTTGAGATCTTGTACGTCAAAACCCAGTTGCCGCAGCAACTCAGACGATCGCTCAGAACTGGATACGGTCGTTTGAATCCGGTCTCGCAGACGGGGTAATTCGGCAATGAAGCACTCTGCTGTGCTGCCTGTGCCAATACCAACAACCAGGTCACTGTCATCTGTACGCATTACGCTCTCGATCGCTTCGCGCGCCACCATCTGTTTCAGCGTCTTTGCGTCCATAGGATCTCCTTATTGTGTCATTCTAGTTAGCGAGAAAGATTTTCCCTGGGTTCATGATCTCGTCGGGATCAAAAATAGCCTTTATGGCTCGCATCGACGCTATTTCGCTTTCTGTACGGGTGTACTCGAGGAAGGGTGCTTTAAGTGTTCCAACACCATGCTCCGCGGAGATGCTTCCACCCAAACCCCTGATGGCTTCAAAAATATCAACTGAGACATCACCGCATCGGGCTTTGAAGTCGCTGATATCAAGATTTTCTGGTTTTAAAATATTGAGATGCAGATTGCCATCACCGATGTGTCCGTACCAGCAGACTTCCCAGTCTGGATAGTGATTGTGAACCACAGTATCCACTGCGGATAACAGCTGAGGCACTTTGGAAACTGTCGAAGAAATATCATTTTTGTAAGGGGTCCATCGCGTAATCGTCTCTGAGATATCCTCTCGGAGGCGCCACAGCGCGCGTGCTTGTGCAACGCTTTGGCTCATGACAGCGTCCAATACCCAGCCTGACTCCATACAGGCTTCGACGGCTTCAAAGACGGCAGCTTCGGTCTCTTCGCTGTCGCGCTCGAATTCGATTAGCGCGTAGAACGGTGTTTTGGTGTCAAAGGGTCTGGCGACACCCGCGTGCTCCACAACTTTTGATGCTGCAAGTTCAGAAAAGAATTCGTAGGCCAAAAGTGGTGTGGTTCCTTGGATGCGCTCGAGCACCAGCATGATGGCATCCATATCGCTAAGGCCCAGTACCAGTACGGTTGGGTCTTTAGGCGGCGAGCAGAGTCGTAAGGTCGCTTCGGTAATAAAGCCCAACACACCCTCAGAACCGATAAAGAGGTGCCGAAAATCAAGGCCTGTATTGTTCTTCATGAGGCCGCGATTGAGCTCTAGAATTTCGCCGGTACCGGTAACCACCGTGAGGCCGGCTACCCATTCCCGCGTCATGCCATAGCGAATGACATTGATGCCACCTGCGTTAGTGGCAATGTTGCCGCCAATCTGACTCGAGCCACTTGACGCGAAATCGACGGGATAAAAGAGGTCTGCTTCTCGGGCGGCCGCTTGAATAGCCTGTGTGATTGCACCTGCACCGACAGCGATGGTGCGATCCGTCTTGTTGACGGCCTCAATGGTGTTCAGTTTATCGAGAGAGACCACGACCTCACCGTTCGCCGCAACAGCACCACCGCTTAATCCCGTCCGACCACCGGAGGGCACCAGCGCAAATTTATGGGTGCGTGCGCATTTGACGATATCTGCCACCTCGTTTGTCGACCGAGGAAAAACAATTGCGAGCGGGGCGGGCTGTGTAAAGCGTGTCCAGTCTTGACCGTAGCTTTCGAGGACTGAAGCCTCAGTTGAGACTTGATCCTTAGACAGCAGGGTCTCAAGGGAGTGAATAACGTCTATTGACGAGCGTTGCACATTGAACTCCAAAGCGGTGATGCCCGTAATGTTATCATCCACGCCCCGCGCACTCACCTTCAGAAGTAGGTTATGAAACAGCAGTCACTCCAAAAATCGAAGATTAAGTTCCTTTTATTAGAGGGTGTTCACCAAAGCGCCATCGATGCGCTTGCGAAGGCCGGCTACACAAACGTTGTGACCTACCCGAAGGCCCTTCCCTCCGATGATTTGAAGAAAGAAATAAAGGACGCTCATTTTGTAGGCATTCGGTCTCGTACCCAACTGTCTGCCGAGATATTTGAAGCGGCTGATCGCTTAGTGGCAATTGGTTGTTTCTGCATCGGGACAAATCAGGTCGATTTGGAAGCCGCTGCGAAGCGAGGGATTCCGGTTTTTAACGCGCCTTTTTCAAACACGCGCAGTGTCGCTGAGCTGGTTATGGCTGAGATCATTTTGTTACTTCGAGGCGTACCACAGCGAAGCGCGGCGGCGCATCGAGGCGAGTGGCAAAAAAGCGCAACAGGTGCGTTTGAGTGCCGCGGAAAGACACTCGGAATTATTGGTTATGGCAACATCGGTATGCAGCTAGGGGTCATTGCCGAGAGCCTGGGTATGAAGGTTGTTTATTTTGATGTCGAGTCCAAGCTCCCGCTGGGGAATGCTCAGCCCAAGGCGACACTGTCTGCATTACTGAAAGAGGCGCACGTGGTGAGTTTGCATGTGCCTCAGCACGCGAGTACTGAGCTACTCATTGGGCAACGCGAGATCGCCGCGATGCGTTCGGGGTCCATTTTAATTAATGCGTCACGGGGTAATGTTGTAGACCTTGATGCTTTGGCCGAGGCACTGAACGGTAACCATATTGGTGGCGCGGCAATCGATGTATTTCCTGTTGAGCCTCGTTCAAATAATGATGAATTTATTTCACCGCTCAGAGGTCTCGATCAGTGCATTTTAACCCCTCATATTGGCGGCTCTACCCAGGAGGCCCAGGAGAATATTGGTGTTGAAGTGGCTGAGAAGCTCACGCGCTACAGTGATAACGGTACGACAACATCCGCCGTGAATTTTCCGGAAGTGGCCCTGCCGGAGCACGAGGGTAAGCACCGATTACTTCATGTGCATCAAAATATTCCAGGCATTATGAGCGCTATTAACCAAGTCTTCAGCGAGAGTGCTGTCAACGTGAGTGGTCAGTATTTACAGACCATGGGCGATACGGGCTATGTCGTGATTGATATTGAGAGCGACTACTCAAAAACGCTAATTAGTCAGCTGTCTGGAATCGAAGGCACACTGCGCACACGGGTGTTGTTCTAACTGAGACTGAACGCCCACGTTTTTTGCGCTTTCGATTGTCGAGTGCAGGCTTTAGGGAGCATCGATAAGAGAAGTGTAGACAATAAAAAGCCCTCAGGTAGAGGGCTTTGAAGTTCGGTTCTATAAGAGCGAGCAGGCCATTTCTAACTATTACCTGAGAGCTTTTTTTTGGGTTTAACGGTTAGCGAGAGATGTACCCGCAGACATAGACCCGCAATCGTTTTTAAAGAAGTCGAGCATTTTCTCGTAAAGCGCAATTTTGTGGTTATAAAACAACGTATTTGAGAAGTGATCAGCGCCCTCTAGGATCAGCTTTTGGTAATCAATACCTGCGCGGTCAAGCTCAGCCACGTACTTGTCAAAGTGCTCAGGTGGTACCCGTTGGTCATTACTTCCATGCACAACCAGCATGGGCACGTTGATTTTCGGCACTTCTTTCATGGGTGATATGGCACCGTCCCACGTCGTTAACTGCTCGAGTTTCTGCGCACCTTCCATACGATACCGGTAGTAGTCCAGTTGCATGTCGGGGTCTGTTACCGCGGCGCCGGCAATAACACATTGGTAAATCTGGTCTTCACGCGAGGCGGCAATGAGCGCCGCATACCCACCATAGGACCAGCCAAACATTGCCATACGATTAGGATCCACGAGTCCTTGCTTCACAAGGTAAAGCGCCCCATCGTCCTTATCGTCTTGCATCGCACGGCCCGCCTCAGAGCCCTTGATGAACGCAGACTTATAGAAGTCCAAACCGTACTTTTGTGAGCCGCGATATTGAGGCTGTAGCACCATGTATCCGTTGTTGGCCAGCAATTGCGACCACTCGTCAAATCGATCAACGGTCTCTGATACATAGGGCCCACCGTGGGGCATGACGACCAGTGGGAAAGGCCCTTCCCCATTAGGGACCGTCACGTAACCGTTGATCTCCACGCCATCTCGCGCTTTGTAAGTCACGTACTCCACTTTCGCAAGTTGGTCATGCTCTAGATAAGGCTTAGCGCCACTGATTTTCGAAACGCGTCCATTGCGGATGAGGTAATACGTGCCGGGATCCTGAGGGCCTGAATTACTGACAACGAGCGTATTGCCGTCCCGTGAGCGCCCGGATATTCGTACTTGATCTGCGTTTGGTATAAGCGTTTCAAGCTGCCGGTGAAGCGCGGCCTCCTGCCCGTCGAAAAATTCACGGTGGCATTTGTCCTTACACCAAGAGATACCCGCCACTTCATCGGGATTCGATAGCCGGTTACTGTGGGCGAACGGAAAGGCAACATCTACGTCATTGCGACGATAAACCACTTCAGAAAACGCTTTAGTGTCCGCGTTGAAAGACCAAAGGCCTAGCGTGTCATACCCATTATGGGCCAAGACTAAAAAATGATTTTCCGCGACAGGGTCCGGGACTATTGGTATGAATCGCTCGAAACTATCGTCTGAAAGGCGATACATCTCTCGCCACTCTGTGGTGCCTTTCGGGCGCCAGTAGAATGTTTGATCTCGTGTTCTGAAATCAAAACCCGAAGCATGGGTGGCTACGCCATCACTATTAAATGACACTCTACCCATCGAAAGTTTACCGCGCATGAGCATCTTGCGACGATTCGTTTTTAGGTCGTATTCCCAGTAGGAACGTGGTCTAAATCTCGTTGTGTTGGTGCCGGCTCGGTCAGATACATCCTCCGAACTAGAAATAATTATTTTGTTTTTCTTTTGCGGTAGTACTTCTTCAACACTGAAAAAGTCTTGGCGAATCCGCCCCAACGGATTTTTCTTTGAGCTGTCGTATTTGACGTTTTGATATTCGTATACACCTTGATTAAAGCCTTCAATAATGTCGCGCACTTGCTGGCGCGTACTGAATAAGAATACGTCATCATCGATCCAACTCACGCCGGGCATAATTTCCGACGGGCTTGAATCAATGCGAACCGGTTTTTTAGAGAGGTCGTCGGAATCGTAGAGCTCGATGATGGGGTCGCCACCACGCTCGAGAATTCGCGTAAGCGCGAATTTAGAGCCGTCAGGTGACAATGAGACACCCGTGACGGCGGAACGTCGCGCCCAATAATCTAATGGGTAAGGCTCTGCGGTTACCTCGGTAACAAGCAGGCACAAGAGTAAGGCGATGCCTCCAGCGCGGTACATAGAACGTCTCCTTTTTCTGATAGGAGACATGCTAGCCGATTTGACAAAAAAAAAGCGCACCTAAGTGCGCTTTTGTCACAATTAACCTGGTTTTAGAAGCCGAGATCGAAATTGTACGATGCGTTCAGGAAGAACGTACGCCCAAAGACGTCGTAGCCGTAGCCAATTGGATTCGACTTAACACCGGTTACTTCACTGGGGTCAGCCAGTGGTGGTGCTTTGTCTTCAAGGTTTCTTACGCCCATACCGAGTGTCCAGCTGTCCGCACGGTAGAACATGGAAACGTTGTGGACCATGTAGCTTCCAGTTTCACCGTAGTCACGGCAAAGCTCATCATCGGGTGGTCCCAAGCAAGTGTCTGAAGCCGTAAACGCGTCAGAGAACGCATCAATGGCATCGACATCCTGAGAAACCGCGCCCAGGTAGCGTGTTTGCCAGTTGAATGTCCAGCGATCCCAGCTCAAACGAACTTGACCCAGTGCACGCCACTCAGAGAGACCCCACTCACCCGAGTAGTCCTCAAAATCAATGGAACCGTCAGCATTTGTGTAGGTCAGTGAACGCTCGAGGTTACGGTTTGCTGTCAAGTTAACCGACAGGTCGACCGGTACACCTAGATCGATTACATCACGGTATGTGAGGTTGTAGTCGATACCACGCGCGCGCTCTAAGTCACGGTTAATAAAGCCGAGGTCCATCAGCTGAATACGAGGGTCGGTAGGGTCTGAGAGGTCACGCTGAATGCGCTCACAGAAGACCGAAGCACCCGTTCCCGCTTCGTCAAAGAGACAGTCGGAGATAATGAAGCTAGTAGAAGGCTCAATAACAGTGTTTTCTACCTTCACAGAGTAGTAAGTCATACCCAGCGAGAGGTCGAACTTGTTACTGAAGTCTTGCTCGTAGGCGAAACCATATGTGTAAGACTCAGATTCCTCTGGATCCAGCGTCAGGCTTCCGCCCGTCTGAACTTCAGTGCTGAAGGTGTTAAAGCCACCGTTATTTGCCAGAGTGGGATCAACGCCTGTTGCACGGCAGTTAGCCAAGAGCTCCGGATCACGTTGATCTCGCTCAGGAATGTAGGCACCTTCGCCGGCGCCGTCACCAATTCCGCCAATAGCAGATTCAGGCACGTAGCAAGGGTCGCTCACATTGGTAAAGCCTGTTGAACCCAAGAGGAATAGTTCGCGGTTGTTAGGTGCACGGAAGGCCGTTCCCCAAGTTGCGCGAAGCAAGAAGGGCTCGGTTGGACGATAGCCTAGTTTTACGGATGCCGTCTCGTTCTCGCCATAGTAGTCGTGGTCAGTCAAACGCCCTGATACGTTAAGTGTCAGCTCTTTGAGCAGAGGCATGTCAGCGCGCAGCGGGAGTTCAATTTCACCGAACACCTCGTTGAGGGAGACATCACCAAAGGCGCCTTTATCTGAGAAGAAGCCCCAGAAAAGACCGTCGCGAGCAACTGCATCGGGGTTGGATTGAATATCGTCGTTGCGATATTCGTAACCAATAGCCATCTTGGCCATTTCACCGCCAGGCATTTCGAAGATGTCACCATCTAGAACCAAGCTCACCAGCGTTTGCTCATAAACCGTGTTGAAATCACGAGAGTCAAACAGGTAGTCACGCTCAGCCTGTGTTGCAAAGTCACCTGTAACGGTGCCTACGGGGTAAAGCGATGGCGCGTACATATTGACTGGAACACAGCCTGCAGTGTCTGACGCTAGGGTTGCGCCCAGGTCGTTTTCACACGGTGTGCTGGTTGATGAGTAATAGCCCAAAGCGAGCTCCAAGCGGTCTTCACGAACACCATATCGTGCGGAATCACCTTCAGAGCGGTTGTAAGCAATTGAGAAATCACCACGCCAGTTGCTCAATGAACCCATGTCAAGGAAAGGAAGATCCATTGAAGCACCCACTACGAGGCGCATCTGTTCCATCTCCACATCAACCAAGTTTCGGTCGCCTCTAACAGAGACAATCGGCAACGTTGGTACCGCGCCATAGCCGCCGGTCAACAGACCGAAGGTTGCGGGCGAGCAGAAAGGAGCCGGAACGCCGAAGCAGTTCGCTGCGTCTAAGTAGTAGTTTGCGAAGTTCTGCACGATGTTTGGGTTAGTCAGGTAAGCATCGTATGCTAAACCGCAATCCACGCCATTTTCAGCGTTTGGGTTACAAAGGTTATAGGGGTTCAGCGCAGGTACTTCTGGGAAGAGCTGGCCTTCTCCACTGTTCTGGTTTACCTCATAGGTGTTGTACATCGCTTCGAAATAAGGGGTGATGTTCATATCCCCATCGAGCGTTGTCTCACCGTAGGCCAGAATGTTCATTGACTCGGACTTGGGAAGTAGGTCCGATGCCAAATCACTTGGGGCACCATTGAGGTTGTAGTTCAGGAAGTTGATATCACCAATGCCGTCACCGTCACCGTCTGCGGCTAAACCCGTGTAGGGATCGCCTGACTCAGTGAAGTTACCCCAGCCACCGTTAGAGGCTCCGGGAGTGTAGTAAATTGAGCCAAAGGGTGTTCCTGGAACGAATGTTCGTGCTGCAAGTGACAGTGACGAGCACTGACCTACATCAGGGTATCCGAGGTTGGCATAGTACTGGTCTTGGCGACGAATCTCGCCGCTTTCAGTTACTTCTACGTTTCCTGTGCACTGGTTGGTCCAGGGCCGATCGGACATCAAGACACGGTCTTGTTCCGCGTACTCGATACCAATACCGAATACGCTTTTATCGGTATTGAAGCCCCACGCTGCGGCGATTGTGCTGCTGTCGCCGCCGTTTCGGTCTGGCGTGTCTGTGAACACCTGGACCTCAAGGCCATCGAAATCTTTACGGGTAATGATGTTACTTGCACCTGCAATCGCATCAGATCCGTAGATCGAAGAACCTGCGTCAAGCAAGTTTTCATAGCGAGCAACCATCAGCTGGGGAACCAGCGAGATGTTGGGAGCAGAGGGCGCGCCTTCCACACCACTTGGCGCAAGACGGCGGCCGTTCATAAGAACTAACGTTCGGTTTGCACCGAGGCCACGAAGGCTGATGGTGGTCGAACCTGGACCGTTGTCCAAAACGAAGCCGTTAAAGGTCAGATCAATTTGCTGACCACCAGCACTCGTAGAGTTCTGAAGAATATCCGTTGCGTCGATCAGACCGACCTCACGCTGGAATTCTGCGTCGATAATTTGCAGTGGCGAAACGCTCGAATACGTAGAGCTTCTCAGACGTGAACCCGTTACTACGACTTCTTCCACTGATCCTGTGTCGGCTGTGGCGGACTCTTCCGCAACAGCTTCTATTGTTGACGACTCTAGTTGCTCTTCTTGGGCTAGCGCAGCAGACGCTGAAAACAAAGTCCCCAGAAGAGTCGCGGCCGCTAATGGCTTTAATCTGAACATCTCAGTTCGACTCCTTTTTTTATGGAGAGCGGAGGCGATAGTCCCCACTCTGGTTTTCCAACATCGCTTTTAACAAAACTCAACGCAAAATGAAACAAATAAGGCACTTTGTTCGTCGCATTTGCGACTTTGGTACCCACCATCCCGTTAGCGGGGTACTGCTATTTAAGTGCATGGGCTGGCAGGTCGTGCTTGGTGGTAGCTGCGCAGTCAAAACAAGCAGTCCCAAAAAGCAATCTTAGAAAACAGCCCATTAGGCCTCGGCTAGAACGCCACGGGTTAATCCAATGACGTCGCGAGCTACTACAAAGTAGGTAATACAAAATGCATTACAACACACGAATTTATGATCAATCCGTGCGATGATTGCGCCCCAACTGTCACGCCTTAAAGAGGACTTCGTTTTGCAACAAGACTCCGCCACACCCGTAACGCAACAGCAAGCCGCTAACGCCATCCGCGCCCTGTCGATGGATGCGGTTCAAAAGGCGAATTCCGGTCACCCCGGAGCACCCATGGGCATGGCCGATATCGCCGAAGTTTTGTGGACGAAGTACCTAAAGCACAATCCTAAAAATCCAAATTGGGCAGACCGGGACCGCTTTGTGCTCTCCAATGGTCACGGCTCTATGCTGATTTATTCGCTGTTGCATTTAACGGGCTACGATCTGTCCATTGACGACATCAAGGATTTTCGACAGCTTCACAGTAAAACGCCTGGTCACCCCGAGTACGGTTATACGCCCGGTGTAGAGACAACCACAGGCCCCCTCGGACAGGGCTTGGCGAATGCTGTGGGCATGGCAGTGGCTGAGAAGCTCATGGCTGCGAGATTTAATAAAGGTGATCACACTCTCGTTGATCACAGAACATGGTGCTTCGTCGGCGATGGCTGTCTTATGGAAGGCGTTAGCCATGAGGCCTGCTCGCTCGCGGGAACGTTGGGTCTAGGCAAGCTGACAGTCATTTATGATGACAACGGTATTTCGATTGACGGAGAGATTGAAGGCTGGTTCACCGATGACACACCTGCGCGCTTCGCAGCCTACGGCTGGCATGTTATCCCCAATGTGGATGGCCATAGCTCAGAGGCGGTAGAGCAGGCTATCGACGCAGCCATTGCGGAGACCTCTCGTCCAACCATTATTTGTTGTAAGACCACGATTGGTAAGGGAAGTCCTAATAAGCAGGGCACCGAGTCATGTCATGGAGCGCCGCTGGGTGAAGGGGAGATTGGCTTGACCCGCGAAGCACTTGCCTGGCCGCATGAGCCGTTTGTGATCCCGGAGGATGTTTACGCGCATTGGGATGCTCGCGACACAGGTGTGAGCGCAGAAGCTACGTGGACTGCGGTCTTAGAAGAATATCGTGGAGAACATCCAGAGTTGGCTGGTGAATTCGAGCGCCGCATGAAGGGTGAGCTGCCAGCAGAATTTATGCGAGGCGTAGACGATTTTATTGCCCAATGTGTGGCCAATGAGTCCGATGTTGCGTCTCGAAAAGCCTCTCAGCAGGCGATTGCAGCACTTGCACCGACACTCCCTGAGTTGTTGGGAGGCAGTGCTGACTTGGCGGGCTCCAACCTCACGCTATGGCCTGAGGCTCAGGGCGCGGATGCATCGGACGCTGAAGGCAATTATATCTATTACGGTGTGCGCGAGTTCGCTATGGCAGCGATGATGAACGGGATTTCACTTCACGGTGGCTTTATTCCGTTCGGTGGCACATTCCTCATCTTCATGGAATATGCGCGTAATGCCGTGCGAATGGCATCACTGATGCGTCAGCGTGCTATTTATGTGTTCACACATGACTCGGTTGGCCTGGGAGAGGACGGCCCCACTCACCAACCCGTGGAGCAGTTGGCGTCTATGCGTTCAACACCTAACCTCGATACGTGGCGCCCCTGCGATGCTGTGGAGTCAGCCATCGCTTGGAAGCAGGCCATTATTCGCGAGGATGGTCCTTCGGCACTCGTTTTCTCGCGGCAGACATTACCGCACCAGGTGGGTGCCGCAGAACGCGTGTCTGATGTAGGGCGAGGCGGATATATCCTTCGTGAAGAGCAGGGCGAGCTTGAAGCTATTGTGATTGCGACCGGTTCCGAAGTTGCTCTCGCGATCGAGGCTGCAGAGAAGCTGTCGGCCGCTGGGCGCGGGGTTCGTGTTGTCTCCATGCCTTGTGCGGATGTTTTTGAGCGTCAAGATGCCGTTTATCGAGAGTCTGTTTTACCAAGCCATATTCTGGCGCGTGTAGCCGTTGAGGCCTCGCACATGGACTGGTGGTACAAATATGTAGGACTCGATGGTCGCGTTGTCGGTATGAGCTCATTCGGTGAGTCAGCTCCGGGCCCGCAGTTAATGAAGGAGTTTGGATTCACGGTTGAGAACGTCGTCGATGCGATTGAGGACGTAATCCTCAGCTAATGACGCGCGTTGGGATTAATGGACTCGGAAGAATCGGGCGTCTGTTAGCGCGCCGTATTTCTGAACGCCTGGACACCCGAGAAGTCCTAACGATCGCGGCAGCGAATGAGCTTGCCGATCCTCAAACTGTTGCGCACCTTCTCAAATATGACTCAACGCATGGGCGCTTTGGTTTAAAGGTGGATGTAGATCACGGTGCCATCAAAATTGATGGTCGCGCCATACCGCTCATGAATTACTCATCTTCAGAGCACGATTTCTGGCGTGCTCAGGATGTTGATCTTGTTATTGACTGCACGGGAGGGGAGCTTGATAGAGTGGCGGCTTCTCAGCACCTTGGCGGTTCGGTTAAGCGGGTGCTCCTTTCACAGCCGGGAAGCTCAGACGTCGATGCCACCATTATATGGGGGCTTAATCAGCATGTTTTAAGGCCGAGTATGACCGTTGTGTCGGCCGGATCGTGTACGAGCAATGCGCTGATGCCGATTCTTTCCATTATGGATGATGCGCTGGGGATTAACGCGGGCATTGTTACGACGATCCACTCAGCGATGAACGACCAGCCGGTGATCGATGCTTACCATCACACGGACTTAAGAAAAACGCGCGCCGCCTTCAATTCAGTGATTCCAGTCGAAACAGGGCTGGCTCAAGGCGTAGAGCGTTTTTTGCCGCACCTTGGTGAAAAAATACAGGCGCGTGCGCTACGCGTGCCGACACTCAATGTTTCCTCGCTGGACGTTGTGCTGGCGGTTGATACGGCCACAAGTGCCGCTGACGTCAATCGGATAATAAAGGAAGCGAGTCAGTCGTTTTCAGGCGTCTTATCTGTGAATGAAGAGCCGCTGGCCTCTTGTGATTTCCTCGGCATGGATGCTTCTTGTGTTGTAGACACGACTCAGACACAGGTCAGTGGGGGGCAGCTCATCAAATTAATGCTCTGGTTCGATAATGAGTGGGCATTTGCAAATCGAATGGTAGATATCGCCATCGCTATGTCGAAATTTAGCGATGATCAGGCATCTATTAAGCAAACTAGTGCGAATTGACGTCTACAAACAGTTTTGGAGTTTTTTATGCGGACCATGAATCAGCTATCGCTCTCTAATAAGCGAGTTTTGATCCGAGAGGATCTTAATGTGCCGATTAGAGATGGTCGTGTGGCGAATGATGCGCGGTTGCGTGCGGCTGTGCCATCAATCCAAGCGGCTGTTAATGCGCAAGCGCGGGTCATACTGATGTCGCATTTGGGTCGACCCAGCGAGGGTGAGTTTGATCCACAGTATTCGATGGCCCCAGTTGCTGAGGCACTGTCAGCGTTGATGGGCATGCCTGTCGCTTTCAAGTCAGATTGGCCGTCTGACGCGCCGCAACCTGGCGAGGTGTGGCTACTCGAAAACGTCCGTTTTAACGAGGGCGAAAAGGTGAATGCCGATGCGCTGGCACGTCAATATGCGGCGCTGTGTGATGTGTTCGTTATGGATGCGTTCGGTACGGCGCATCGTGCGCAAGCGTCTACACACGGTGTGGCTAAATTTGCACCTCAGTCCTGTGCTGGGCCACTACTCGCTGGCGAACTGGACGCTTTGTCGAGAGCATTGAGCGCCCCGGCGACTCCCATGGTGGCTGTTGTTGGAGGGTCAAAGGTGTCAACAAAATTGGCCGTGCTGGAGCAGCTCTCTCAGACCTGCAATCAGCTCGTTGTGGGCGGTGGCATCGCCAATACCTTTCTGGCGGCGGCCGGTTACCCAGTGGGTAAGTCGCTGTGTGAGGTAGAGCTTATTCCCACGGCGAAGGCGCTAATGAGCAAGACTCAGATTCCCCTGCCAATCGACGTTGTTGTGGCCAAAGCGTTTTCCGAGTCTGCTGAGGCGACTGTGAAGCTTGCCGCTGATGTGGCTGATGACGACATGATTTTAGATGTGGGGCCGCTGTCGCAGGCCCGCATGGCGGAGGTGCTGTTGGCCGCGGGCACGATTTTGTGGAACGGCCCTGTTGGTGTCTTCGAGTTTGATGCGTTTTCAGGCGGTACGCGAGCCCTGTCCAATGCTGTGGCACAGAGCAAGGCATTCTCTGTGGCTGGCGGCGGTGACACACTGGCGGCGATAGATCAATTTGAGATCGCAGATCAGGTGTCTTACATATCTACCGGTGGCGGCGCTTTTTTAGAGTTTGTTGAGGGGAAGACTTTGCCGGCTGTTGAAATACTTGAAGACCAAACAGACAGTTAATTCCGTATTTAAGGATATGACCCTAGGAGGAGGCAGTTATGGCTCTTATTAGCATGCGGCAGTTACTTGATTACGCGGCGGAGCATCAGTTTGGTATCCCGGCGTTCAATGTGAATAACTTGGAGCAAACTCGCGCCATCATGGAGGCCGCAGACCGGTGTGATTCACCGGTGATCATGCAGGCCAGTGCGGGGGCAAGAAAATATGCGGGGGCGCCTTTTTTAAGGGCTCTGATGGATGCCGCTGCGACAGAGTTTCCCCATATACCGATCGTTGTCCACCAAGATCACGGCACCTCGGCTGCCGTGTGTCAGCAGTCAATTCAATTGGGGTTTACGTCGGTCATGATGGACGGCTCTTTGGGAACCGACGGGAAAACCCCGATGGATTACGACTACAACGCCGGCGTGACCCGTCAAGTTGTCGAAATGTCCCATGCGTGTGGTGTCTCCGTCGAGGGAGAACTGGGCTGTTTAGGCTCTCTTGAAACCGGCGAGGCTGGAGAGGAAGACGGTGTTGGTGCGGCAGGAAAACTTACCCACGATCAGATGCTGACAGACCCTGACGAAGCGAAACAGTTCGTCGCCGACACGCAGGTCGACGCGCTTGCGATTGCCTGCGGTACCAGTCACGGCGCCTACAAGTTTACGCGGCCGCCAACGGGGGACATCTTAGCGATTGACCGAATCAAGGCAATTCACGCGAACATACCCAACACGCACCTGGTTATGCATGGGTCTTCTGCGGTGCCACAGGAGTGGTTGAGTGTCATTAATGAGTTTGGTGGCTCTATCCCTGAGACTTACGGTGTACCTGTTGAGCAAGTTGTCGAGGGCATTAAGCACGGTGTAAGGAAAGTCAATATTGATACTGATTTGCGATTGGCATCAACAGGCGCTATCCGTCGCTTTTTGGCCGAAAACCCTGCTGAATTTGATCCACGCAAGTACTTTAAAGAGAGCCTCGTGGCAATGCGTGATATTTGTAGTGCTCGGTTTGAGGCATTCGGTTGTGCGGGTCATGCATCGAATATAACGCCGCTTTCACTCTCACAAATGCAGGCGCGTTACAGCGAGGGAACGCTCTGATTATTGCTTTTGGGCCCTGCGTATTCGGCAGGGCGGTATCAAGCGGTGAGTTCAAGTGTTCGGCGACCTCAAGCCGGCACAGGTAGACGGTTTTAAAGGCCGCTTTGGCGCACAGCGCTCGACAAATAGCGGCGAAGGCTTGCGCAATCACGTAGACTCACGGTTTTTTGTTTGCGCAGAACCATGACAGATCCTTACATCGACAAAATTCTGAGCGCTGACGTTTACGAGGTCGCGCAGGAGACGCCGCTCACTCAGGCGCCGTCACTGTCCGAGCGGGTGCAGTGTGACGTTTATTTTAAACGTGAAGATCTTCAGCCTATTTTTAGCTTTAAGTGCCGCGGTGCGTACAACAAGATGGCATCGCTGTCAGATGAGCAGCGCGCGAGGGGTGTCGTTGCAGCATCTGCAGGCAATCACGCGCAAGGTGTGGCCTTAGCGGCTCAAAAGCTAGGTGTTGACGCAACCATTGTGATGCCGGTCACAACCCCATCTATTAAGGTCGATGCAGTCCGTCGAAGAGGGGCCAATGTTGTCCTGCAGGGGGATGCTTTTGATCAGGCCTCGGAATACGCGAATACCCTTGTGGAGAAGCGCGGCGCTACTTACCTTCACCCTTTCGATGACCCTTGTGTAATCGCGGGTCAAGGAACAGTGGGTGTTGAGGTCGCGCGACAAGCGGTGGCGCCCGCCGACTATGTTTTCATCCCCTGCGGTGGTGGTGGCTTGCTGTCGGGTATGGCGGTATACCTCAAGCACGTTTGGCCAGACGTCAAAGTCATAGGCGTTGAGCCCGCAGACGCGGCCTGTGCGCTTGCAGCACGAAAGAACGGTAGTCGGGTGACCCTTGATGAGGTGGGCCTCTTCGCCGATGGTTGCGCGGTTGCGCGTGTTGGTGAAGAAACTCACCGTGTCATTAGCCAGTATGTGGATGAGATTATTACGGCTACGACCGATGAGATGTGCGCTGCGGTCAAAGATATTTTCGATGATACACGCGCCATTGCAGAGCCGGCCGGCGCGCTTGCCATAGCAGGCATGAAGTCCTACCTGAGTGAAAATAAGCTGCAAGGCAAATCCGTGATCGCTGTTTTGAGCGGCGCTAATACGAATTTCGATAGGCTGCGATATATCTCTGAGCGGACAGACCTCGGTGAGCGGCGCGAGGCTATTTTGAGCGTCAAGATTCCCGAAATGCCCGGTGCGTTTCGCGCGTTTTGTGGCGCGATAGGTAAGCGCAATATCACAGAGTTCAACTATCGGGGTACAGACAATAGTTCTGCCAATGTATTTGTTGGATTAACGGTAACGCCTTCGAGTAATGATGTTGCGGAGTTGACTCAAAAGTTGTCCCAGAGCGGTTACCAAGCCCTTGATTTGACGGACAATGAAATGGCCAAACTCCATGTAAGGTACATGATCGGTGGCTCGCAGCCCGGCTCTGGATCAGACGAACGCGTTTTCCGCGTCGAGTTTCCTGAACGTCCCGGTGCATTGATGAAGTTCCTCGATGCCTTGGGTGACGGTTTTAATATTTCGATGTTCCATTACCGTAATCATGGAGCCGCTTATGGACGGATCCTGGTGGGTTTTACCGGAAGTGCCGCCTACTCGGCCGCGCTGCTCGAAACGCTCGATAGGGTCGGCTTTCGTTATTGGGAGGAGTCGGACAACCCCGCGTATCGCGCCTACCTTCAATAGCGCACTTGAAATGTGACAAATTACCATTATGATCATCAGCTGATGGGGACTGGGCCCTGTTACTCAGAACAAAAACGAAACAAGAACCAACGTTCGAAAAGATGGGGAAACCGTGGGGAAGCGAAAACCGGGCTTGTTTAGCGCCCTGACTTTGGGTCTAGCGCTACTCATTGCTGCGAGTGCCATAACGGCACAAAGTAATACATCAATGGTCGAGGGCCGTGCCGCCCAAGCATCGTCCCAATAAGTCAGAGCGCAAGCGCACTGACCCAGTGGGAACCCGTCACATCGGTCGTTAGAAGTACGCGATGCCGTCTTCGCTGATGAAACCGTCAAGTCTGACATCGTGGGGCTCGGTTTCAATTTTTGTAACCCGTTGCACTGAGTAGCCAACTCCCAGCTTGAAGCCCCTCTGATGCACCAGAGCGCGATCGTAAAAACCACCGCCAAAGCCGAGACGATTTCCACGGAGATCACAGGCAGCTAAAGGCACTAAAAATAAGTCGATATCGCTCAGCTTCACCTGCGGCTCGGTCTCCAGCGGTTGCTCGATCTTGCCAAAGCCCCGCTCTAAAATACTGTCACACGTGACGTCATGAAAGCGCATCTGGGCGTCGGGCAATGTTCTTGGGGCTACAAATCTATATGGGCGATCAAAGGCCGTCTTTAAAAGGCGAGTAAGCGAGAGTTCATTTTTAAGAGGAAGATAGATCGCGACTATTTCTGATTCCTGAAAAACGGGCATCTCTAGCAGGTGTGCCACCGCCATTTCGCTCTTTTGCGCCTGCTCCGCTTGTGTAAGAGCCGCGCGACGCTCAAGCGCTGCTCGGCGCAGGTTATCCTTCACTGATGACATAGCGTGAGCCGATTAGGAATTAGGTGTGACCCAGAGTACCGCCGACGGTGTCGCCCTTGAACCGTAGCGGTTCAAGGTGGTGATCCCCATTCGGCATCAGGCGTCCCGGTCGCGCCGGGCTTGCACAACAGCCAGAAGTGGAAATCTCCGGGTGGTGCATTATCGGCTCGAGGACTGACGGTCTAGCAAATACACCAGGTCACAGGTAAGTATAGCCGATGCGAGATGACGGAATTAAGAAATTTCGAATTGTCTCAACTGAAAAAGCGCTTCATCAATTCGGCTAGTGATGGTTTTTAGCTGTTCTTCCAAGGGGTCTTCGGGTTGCCCGCCAGACTTCATTACGAGCACCTGATGACTCAGATTCAGTGCTGCCATGATGGCCACGCGCTCCAGACCAATGACTTTACCCGTAGAGCGGATAGCGCGCATTTGGTCGTCAAGATCGTTGGCGGCTTGTTTGAGTTCGGCCTCTTGCTCCGGCTCACAGGCAACTTGGTAGCTTTTGTCGAGGATATCGATGCTAACGGTATGCTGGCGCATTACGAATTATTCTCTAAAGTCTTTAATCGGTTAATCGACTGATCAATTAAATCGCCCGCTTGCCTGTGCCGCTCGAGAAGATCTCGCTTGTCATGTTGCAGGTCGGACAGTCGTTTTTTTAGCGCCTGATTCTCTAGCTTGAGCTCTGTGCTCAAATCAATAAGGTTGTCGACCTTAGTTTCGAGCGATTTTACAAGCTTCTCTGACACTTCGATTGCACCCTCTGCGCTATTGGGCTTCACTATAGGTAAGCGACCCAAACGGGTCAATCTCATGCAAAATGTCGCCCTCACATTGAGGGTCTCTCGAGAGTAAAAATATCATGCTGGATTTATTGGGTGCGTTTGAGGAAATGCCGGAGTGGGATGAAGTTGCAGACCTGCTTTTCAATGCGGGATTGACGCTTAACCCCTCTGAATTGCACGGTGTGCTCGTCGGATTGATGGGGGCGGGCTTTAGTCCCGACGATAAACATCATTTAGAGCAAACGCTGGTTTCGGTGGAGAAGGCGGCCGGCGTGCAGTTGCAGGGTGAATTGGTCGAGATGGTCTCAAGGCTCAATCTGGCGACGTTGTCGGCTATCGTGGATACCGATTACGCGTTTCGCATGGTGATGCCCGATGACGATGACCCAATAGAACAGCGGTTGCGATCATTTTCTAATTGGGTCACTGGATTTATCTCTGGTTTTACCGAGGGCATGACCGCAAGAAAGGCGATAGGGGCTACGATTCAGCCCGAGGTGGCAGAGGTATTGAAAGACTTTGCGGCGATAGCACAGGTCGATACCGACCAAGCGGAGTCTGAAGACGCAGAGCGTCAGCTTGAGGAGTTGGTAGACTACGCGCGACTCGCCGCGATCAGTCTTGTGCAAGACGCCATGAATTCAAAGGAGTTAGAAGCGTGAAGATTAGTAAGTCTGAGTTTGCAGCACGGCGAAAGCGACTGATGTCTGAAATGGCGCCTAATAGTGTGGCCATTATCCCTGCAGCGCGAGAAGTCACCCGCAGCAGAGATACGGAATATCCGTTTCGTCAGAACAGCGATTTCTTTTATCTAACGGGCTTTCAAGAACCCGATGGCATTTTGGTTCTTATACCCGGCCGTCGGCAGGGCCAGGTAATCATGTTCTGTCGAGACAGGGACCCCGAGCGCGAGCTGTGGGACGGCTATCGTCAGGGCCCAGAGGGCGTAGTGAAAAACCTCGGCATGAATGACGCCTTCCCGATTAGCGACGTTGATGACATCGTCCCGGGTTTGATCGAGGGGCGCTCCACAATCTACTTCTCAATGGGGCATGATGATGCGTTCGATCGACAAGTACTGGGTTGGGTCAACAGTATCCGAGCCAAGGTCCGAACCGGTGCAAAGCCGCCTGGTGATATCTCAGATCTGTCTTTCCTACTCCACGAGCATAGGCTGATTAAGTCAGACGCAGAAATACGCGTGATGCAGCGTGCGGCAGACATTAGTTCCGAAGCCCATAGCCGCGCAATGCGCGAATCCACCCCCGGACGTTACGAGTACCACCTAGAGTCGGCTATTCAACATACCTTCGCAGAACATGGGGCGCGGTTTCCGGCTTATAACTCAATTGTTGGAAGCGGGAAGAACGCTTGCTGCCTTCATTACACGGAAAATAATTGCAAAATGTCCGCGGGTGATCTGGTTCTGATAGACGCTGGCTGTGAGTACGAGGGCTATGCGGCTGATATCACGCGTACTTTTCCGGTAGGCGGGCGTTTTACCAAAGAGCAGCGAGCAATTTATGACGTCGTTTTAAAGTCGCAACTCGCGGCCATAGCGGCAACCAAGCCCGGAAAAAAATGGAATCATCCTCACGACGTGACAGTCAAAGTCATCACAGAGGGGCTTGTAGAGCTGGGGTTATTGTCGGGCGATGTTGATGCGCTAATAAAGGATGGCGCTTATACGGATTTCTACATGCACAGAGCCGGGCACTGGCTAGGTCTAGATGTGCATGATGTGGGTGAGTATCGGATTGACGGGAAATGGCGGCCCCTTGAGCCAGGCATGGTGCTAACCATCGAGCCGGGCATCTACGTCGCTGCCGATAATATGAACGTCGATGAGAAGTGGCGCGGTATTGGTGTCCGTATTGAGGACGACGTTGTTGTCACTGAAAAAGGATGCCATGTCCTTACTTCTGGCGTACCGAAAGACGCGGATGAAATCGAAATGCTGATGGCCGCTGCTTAATGACGGATAAAGCACACGTAGTGATCGTTGGAGGGGGTCTTGCGGGTCTGCTCCTCGGTTGCGTTGTTGCGACAACCTGCAGGGATCGATTGTCAGTAACGCTTATCGAGCGCGCTTTGCCGGAGGCGCCAGAGGAATCGCTTGATACCCGTGCGACCGCTATAAGCCGAGGATCTAAAGCACTACTTGATCATTGGATGCTTTGGGAGGCTGTATCGAATGAGGCCAAGCCAATAGAGGATATCCATGTCTCGCGTGCTGCCCGCTTCGGCAGCGCAATGCTGCGAGACGCTCAGGATGCAAGGGAGCCCATGGGCTGGGTTGTTGAAAATGTGTTGTTACAACAGGTGTTGGTGGCTCGGTGTGAGGCAGAAGGGGTAGCGCTCCTTGAGGGCCGGGAGGTGGTCGATTTTTGTGCCACACAAGAAAATCCCAAACTGACCCTCAACAATGAGGAGGTCATCGACGCCGATCTCGTGGTTATTGCCGATGGTGCTCAGTCGGCTTTGCGTGAATCGATCGGAATTGGGGCGATACGCCACTCGCCATCGCAGTTCGCGATTGCGGTCAATTGTGAGACTGACGGTGCTGATTGTGGTGTCGCTTATGAGCGCTTCACGTCTGAGGGGCCTCTGGCCTTACTCCCTATTCCCAACGGGTCTTCATCGCGCGCGCGCTACAACGTCATTTGGTGTGCGCACAAAGTGAAGCAAGCGGCTTTACTGAAGCTGAGTGACGACGATTTTATTGGCGCATTGCAGGCGGAATTTGGCTGGAGAGCAGGAAAGATTTTGCGCGTTGGCCGGCGAACAGGGTGGCCACTTGGAAAAATTGCGGCGCGTGAGCTCGTTCGGGCCCGCTGTGTTCTATTTGGTAACGCTGCACACACGCTTCACCCGGTTGCCGGACAGGGCTTTAATCTATCGCTTCGAGATGTGGAGCGGCTGGCAACGGTCATTGCCACTGAAGCTGGGCAGGACGCGCCGTTCTCGTCAGTTGAGCGCCTTAGTGTTTTTACCGACATGAGTCGGAAAGATCACGAGCAAACTATGGGCGCCACTTCACAGCTGGCTGAGATGCTCGATTCACCCTCGCCTTTTGTGGATGGTCTAGCGAGCCTTGCGTTGTCGACCTTGGATTTGACTGGGCCTATCAAACGTAACGTCGCAGAATTTGGAATGGGTAGGCGCTAAGGGTGGCTGATTATCAAGTCGATATCGTCATTGTTGGCGCAGGTGTCATAGGACTTTCTGCAGCCTTGGCGCTCGCACCGACCAAGCTCAATATTGTGGTGCTTGACGCTCAGCCATCACATCGCCCCCCTCCAACCCAACGCGCTTTATCGGACTGGGCACCTCGAGTCACCGCGCTGACACCGGCATCAACTAAGTTCCTGTCTGAACTGGGGGCTTGGCAAGCGATTTGGGAGGGTGGTCGTGTCGGACCGTATACCGATATGGTGGTGTGGGACTCTGAGGGGACCGGGCTTGTAGAGTTCGATGCTAAATCGCTTTCACTCGATGCACTGGGTTACATCGTTGAGGCCCCGATAACCACTGATGCGCTCGTTAATCTGGCCAATCAAACCGCCAATATCACAATCGAGTGGGACACGTGGTTGGCGCAATTAGATTTCGATGATCACCAAGCGACTGTGGTCACTCGTGCTGGGACAAACATTCGTGCGCAATTGGTCATTGGCGCCGATGGCGGGCGATCAGTGAGTCGTGAACTGGCAGGCATTCGCACCCGTCAGTGGTCTTATGGTCAAAAAGCGATTGTGGCTACTGTGCGCGTGGCACCGGGACACGCATCAGCATGCTGGCAGGCGTTCTTGCCGACCGGCCCACTCGCGCTTCTCCCCCTGTCGGAGACAGACCTGTGCTCCATAGTTTGGTCGCTTGATGATCAGGAGGCCGAATCCTGGATAGAGGCCGATGACGGCGCCTTTTTGAAGGGGTTAAATCTGGCTTTAGGCGGTAGAGGCCCGCAGGTGATTGACGTAAGTGAGCGCCAGCTTTTCCCTCTTGTGCAATGTCATGCGATTGATTATTTGCGTGACCGTTTCGTATTGGTTGGAGATGCCGCGCATGCCATACACCCTCTTGCAGGTCAGGGAATAAACCTGGGCTTGTCAGATGCAAAGGCGCTTGCTGCTGAGGTGCTGCTGGCACACAAGCGTAATACAGAATGGTGGAGCCCCACTGTTTTGAAGCGTTACGAGCGTCAGCGTAAAGGGGATAATCTAGCCATGATGGCTGCCATGCAAGCCTTTAAATGGGGGTTTGGCAGTCGCCACCCCGCGGCGACCATGCTGCGTAATGCCGGGTTGACTGCGGTGGATGCCATGCCCTTAGCAAAGCGCTGGTTTATTAAGCAGGCGGTGGGAGAGGGTTAAGTGCAAAAAGGCTCGCGAGAAAGCGAGATTTGCTACACGGGGTAGGTGTTCCATCTCACTAATACACCCCGCCTTCAAACCCTGCTGTTAGACCCTGTCGTTACACCTCGACGTTAAGCTCTGCATTTTAAAACCCGCTTTTAAAACCCGCTTTTAAAAAGAGTACCGAAATTTCGGAAAACCCCTACGGATTGGTAATCCTGAGCCTGCTAATTCCCCGCGTGTCGGACTACAATATGACGATTGTTTGTTTAATTGATATCGAGGAAAGCGTTCATGAGCCAGAATCCACCTGAACTTTATTACGCAAAGACCCACGAGTGGGTTCGTCGTGAAGAAGACGGAACGGTAACCGTTGGTATTACCGAGCACGCTCAAGACGCGCTGGGTGATGTCGTGTATGTCGAAACGCCAGAGGTAGGTGACTCGATAGCGGCTGGTGATCAGGCTGGCGTGGTTGAGTCAGTAAAAGCCGCGTCGGATATCTATGCGCCTTTGACCGGTGAGGTTGTTGCGACAAACGAAGGGCTCGAGGATGCACCCGAGACAGTCAATTCAGACGCGTTCAATGACGGTTGGTTCTTTAAGCTACAACCCCAAGATATCAGTGAGCTCGATGCATTGATGTCTGCCGAAGAGTATGAGCAGCTTTGCGATGAAGAAGATTAGCCTCGCAACGAAATAACGTCCCAGCCCTTGCGCACGGCTTCCTCGCGGAGCCGGTCGTCTGGGTCTACAGCAACAGCCCGATCTACGGCCCTAAGGAGCGGAAGGTCGTTGTGAGAGTCGCTGTAAAAGACCGCATTTTCCATAGACTTTTTGTTTTCTTCACACCACGTTTGCATGCGCGCCACTTTGCCTTTTGCAAACGACGGCACGCCCGTAGGCTTCCCCGTGTAATACCCCTCTATGATCTCGGCTTCACAGCCTATTAAATGCTCCACACCCAGGCGGTCTGCAATGGGCTGAGTGACGAGGGTGTTAGTCGCCGTAATGATGACGAGCGTATCGCCGAGCGCTCGATGCTGCTCTAAAAGCGCAAACGCAGCGTCCAGTAAAATAGGCTCGATATGATCCCGGACGAATTGTCGCTGAAGGGGTGCGAGCGTCTCTTTTGTCATCCCGGTCATTGGGCCCAAAGCGAAGGTTAGATACTCGTCGATATTGAGCTCACCATTTTTATACTGATCATAAAAATGCGCATTCAGCGCTTTATGCTCGATGGCATCAACGCGCCCTTGGCTGACTAAAAAGTCACCCCACAGATGGTCCGAGTCGCCAGCGATGAGTGTGTTGTCGAGATCGAAGAGCGCAAGCCCCATGTAAGTTCCTTGGTTTAACGTGACGCTAAATAAATGACGTGTAAGCGCGGCGGCCTACGATGTGGGACACTACGCATGGGAGAGTTTAGTACATATGTGTTTTGTCGGTTGAGAAATGCATCGAAAAGGACTTCTGTGAGTACATCAGAAAAAGATCGGGTAATTGATGAGGCGGGCTTTCGACCCAATGTCGGTATCGTCGTGACTAACCATAGTGGGCAAGTGCTATGGGGTAAGCGGGTAAAGGGCCGAGATTCGTGGCAGTTTCCTCAGGGCGGAATCAACTCGGGCGAGAGTCCCGAGCAGGCAATGTACCGTGAGTTGCAAGAAGAAATAGGGCTGCTTCCAGAGCACGTCACCCTGTTGGGCGTTACCAATGGGTGGTTGAGATATCGATTGCCCTCTAAATATATTCGTAAGCATGAAACGCCCATTTGTATTGGACAGAAGCAGAAGTGGTTTTTGTTGAGGCTTGATGCGCCGGATGACGCTGTTCGACTCGATTGCGATGAGACCCCAGAGTTTAAAGACTGGGAGTGGGTGAGTTACTGGTATCCGATTTCGTCGGTCGTCGATTTCAAGCAGCAGGTCTATCGTTCAGCGTTGTCCGAATTATCTGGGCTCACCCTGCCCGGCCCGACAGCAAAACAAAAATCCAATTCGCGGCGCCGCCGGCGAAAGCGATAGCGCCAAAAAGCCAGGGAAAGTTTAAGGTAGATAATGATCCAGTATCCCAATATCGACCCGATTGCACTCTCCGTGGGTCCCGTCTCAATCTATTGGTACGGGCTAACCTACGTCGGTGGGCTGATCTTCGCTTGGTGGCTCGGAAGGCACCGAGCGCAGCTAGCGGGTTCCCCGATCAAAGTAGACCAAATTGACGACCTGATTTTTTACGCAGCGCTTGGCATTATTGCCGGTGGGCGCATCGGCTATGCGCTTTTTTATGGGTCGGGTTCGCTTGTGGACGACCCCCTCAGAATCGTTCGTATTTGGGAGGGCGGCATGTCCTTCCATGGTGGGTTCCTAGGCGTCGTTGTAGCGATGTGGTTCTTATGCCGACATCACAAAATTGAGTTCGGGGCGTTGGTTGATTTCATTGCACCACTTGCGCCCGTCGGTCTTGCTTTAGGTCGACTGGGGAACTTTATTAATCAGGAGTTGTGGGGGCGCCCCGCTGACGTGCCATGGGCAATGGTTTTCCCCAACGATCCGAGTGGGTTGGCGCGCCATCCATCCCAGCTTTATCAATTTGCCATGGAGGGCATGCTGCTCTTCGGGCTGTTATTTTGGTTCACCCAAAGACCCAGGCCTCGATGGTCGGCGGCAGGTTGCTTTTTGCTGGGCTATGGGGTGCTTCGCTCAGCTGCAGAACTCTTCCGTGAGCCCGATGCTCACATAGGATTTGACGCACTTGGTTGGATCACCCGAGGGCAATTATTATCGCTACCCATGATTATTGTAGGTGCGGCGATTATCATATGGGCTTATAGGCGCGATGCCAGGTCGTAGGACGTAAAATGCAACAGTATTTAAATTTGCTCAAAGATATTCGTGACAACGGCGTTGACCGAGGAGATCGCACGGGCACGGGCACTAGGTCAGTTTTTGGTCGTCAGCTTCGCTTTGACCTAGCTGAAGGCTTTCCGATTCTGACGACGAAAAAAGTGCACTTTAAGAGTGTCGTCAACGAACTTATCTGGTTTCTTAATGGTGACACCAATACCCAATGGCTCCGTGAAAACGGCGTATCAATCTGGGACGAATGGGCTACTGAAGCCGGTGAGCTAGGTCCGCTTTACGGTGCGCAATGGGTTAATTGGCCAACACGAGACGGTGGCAGCATTAACCAAATCGATTACGTCATCGATTGCCTGCGCCACCGCCCTGAGAGTCGGCGCATCCTGTTTCATGCGTGGAATGTGGAATACCTTCCTGACGAGACGATGTCCCCTCAAGAAAACGTTGAGGCTGGCCGTATGGCGCTTCCGCCGTGTCACTTGCTTTATCAGTTCTATGTCGCGAACGGCAAGTTATCTGCGATGCTTTACATCCGCTCCAGTGATGCCTTCTTAGGCCTCCCTTTTAATATCGCGTCGGTGTCTTTATTGGTTCATATGCTGTGTCAGCAGGTAGAGCTGGAGCCGGGTGAAGTGGTCGTGACGATGGGTGACTGCCACTTATATAGCAACCATGCAGAGCAAGTAGAAACACAGCTCTCACGGCAGCCTAAGAGCAGACCAACGCTCGAGATTATGCGAAAGCCTAACAGCATCTACGACTATAGCTTTGAGGACTTCGCGCTTAGGGGCTATGACCCCGAACCCAACATTTCGGCCCCGGTCGCCATCTGATCATGCGAGTCGATGACAGTCTCCCTGTTGCGATAGTGGTCGCCGTTGCCGATAACGGCGTTATTGGTCGCGGTAATACCCTGCCTTGGCAGCTCCCAGATGATTTACAGCACTTCAAGCGGACAACACTTGGACGCCCTATCATCATGGGAAGAAAGACTTTTGAATCAATCGGTCGGCCATTACCGGGTCGGCTAAATATCATCCTTACGCGAGACGAAGCGTGGCGAGTGGATGGCGTGACAGTCGCTCATTCCATGGTAGAGGCGATTGATATCGCAGAAGGCCAGGCGCTAATCGATGGTGCGGACAGTGTGATGGTAATAGGTGGCGCTGAGGTCTACCGTCAGGCGATGCCGTTTGCGAGTCGCGCATTTTTGACGCGTGTCCACGGTAATGTGTCGGGTGATGCCTATTTCGACCTAACCGAATTCGCATCTTGGCGAGAAGTGACGAACACCTTTACGGAGGGTGGACTTCGAAACAGTCATGACTTTAGCGTTATCGAGCTCGAAAATACCCAAAGGGTCTAATATTTCTCGTTTTTGGCGGATTTCCGCTACCTGAAACATTGCACTGTATCTATCTTGGTTATAGAGTTCCTGTCACGCGTCGGCAGGTCGATAGCACCTATAAATAGATCTGCGGCCGAACAATTACCGTACCGACGACAAACGGTTCACTTGTGGACCACGAACACTTTTGCGTGAGGAAACACAAATCCCATGACTATCACTCGGCTTAAAACTTTTTTAGGCGCTGCGACCATCGCCGCCAGTTTCTTGGGTGGCGCAGCAGTAGCTAATGCTGATTCACTCGAAGCGATCATGCAGGTTGGTAAGGATCGCACGTCAGCAGCGCGATCTTCACAAGGCAAAATAGATCGCCTCGCGGATGAAACGCGCGATCTATTGTCAGATTACAAAACGGTTATGAAGCAAGTTGAGGGCCTCAAGGTCTACAACGCGCGCCTTGACCGTCAAATAGCCAACCAAGAGCGAAGAATCGCTGATATTGATCAGTCGATTTCGGACGCTGCGATTATTCAGCGACAGATCCCACCACTGGTGACACGGATGCTCGATGGCTTAGGCCAGTTCATCGACTTGGATATGCCATTTGACCTTGATACCCGTAAGGGAAACATCGAAGCCGTGCGCGCTAACCTCGATCGCTCTGATGTGACGTCAGCGGAGGCGTTCCGGCAGGTCCTTGAGCTTTATTCTATTGAGCTGCAATACGGACGGGGCATTGAGTCTTACTCTGACACGATTGAGGTTGATGGAGCCGCCCGAGAGGTCGACGTTCTTCGAATCGGCCGCGTTGCGCTCGTTGCACAGACCACCGATGGTGCTGAGACACGTGCATGGAATAACACTAATCGCAGTTGGGAGACGCTTTCGTCTGCCGACTACTCAGCGGCCGTTCGCAAAGCGGTCCGCATCGCCAAGAAACAGGCGACTATTGAACTCTTGAATATGCCTATCGCGGCACCGGAGGCTAACTAAGATGAATGCTAAGTTTTTGAAAGCAACAACCTTCGTCGTTGCGGGTATGTTTGCCGGTGTGGCCGTGGCGCAAGATCCAGCGGCACCAGAAGTGCCTGCAGGCCCCACGCCTCAGGAAGTCGCCGCTGAGAACATGAGCGAGCTCCTCGACCTCGTTAAGCAAGGCCGATCGCGTGCCGCCGGTGAAAACCGTGCGCGGGAGCAACGTTTTGCTCAAGACAAGGCAAATCAGCAGTCTGAGCTCAATCGCGCTGAGCGCGAGCGCGCTGCTGAAGAGCGTCGTTCGGCACGGCTCGAAAAGAAGTTCGAAGATAACGAACTCCTCATCGCCGCTAAACAGGAGAAGTTGAAAGAGCGTCTGGGATCACTGTCGGAGCTCTTTGGCCACCTCACCGCGGCTTCGGGCGATTTAGCGTCTAACATCGAGGTCTCACTGGTTAGTTCTGAGTACCCGAGTCGAGAAGGCTTTCTTCAGGGGCTAATCGCAAAAATGACTGGCTCTGATCAGCTTCCCCAAATCGAGGAAATTGAGAAGGTTTGGTATGAAATGCTCAACGAAATCACCCAGCAAGGTGTTGTGTCGCGCTTCACGGCAGAGGTTGCGACGCCCTCCGGTGAAATCGCTCAGCGAGAAGTGGTTCGTGTTGGTGCGTTCAACATTATCGACGTTGATGGAAACTACTTGACCTACGGCAATGAAAAGCTCGCTGAGTTGCCTAGGCAGCCGAGTGGCAACGCCGTCGCTAACGCCGCGTCGCTTGCCGATGCGACAGGTGGTCTCAGTCAGTTTGGTATTGACCCAACAGGTCCTACAGGTGGTTCGTTCCTAGCGGCGATTATTGATACGCCGACATTGGAAGAGCGCTGGCACCAAGGTGGTTATGTCGGCTACGCGATCACTGCAGTGGGTGTATTTGCTTTCTTGCTGGCCATTGCTCGGGTCATCATGCTGACCATGATGGGTGCCGCCGTTAACAGCCAGCTCAAATCAGGCGAAGCGAAGACGAACAACCCATTGGGTCGCGTTCTTTTGGTAAGCCAAGAGAATCCAAACATCGACACGGAGACGCTTGAGCTCAAGATGGCGGAAGCGGTGCTTCGTGAGACACCAAAACTGGAAGCTGGCCTCACGCTACTTAAGATCATCGCTGCCGTAGCGCCGCTGATGGGTCTATTGGGTACGGTGACGGGTATGATCATTACCTTCCAGGCGATTACGATCTTCGGTGCGGGTGACCCCAAGGCAATGGCTGGTGGTATTTCTAGCGCCTTGATCACTACGGTACTGGGTCTATTGGTGGCGATTCCTACTGTACTGCTTCACACCGTAGTAAACGGCCGAGCGCAGAAGATCATCCACATTCTCAACGAGCAGGCGACAGGCATTGTCGCTGAGCGCGCTGAGGCGGCGGGTAACTAAGCGACTAGCTAAGTACGGAGTAGAAGGCGATGGAATTGTTCGACACCATCTTGGCGTTCATGGATAAAGGCGGCAATGTCCTATGGATCATTGCCACCCTTGTCTTCTTCATGTGGACTCTGATTATTGAGCGCTTTATCTACTTTCTCGGAGGTGGCTGGAAGGCTGACCGTTTGATGACGGTTGATGTTTGGGAAGGTCGAGCGGAGCGCAAGTCATGGAACGCGAAGCAAATTCGCGTGAAGCTCCTGTCTGAGAGTAGAAGCTACATCAACGATAATATGAGCCTCATTGCTACGTGCGTTGCTCTGTGCCCTTTATTGGGTCTGCTAGGCACGGTGACCGGCATGATCGAGGTCTTTAATGTCATGGCGGTAACCGGTGGTGGTGATGCCAAGTCAATGGCCGGTGGCGTAGAGCGGTCCACCATTCCCACCATGGCGGGAATGGTAGCGGCGCTTTCTGGCTTGTTTGCGAATACGCAGCTTCAGCGCATGGCGTTGCGTGAGCAGCAGTTGTTGGAAGATCAACTGACTTCTGACCACTGATTGACTAACCGAGGAATTCGAAGTGAGAAAAATAGCTAAACAACGCGAGGAAGAAGGTGCGGAGATTGATTTGACGCCCATGCTGGACGTCGTGTTTATCATGCTCATCTTCTTCATCGTGGTGGCTTCCTTTTTGAAGGAAGCAGGACTGGAAATTAATCGTCCGGATGACAATCAACCCCAAGATCCTAATGACTCGGTAAGTATCGTTGTCGAAATTGCATCTGATAATCAGCTTTGGATGGAAAACCGTCGTGTTGATGTGAGAGCGGTTCGCGCGAATATTCAGCGATTGCTTGCTGAGGATCCGGAAGCACCCGTAACCATTAAGGTTGCGAAAGGCGCGACCACAGGGATTGTTGCTGATGTTGCCGACGCGGCGAGAGAGGCGGGTCAATACAACGTTAGTTGGGCCACCGACAAGGGTTAAGTTATGAGTTTACGAGACCAGGCGGGCGCATCTGCGGCATCACAGCAGGATGAAAGCCAAATTGATTTAACACCGATGCTTGATGTTGTGTTCATCATGCTGATCTTCTTCATTGTGACGTCTTCGTTCGTTAAAGAGCCCGGTGTAGAGATCGATAAGCCAGGGGCGGCGACAACTGAGGCCTGTCCTAATGGAACGATTATTTTTGCAGTGGATGACCAAGGTAAAATCCACTACAACAAAAACCAAATTAAACTTGAGCGTGCTAGCTTTTTAGCTAAAGCGGCGAAGGATGAGACGCCCCGAGCGAATATCGTGATTCAGGCCGACTACGACAGTCCAGGGTATGTCGTTGAGGAACTATTTGATTCATTGCGATCAACCTTCACCGCTCCTCCATGCCTTTCTACGATAGACGAGTAGTAAAATGCCAGCGACATTACGATCAATTATTGGAGCAGTCGCAGCGGTCCCCATCGCTTTAGGACTGTTTTATTTAATGCAGAGCCTCATTGACACTCAGTTTGAGCAAGAGGACGTCAAGACTCGAAAAATTGCGGACATCGTGGTTCCTGACAAAGTTATCGAGACTAATTTGAAAGAGGTCTTACCGGAAAAAGTAGAGGACCCCGACGAGCCGCCGCCCGATATGGAGCCGCTAGACTTCGATATGGACGTTGATATGAACGCCGCCAACATGGCCCCTACTGTGGCTATGAACGTGAGTATTAATGCATCAGGTCTGTCTTCCGGCGACGGTGAATACTTGCCTATCGTTAAAGTTGCGCCCATCTATCCTCGACGAGCACAGACGCGAGGTATTACCGGCTTTTGCATTGTGACCTACACCGTGACAACGACTGGTGCTATTCGCGATCCCTATGTGGAAAGTGAAACTGACTGCTCGCCCAAGGGGATTTTTGAGCGCGCGTCCATCAAGGCGGCGATGAAGTTTAAGTACAAGCCGCGGGTTGTTGATGGTCAAGCCATTGAAGTGGCGGGTGTGCAGAACAAATTTACTTATGAGCTCGAGGGAGGACGTCGATAATGACCGGAGTAACCTCAGGTATTAAGCGCCTACTTTCGGCTACGTGTATGGCCACAGTGGTCCTCGGCGCATCGGTTGTTCTCGATCGCGCGGGCGTCATAACGGCTGTTTCAGACGTCGCGGCGCAAGACAGCAGTGGCAAGAAGAAGCAAGAGACACGCAAGACACCTGCGCTGAGAAATAACATTTACGAGAAGCTCGCAGAAGCTCAGACGTTTGCTGAGAACAAGGATTACGTTTCAGCAGAGGCGGTTCTTAATGAGATGCTCGATGCGACCAGTAAGAAGCGGAAGCTAAACGCCTACGAGCTTGCCAACGTCTACAACACGTATGCGTTCTTGCGTTATGCGGTTGAAGATTACAAAGGCGCGCTGAACTATTATCGTAAAGTCATTGATCAGCGGCCCCAGATTCCGATTGCGTTAGAGGTGGGTACCCTTTTCACCATCGCGCAGCTCTATTTTCTTCAGGAAGACTGGCAAAAGGGTATCGATACACTGAATCAGTGGATGGCCGTTACAGAGATTCCTAATACAAACGCTTACGTACTCTTAGCGAATGGTTATTTCCAGCTGAAGGATTACGACAAGAGCTTAGAGAATATTCAAATTGCTATTGATCGTGAAGAGGCTGCCGGTAAGCTCCCGAAGGAGCAGTGGTATAACTTGGCGCGTTTTATTCATTTTGATCGCGATAACTTTGCCGAAGCACTCGATATCCTAGAAATTCTCATCATGTACTACCCAAAGAAGCAATATTGGGTGCAGGCCTCTCACCTTTACGGTGAGCAAAAAGATGAGGGCCGCCAGCTTGCTATCCTTGAAGCGACTTATGAGCAGAATCTCCTCGATAAAAGCCAGGACTTGGTTTTACTCTCGCAGCTCTACTTGAACGCGGAAGTACCTTATCCTGCGGCGAAGACGCTGGAAAAGGGCTTTAAGGACGAGATTGTCGAGGACGACTCGAAGAATTACGAGCTCGCCGGTGTCGCGTGGCGTCAGGCGCAGGAAGTAACGAAGAGCCTTCCAATGCTCGAGCTTGCTGCCGAAAAATCTGAAAAAGGCGAGCTGTATGCGCGTCTTGGCAGTGTTTACCTCGACGTGGATAAGAATAAAGCGGCCGTTGATGCCCTTAACAAAGGCCTAAAACGCGGTGGTGTTAAGCGTGCAGATCAAGCACGACTCGCGCTCGGCATGGCTTATTTTAATCTGGGTGAGTTTAATGCGGCACGAAAAGCGTTCCGCGAGGCAGCTAAAGACAAGCGAGCAAAATCATTCGCGCAGCAGTGGCTGAAGTACATTAACAGCGAGGAAAAGCGCCTCAACGAGATCGCTAAAGAGCTCGGCTAAACCTTTTATCGTAGATGTGAAAAAGCCGCCCTTGGGCGGCTTTTTTTTTACGGGAAGAGAATTCTAGACGGGAACAACGTTCTCAGCTTGTGGTCCTTTTTGGCCAGCTGTGACGGTGAACTCAACTTTCTGGCCATCGGCGAGAGTCTTGAAGCCATCACCTTGAATAGCACTGAAATGAACGAACACGTCGGGTCCGCCTTCTTGCTCAATAAAACCGAATCCTTTGGTTTCATTGAACCACTTAACGGTACCTGTAACTGTAGACATACTATTTTACCTATTACTTAAAAAATGTTTTGCGCAAATACGCTTGTTCGTCGAGGTGGATTGAGCCGCTATCGCAACGTCGACACACCCGAACGTGCCCCACTATAGGCGCATCGCCCGCGACAGTCTAATGAACATTTCATGTCGGTGACAATTCAGCCAACAGAAAGGAGCTTAATGGAGTCGGTTCCGCCGGCTTGCCCAACACGCGTCCCGTTTGTCATGAGTATAAAATCGCCCTTTGATATGAATCCCGCATCGTTGAGGAATTCCATTGTGCGAGCTTCAACGTCTCGGCTGTCAAAGGCACTGACATCGAAATAAAGCGGTATGACGCCTCGGCATAGCGCAAGGCGCTGAAGCGTTTCCGGATTTCGGCTTAAGGCAAAGATGGGTAATCCTGAGCTCAATCGTGACATCAGCATCGCGGTGCTACCGGTTTCTGTGTGAGAAGCGATGCCCGCGACACCGGGGAAGTGATTGGCCCCGTACATGGCTGACAGCGCAATGGTCTCTTGCGGCGAACGAAATTCCCGATCCTGGCGGTACCGAGACGTGCGGGCAACAGGGTGGCGCTCGGCACCCAGTGCCGCGCTTGCCATAGACCGAACAACCTCTACTGGATACGACCCCACGGCTGTCTCTGCGGAAAGCATGACTGCGTCTGTCCCGTCGAGCACCGCGTTTGCGACATCGAATACCTCTGCACGAGTTGGCATCGAATTTTCAATCATCGACTCCATCATTTGCGTGGCTGTGATGACCATTCGGTCTCGTTTACGCGTACGCGAAATGAGGTCTTTCTGAATGCCGATTAGCTGCGCATCACCAACCTCAATACCCAAATCGCCGCGCGCAACCATTACACCCTCGCAGGCGTCGATGATGTCGTCGAGTAAGCCGCTTTCCGCAACCACCTCTGCGCGTTCGATCTTTGCGATGATACCGGCGTTAACCCCTACTTCGTTTAGAAGGCTCCTCGCCTCCTCAATGTCACCAACGGAGGCCACGAAAGAGACGGCTACGAAGTCAGGCTGGATGCTCTCCATGCTCTTGATATCATTCTTGTCTTTCTCGGTGAGTGCAGGGGCGGCAATGCCTCCCCCTAGCTTATTAACGCCTTTTCGTGAACTAAGTTTTCCGCCGATGACCACCGTGCAACTGATGGTTGTCGCGCTCACGCTATCAACGCGAAGACGCATCTTCCCATCGTCCAAAAGCAGAATGTCGTCGACTTCGACGCTGTTAGGCAGGTCCTTATACTCAATGCCCACACAAGAGCTATCGCCTTCGTCGGAGCCCCTATCGAGGCAAAGATCGAAAGAATCTCCAGCGGTGAGCCTAACAAAGCCCTCACGGAACCCGGCAATGCGGATTTTCGGGCCTTGGAGGTCCGCTAATACGCCAACATATCGGTTGTGGTGTCTAGCTTGCTTACGTATACGACTCGCAACCCGCTGATGGTTGTCAGCAAGACCGTGGCTAAAGTTTAATCGAAAGACATCCACACCGGCGGCGATGAGCCGGCTGATCATGTCCTCACTGTCACTGCCTGGACCGACAGTTGCGACAATTTTTGTTCTGCGATGCACACGGGTGGTGTCTTTTGGCACGGTTTTTAGATCTCCAGCTGTCGTATTAAATCACGCGTTTTATCTGAGAAGTCTGTGAATGCGCCATCAACCTGTAGGTCGACAAAAAGTTTCTTATGTAGTTCGGTGAAGTTTACACCGTCTAGGCTTGCTGAATCTGCACGAAGTGTAAATGGGTGCAAAAAAAGACCTAAGTTTTTAGCCGCCGTGACCATTTTGCTCGGTCCGCCGTTCTTATCAAATAGCAGAGGAATATGCGGGCCTATTCCGTCGGCGTACTGGCGAATCTCGCCAATACCTTGAGCGGTTTGCATACGATCGAAATCGCCCCGCAAATCAGCGGGCATTCCTTCGCAAATAAGTTGAATGAGTGTGCTGGAAAATCGCTCGTCGCTTTTGAATCGCTTAAGGGTTTCTGGGTCAAAACACTGAATCACGGTGCTCTGTGGGTCATTGAGTCGATCAAACCTTTCAAGCACGTCGTAAACAGCCTTAAAAAGATCAGCGCCGAGGCGTTCGTGATGTTCCGGTTGCTTTAGTTCGATGTAGACGCCTGCCTGATGATTACCTTTGGCATTCAAGCTATCGATTAGGCTTAACTCCTCTGCCAGCGTAGGCACCTTAAACCCATCGTAAGGTCCTGCATGCCTACTCGGGAAAACACGTCTTCCCTCACTGTCTGTCCGCTCATGCGCCGTCATTGACTGGATCTCCTTCAGCGTAAAGTCATGACAGTAGAACTTGCCATCGTGCTGCTGACGTTCTGGGAAGAGCACCGCAACGTTGGTGGTGAGCTCGAGTGTTATATCGTGGAGCACGATGGGGATGCCGTCACCAGTGAGCACCACATCTTGCTCAATAAAATGCGCGCCTTGTTGATGCGCGAGTTCAACTCCCTGAAGGGTGTGCTCAGGCAAATATCCGCATGCTCCACGATGAGCAATGATGGCTGGTTTGGCCTGTAACGGCGACATTGTTGTAACCTCTGGCTTAGAATTATTATGCGAGACCATAATTGTCGCAGAATCTTGTTAAATTTTGTTCGGCGATTATGCTCAGTCTGCAATACTCCCACTGGTTAAGCGATATCACAGGAAGCGTCCGTGGAAATGTCACGTGAACAACAAAAGCGAGCACCGAATCCGCCTCTGGGTTATTCCCGCGAGTGTCGGCTTACGGAGGCAAAACAGATTCGTCTCGTTGCCGAGTTTCATGCGAATCGAATACGGCCCAGTCGAATTGCCTATCGACTCGGTATCGATATTGCTTTGATTGAATCGCTGCTTACCGGAGAATATCAACCGGCTTTCTTCTCTGAACAGCTCGCCGCTGCACAGAAGCGGCGCAGAGATCTCCGCGTCAAATCGTCGAATCGGCTGCGCGGACAAGCGGCCTACGAAGCAAGAAAAACGGCGGAGCGAGACTTCGAGACGGCGCAGTCTCAAATCTAGGGCGGCCTATTAAATTGAAAATAAGGGAAAAGGGGTAGTTCATGGAAGCGCTGGCACGTTGGCATCATGTTATGGAAGAGGGCGATATGGACGCGCTCTTTGATCTCTTACACCCGGACTGTGTTTTTGTATCGCCTGTCGTCCATACGCCGCAGGAAGGAAGAGACATTACCTATGCGTACCTCCGGGCCGCTAACAAGGCCTTATCCGAGGACTTTCAGTATGTGCGAGAGGTTGTTCAGGATAACCATGCGATTCTTGAGTTCACGGTCATGGTCGACGGCATATTTGTAAATGGGGTCGATATGATTACGTTTGAGAACGATCAGATTATCGAGTTTAAGGTTATGGTTCGCCCTCTAAAGGCCGTGAACGCGGTTTGGAAGCAAATGGGTGCAATGCTTGAGCGTCAAAAGCACGGATAATTTCCCATTCATAATGATGAGACGCAAAGAAAAAGGGCTACTGAAACCAGTAGCCCTTTTTTGTAGGTCGCCCTGTAGGACTTATTTAGAACGACAACCTCGCTCTGATACCGATATTTCTGCCGGCAAGCGGAACTTCATTTTTTACGAACGATGTGTGGTTACGCGCGACTTCATCCGTAAGGTTTCGACCGTAGGCTCCGATCGTGAGTACGGCTCGATCGCCCAGCTCTACGCTGTGTGATAAGCGAGCGTTAACCAAGGTAAACCCCTTCGTGGGTGTTTCGAAGTCACTGATGGCAGTTTGACGATTCACGTCTTGGATTTCCAGTAAGGCAGTGGTCATGCCGCGAGTGTAATCAAATGCCAAAACATTTCTTGCTGGCGTGATCCTGGGCACGTCACCACCACGCGCAAATTCGGCGTTAACAGCGTCACGCTGCAACCGAATTTCGAGGTCGCCACCAGCGAGGGTAAAGCGCCGGCCAAGCTCGATTTCATAGCCGCTGAAGGTGGCGTCTTGCTGAGTATATGAAGACATCATCAAGCCCTCATGATCATGCTCATCATGGTCGGAATCGTGGTCTTCGTCATGCTCCTCCTCATGTTCTTCCTCGTGATCGTCTTCCATTTCGTCCCGCAGATAAACATAGTTATCTACACGGTTTCGATAAAGGGAAGCGTTCGCAAACCACTCATCTGAAGAATAGACGAGGCCAATGTCTATATTGTTCGCACGCTCTCTGTCGAGATTGGCATCACCCACTTCGTATCGCGCTACTGCAAGGTGCTCGCCATTCATAAACAGCTCCATGGCAGACGGTGTGCGATTGACCAGACCTAGATTGAATGAAAATTCGAGAGAATCGGTAATGGGTCGACTCAGAGAAAGTGCACCGCTGAAGGATGAGTCCCGGTAGGTGAAAGGCTCTAATTCAAACCCTTCTTCACCGTGTCCATCATGGTCTTCGTCATGGTCCTCGTCGTGATCCTCGTCATGGTCTTCCTCGTGATGCATTTCACGAATCTTGCCTTCACGCTCGATATCGTCCCAGCGGACACCCATATCGATATCAAAGCCACCTGCCTCTAAGCCAGCAAAGAAGCCGATAGTCGTTTCGGTGGATTTCACGGGCTCCATGAAGGCTTCTTCACCTTTTACGGCGAGCTTCTCGGAGACGCGATTGACGACGACCCGACGGGGTGCTTCATCCGTCCCTAACTCAAAAACGAGTTGAACTTCCGTTGACTCGTTACTGAAAAAAGTAGGTTCTTCAGAGTGCCCATGATCATCATGTTCCTCACCTTCGTGCTCTTCGCCCTCATGTTCTTCCTCCGCGTGTGCCTCGGCAAGGAGGTAGTCGGTGTCACGAACACTGAATCGCACGCTATTTAGCAGGTCGCTATTGATGTTTAATCGGCCTTCTAGCGATAAAATCTCCGAGTCTGTGCGAGAGACAATGCGCTCTTCCCCATGCTCCTCGTGCTCATCGCCATGGCCTTCTTCATCGTGATCCTCATCGTGGTCTTCGCCCTCGTGATCGTCGTCATGATCTTCGCCTTCGTGTTCAGCGTGCTCGCCATGAAAGGGGATCCCATAAGTGGAGCTCAGCTCTTGATAGGAGGCACCAACGTAGCCCCAATCGCCGGTTCGCGATATACCAATGCGTTGTGACTCGGTTTCATAGTCCGAGTTGGCAAGCGTGGTCATATCTTCATCATGATCTTCGTGCTCGCCTTCGTGCTCGCCTTCGTGCTCGTCTTCATGCTCCTCGTCATGGAGGATTGCCCCGCGAGGGACATCATAGCTGTCAGCATCGAACTCGCTGTAGTCGTAGCTTAGGTTGAAACCCGCTACGTTACCGCGCGCGCCAGCACTAAAGCCCTGTCCATCATTCACAGATTGCGACTCACCCGAGATATAAGCAGTTGGCTCCTCGACATCACTTCGCGCAATCGTGTTATCGACGACGTTAATAATGCCGCCACTCGCACCGTTGCTATAAAGAAGTGCTGATGCGCCGCGCACCACTTCAATTTGCTGTACGTTATTTAAGTCAAGATCGTTTGCGTGGTCAGGCCCGATGCCGGAAACATCTCGAATCACTAAGCCATTTTGTAAAACCTTGACTCGGTTTCCGGACATTCCGCGAATTACGGGTTGACCCACCGCTGGACCGAAGTTGTTAGATGAGACACCTGGCAGATCGCTAAGGTGCTCACCGAGAGATTGCGAGCCCGCTTGTCCAATCTGCTCGCCAGACACGGTAAATGCCGTGGCTGTTGAGCTGGCGTGTACGAGCGAAGAGGTGATAACAATTTCTTCGATACTATTTTCTTGCGCATAAGCAAGTGGAGCAATGGCAACGGCCACTGCGAGCGTGGAAAAACGCTTCATTGGAGTTACTCCTAAGTTAATAAATCAGAACAATTACTCGATGATTTATTGCTTAGGTGGGGCGCGACTCCTGTATTGGCGAACCTCTCGAGGCAGCTCCTCAAGTGTCAGTGATTCAAAGCGTGTGGTTTGCTCGGCGTAAGTGTAAGCAAACTCGGTTTGCTCGGTTTCACTAAACGGTAGGTGACAGGCTTGGCACTCGACAAATTCTTGCTCAGTGTCGGGTGTGAAGTCGTGAGTCGCTCCATGCGCAACGGAACCCACCACCAAGAAGGCGGCGATGAACGCTGACAAAAACCACTTTCGATTTACTGTAACCCTTACTCCAAGAGCGTCTAACCACACTGGATAGTAAGGTAATTGGTTCGAAACACAATATGCCTTTTTACAGCAAAAAAGACCTGAGGCTTTGTATGATTTCGGCGCAATTGCCAATGTGAGGCTTTGCCTTACAATGCAGGCACCACTGATTCTGTGAGGCCTCATCCAGGGCAAGCTGATTCCGGTGGTAATAACCGGTGTTTCAAGGCGGCTTTTCAGTGTAATTACCTCAGTGGAGGTCATATCACCCAATTGACGTCAGAGACAGGTATGCGTGGTCCCTTCTAATTGGCTTCGCCATGCTAAACCGACTGTCTATGATCGCGAAGCTGTTAGGGAGTCCGCATCGAATGCCATCTAATGATGCATCGCGCCACAGTCCACTTATTTGGCTGGTTTTTCTGGTCATTGTCATTGATCTAGTGGGTTTTGGTTTGGTAATACCGCTGCTACCGTTTATGGCGCCATCGCTAGGTGGTGACGCCGCCGACATCGCATTTATTATGATTACTTACGCCATAGGCGCTGCGATCATTGCGCCGATGTGGGGGCGCTTGTCAGATACAGCTGGACGACGATTTGCACTGGTTCTCGCACTACTTGCGAGTTCAGGCGCCTACGTCGTAACCGCGTTATCCGACACGTTGATGCAAGTATATGTGGGCCGCGCACTATCAGGCCTGGCAGCGGGAAGCCTGCCAGTGGCTACGGCGCTGATGGCAGACCTTAGTCCGCCTGAGCGCCGTGCAAAGGCGATGGGTTTGGTGGGTACGGCGTTTGGCTTGGGGTTAATAGCAGGGCCTGTATTGGGTGGCTTGCTAACCGGTGACTCTGAGAGCTTTGCTTTACCCTTTTATACCGCTGCCGTTATGTCGCTAATCGCGGCCATTTTTGCTTTTTGGCTCCTACCGCCCCAAATAGTGAGGTCGGAGGGCGGTAAAGGCGACCAAGCGCTTCCGAACACATCGGTGTCGGTGCTTGCTCCTAGGAAAAATAAGTTGCTGCTCATGCAGTACGTCACACATACCTGCTCCGTAAGCTCGATCATTTATTTGTTTCCACTCTGGGTGGCCGATGCTTATCAATGGGGCCCTTCTAATGTGGGTTATTTTTTCGGCGTTGTGGGTGTATCGATGATTACACTTCAGGGTGGGTTGCTGGCGACTTTGAGCCGTGTGTTTGGACACCTTAATGTGCTTCGTGTTGGCGCTATAGTGTATGCCGCGTCTTTGTTTGTCGTTGCGCTTGGGGAGACGACTTTATGGATGCCAGCTATGATTTTGTTTGCGTTCTCGGGGTCCACGGTTTGTCTCCCCTTACTTAACGCCATTGCGTCAGAGATTGTGCAGTCAAATCATCGCGGTCGGATGATGGGAATGACGGCCTCTGCGTCATCAGTGGGGCGGATTGTCGGTCCCCTGTTTGCAGCTGGGCTTCTCTCTTCGCAAGGTTTTGGTATGGCCTGGCTGGGAAGCGGACTGATGGTGCTGTTTTTAGTTTTTTGGTCGTTTACCGCGGCGCGGGATTTCAAGCGCCTGGAGCTTAGCTGACATGAAAGTAGCAGTAACGTTTCCTATACCAGAGGCTGCGAAAGTGCTTTTGGATGAGATGTTTGAATGCCGCGTTTGGGAAAGCGATGTGCCGATTCCCCAAGACACGCTGGCCTCATGGTTGGCTGAGGTGCAGGGTGTTTTGACAACACTCACCTGCCCGCTCGGTGAAGAGGTGCTCACCGGGGCTCAAAATTTGAAAGTTATTTCGACAGTCTCTGTCGGCGTTGATCATATCGATATCGACTTCGCGAAGCGTCAGGGGATAGCTTTAGGTCATACGCCCGGCGTGCTGACTGATAGTACGGCAGATTTAGCGGTCGGATTGATGCTGGCCGTTGGACGTCGAATGGCAGAGGGCGATGCGCTAGTCCGCGCCGGCGCCTGGAGTGATGGGTGGAAGCCTAATTTGTTACTTGGAACAGATCTAAGTGGCTCCACGGTTGGGCTAATAGGCATGGGGCCAATTGGACAGGCGGTAGCAAAGAGACTGAAAGGCTTCGGTTGCCATGTTTTAGCGTGGAACCGCACGCCTCGCGAGGTGGCCGGTGTGGAGTTCACCGACCTCGAAACGCTGTTATCAAATGCTGACATTGTGTCACTTCACACCGCCCTTACGGATGATACCCGTGGAATGATCAGTCGAGAACGACTTGGACTAATGAAAGACCAGGCCATGCTCATTAACACAGCGCGCGGCGGTATCGTCGATGAGGTGGCGCTCGTAGAGGCGTTAGCCACAGGTCGTTTACGGGCCGGCCTCGATGTCTATGCCGAGGAGCCTCTGCCTCTTGATAGCGTTTTTCGCTCGCTTCCCGGCTGCGTTTTGTTGCCCCACGTAGGAAGTGCGACCGAGCGGACACGTAGAGCCATGTTTGAGCTAGCGCTGGCAAATCTCGTAGCGGGTATGCAAGACGAGCCCTTGCCCGCTGCTCTGTGAGCCTGTGGTTACTTATGGCTCGCGCCAAGCCCCAGCGAGAAAACTAAGGGAAAAAGAGTAGTTTTATGATCATGGCAATAATGGCCGCGGTGAGAACTCTTCTGATGAGCACTTCGCCGTGGCTGAGTGTGAGCCGAGCACCTACGATTCCCCCCGCTACATTTCCAATAGCAGCTATAGCCCCTACCACCCAGAGAACTTCACTGGTTGCCGCAAAGACAAAAATAGCCAGTAGCGTGTAGGTGAAAATAATAAATACCTTGAGAATATTGGTGTTCACAAGACTGAGGCCCATGACGCGGTGCATGATCGGTAAGACGACGAAGCCCATACCGATTTGAATAAAGCCTCCCCAAAACCCAGCAGCGGCCATCAGAACGTGACCAAGGACTAGATTTTGAGGCTGATCCTCTGCTGAGGCAGACTTTTTGCCCTGTGGCGCTTGCATTAATAACAGTACGGCCACCATTACGAAGGCGAGTAAACCCTCAAACTGCTCGTTATTGAGTCGCGTGCTGAACCAGGCACCGAGCAGCGCTGGCGGTATGGCTACGGCGGTTAATGATGCGCAAAGCTTTGCGTGGGGTACGCCGTGCCGTAAATAGGTCGCGATCGCTGATGCGTTATGCGCCACGATGGTAATCCGGTTTGTGCCATTCGCTATGGGCCCGGGCATGCCCAAGAACATCATGACAGGTACAGTCAGAATAGACCCGCCACCCGCCATGACATTAACAAGCCCAGCACCAAACCCCGCAACGATAAGAATCGCAATTTCCCACCACAGCAAATCCATCATTCGCGGGGTGTTCTCATAGTCACAAATTCCTCAGCGGCAGTGGGGTGTATGCCAACGGTGCTGTCAAAATCAGCTTTAGTTGCTCCCGCCTTCATCGCCACGGCCATTCCCTGGCAGATCTCACCTGCGTCAGGGCCGACCATGTGCAACCCAATGACCCGATTTGACGACTTATCGACAATCATCTTCATCAGCGTTCTTTCGTCACGCCCACTAAGCGTATGTTTCATCGGCTTAAAATCAGACAGGTACACGTCAACTTCTAACCCCTGAGCGTTCGTTTCTTCCTCGGTTAAGCCCACTGTGCCAATGTTAGGCTGGCAAAAAACCGCGGTTGGAATGAATGCGTAATCCATCGATTTAGATGCGTTCCCAAACTGGGTGTGTGCAAAAGCCATGGCTTGCTCAATAGCAACCGGTGTTAATTGTGGGCCGCCGGTCATATCACCGAGCGCAAAGATCGATGGCTCGTCTGTTTGAAAGTTATCGCCTGCACTGACATAGCCACGTGCATCAAGTTTTACAGCAGTTGACGCCAAGCCAAGGCCCTCAAGATTGGGGTGGCGACCTGTGGCACACAGCACGGCGTCGGTGGTGATGCTCGAGCCGTCGGAGAGCTGTGCTTCAAGGCCGTTCTCGGTGCGGGCTAATGCGACAATATTATTATTGAATCGAAGATCAACGCCGGTCTTTCTAATTTCATCCGCAGCAAATTTGCGAATATCTTCATCGAAGCCCCGCATGAAGAGGTCACCGCGGTAAAGCTGCACCACCTGTGATCCGAGACCATTAAAAATACAGGCAAATTCGGTGGCAATGTAACCACCGCCGATGACAAGCAGGCGTTTTGGGAAGACCTCGAGATCAAAGATCTCATTTGAGGTTATCGCCAGCTCGTTACCGGGAAAATCAGGTTTTGTGGGCCACGACCCTGTCGCCAGAAGAATTTTTTTTGCGTGGTACTGCATTCCGTTGACTTCAACGGTGTGTGCGTCAATCAGTTTGGCCATACCGTTGATCACCTGGGCACCCGAGCCATCGAGCAGTCGATCATAGATGCTGTTAAGTCGGCTGATTTCCCGCGTTTTATTATCGCGCAGTGTAGGCCAGTCAAACGCGACGCCGTCAACGGACCAACCGAATCCCTGGGCGTCTTTGAAGGCCTTGCCAAATTCGCTGCCGTAAACGTAAAGTTTTTTGGGAACACAGCCTACGTTGACGCAAGTCCCCCCCAGATAAAGCCCTTCGGCAATAATGACTTTGGCACCAAGACTGGCTGAGACGCGCGCTGCACGGACGCCACCTGAGCCCGCACCGATGACAAATAAATCGCAACTGTTATCATTATCCGTATCTTGCATGCTGTGCCCTGTTTTCCCTGTGGGAGGCTCGGTTAATGCAGCTTACCGATGCGCTCAACGAAGATCTGCTACATGCCTATTATACCTTGGAACCGTGATCGATCTGCTGATTGGTCGCTATTGCTTTTTTTATTGATGATCCTGCTTCTGACATCAACTTGGTCAGGGCAGGTCCATGCCCTTAATCAGTCACGGGTTTTACTTTTTGATGGCTCGGTGATCGTGGGTAAGATTGTCAGCTATCGAAGTGATGCGGTCACATTGGATACCAGCTTCAATCGAGAGCTCGCTATCGACGCTACGCTGATCAAGGATATTGAGGCATCTGCAGAGGACCTCAGTATCGCAACGCTCTTGCTAAAGGACGGACGTAGAGTCGAGGCAGCACCATTTATTGTAACAAGTGGCTTGCTCGCGCTTTCTGACGGCGAGATTGTCAAGTTATCCGACGTCGACAAACTCAATCCCGAGCCTTGGGAAATGGGACAGGGCTATGCCTGGCAGGGGCTGGCGTCTGTCGCTTTGACCGTCGCGCGGGGTAACACCGATGCGGATCAGTTAGACGTGGCAATCAATACGCAGCTCGACAGCACGCGCGACCGAATCACGCTCAGAGCAAACATTGAGCGAGATACGGCGATTGTTACGGTGCCTTCCGCATCGGGTGACGGGACCTTTGATCGGGTAAGTACGCCCTCTGCAGATAACTGGCAGATCATCGGCAAATACGATTATTACCTAGAGGACTGGACGACACACTACTTTGGTGTAAACGCATCAATCGAGGCCGATGAGTTTACTGATATAAGGTTGCGAAGCTATATCGGCCCTTATTACGGACGTAAATTGTTTAACGGTTCGTGGGGGAAGCTCGATGGCGAACTGGGCTTCGTTCGAGTAGACACCGATTTTTATAATGCAGATGACACTGAGTATTACGGTGCGAACTGGAACTTTACCGGCGAGAGTATGGTGTTAGGAGGGGACTCACGGTTGTACCTCACCCATGTTGGCATTTTGAACATTAGTGACGATAACAGTGTCATCTTGGATACAACCGTGGGTTTTGGTTTTCCTCTCTTCTTTGGGTTAGAAGCGGCTGCGGAGTTTTCTATCGATTACGATGGTGCGGCCGCCGTGGGAAAAGAGTCGGTGGACCAGTCATATAACCTCCGCGTTGGCTATAGTTGGTAATCCCATGCCAGATACCGACGTACTTTGACACGCCCAGCCTCTAAGACAGCTTTTTTACCGCTCGGTGGTTGTGGCGAGATTGGTATGAACATGAATCTCTTCTCCCACGGTGACCGATATTTAATGGTCGACTGCGGGATCACCTTTGAGCAGGCGTTGGCTGACTCACAGGGGAGGCCTGCGATTCAAATGCCCGACCCGAGCTTCATTGCAGGTCAACGCGAATCATTAGACGGTCTTATCATCACACATGCTCACGAGGACCACTTCGGCGCCGTTCCGTATTTGTGGCAGGAGCTAAAGTGCCCTGTTTATGCGACGCCCTTTGCTGCTGCGGTGCTTCGCAAGAAAGCGGCTTGGCGGCGAGCTCCGCCGCCTGAGCCGCTTATTGAGGTTCTCCCGGGAGAGACGCATACCATCGGGTCATTTCGCGTCACTTGGCTGCCTATTACGCATTCGACGCCTGAGACCTGTGCACTGCTTCTAGAGACGGATGACTGCCGAATTCTTCATACCGCTGACTGGAAAATTGATACGCGCCCTGTCATTGGCCAAGGTTGGTCGCCAAGTCAGTGGAAGGCGATCGGTGACAAGGGAATCGATGCCGTCATATGCGACTCAACGAATGCCACGAAGCCGGGCCGTTCACCGACAGAGGGTGAAGTGGGTGATGCGCTGGTGAAATTGATCACGTCGCTTAAGGGGCGTGTGGTGGTTGCCTGTTTTGCCAGCAATGTCGCGCGTGTGCAAAGTATTTTCCGAGCGGCACACGCGTCTGATCGTCGAGTGGGGCTCATGGGACGATCGCTGGACATTATGGTCCGCTCGGCTAAAAACGCCGGTGTGTTCGAGCCCAAAGTGCCCATCATCGAGGCCGAGCATTTAGGGTACCTACCCGAGGGGGAGGTGCTGGCGGTTGCAACGGGAACGCAGGGTGAAATTGGAGCTGCGTTGCATCGATTAATGATGGATACCCACCCCCATATGTCACTGGGTGAGGGCGACACCGTTATCTTCTCATCAAAGACCATACCCGGTAATGAAGAAGCGGTTGCGAGACTAATAGCTGGACTGGAAGATCGGGGTGTAAGTGTTATTCATGCAGATAAGGTGAGTGCTACCTTGCATGCGTCGGGACACCCTTGTGAAGATGAATTGGCCGACCTCTACGAAGTTATCAAGCCGCAGGTGTGTATCCCCGTTCACGGTGAGCCGAGACACATGGAGGCCAATGCCAAAGTGGCTCAGCGCTGTGGCGTGCCACTGACGCTCACGGGTCGAAATGGCGACTTATTCTATCTGTCACCCGCGCCTGGCGTTAGACGACGCTGGGCAACGGTGGGCCGCCTTCAAGTTGACGAGAAGGCCAAGAAGTTGGAGCGCGCTCCGAGCTAAAAATGGGGGAGTACTAATCCGCCCCGGCACTAATGCGGACCACTTTTCCCGCTTCTTCATCGATGACGGCAATGGACCCATCGTTGAGCATTCGCACGTCACGAATTCTACCTTCAAACCCTGGAAACGGCTCACTGACAAGCGCCTCATCCCCGGATACATCAACTGCGACCACGTTTTTGGACTTCAAGCCACCCACTAGCAACTTCCCTTTCAGCTCAGGCATCGCATCGCTGGTGTAAAGAGCGAGTCCTGATGTTGCAATGCTGGGCACCCAGTAAGTCACAGGCTGCTCCATACCCGGAGCCTCCGTGAAGGGCGAGATAATGGCGCCTGAGTAATCGACACCGTAGGTAATAGCGGGCCACCCATAGTTTTTGCCGGCGGTGATTTGATTGAGCTCGTCTCCCCCTTTGGGCCCGTGCTCCGTCATCCAGATGGTTTGAGTCGGCGCGTCAACTATTAAGCCCTGTGGGTTCCTGTGGCCGTAGCTATAAACGAAGGGGGCATCTGTGAAGGGGTTGTCTGCGGGAGCTTCCCCCGTCTCAGTCATGCGAAGTAACTTGCCTAGCTGACTTTCTTTTTTCTGGGCATCTTCCCTGAGGGTGTAGCCTTCGCCAACGGAGAGCAGTAACGTTCCATCATCAAGAAACGCCATGCGACCCCCGAAGTGACCGCCGCCTTTTTTGTTGGGTGTAACCTCAAAGATGACGCTGAGATCTGTCAGCTCCGAACCCATAAGTGTTGCCTTTGCTACGGTTGTTCGGTTGCTATCTTCGGAACCCGCAGCGTAAGCCAAAAAGATGACGTTATTCGCCTCGAAGTTGGGGTGTAAGACCACATCAAACAAGCCACCTTGTCGTTTTGCAAAAACGTTCGGAACGCCGCTGATTGATTGTATTTCGCCTTCTCTAGAGACGTGGTGCAGGCCCCCTGGCCGTTCGGTAACCAGAAAGCCTTGGTTGTTGGGGAGTTCGGCAAGCGACCAAGGCGTATCGAAGCCCTCGGCAATCGTCTGAATCTCGATATCGGCGTGAGCGACATGAGTAAGAAGCGCTGAAGAAAGAATACAAACAAACGTTTTGATTAAGCGAAGAAGCATACCGGTTAACCTGCACTGGATTGTGCGTCGACTATAGCGCAACATGGCCAGCCATGTGGAGTTGTGAGGGTTAAGATAATGCGGTTGCTTATCAACGCTGTATTTGCGGCGACAGTGGGCTACACGCTCAGCGTATTGATTAATTCATCGGTGAGCGCCGCGACGCTAGTGGGTTTTGGCATCGAGGTCACGATAGGCGATCGATTTCAAATGTTTGCGACCGAGTGGCTTGGGCTTGCCAGTACCTACCTCCTCATTTACGTACTGCTGCACACCGTCGTTTTCTTACTGATAAATCATTTTGCGTACAACGCAGACGAGCCCAGGGTTAGTAATCCGGCTACGGGGCATGCCTTGTTTGCCATTGCAGGCGCGCTGTCTTTGCTCCTCGTTTACATGGGTCTCGATACAGCAATGGGGCTAAGCGGTGTTCTGGTTGCCTCTGGCCGAACAGTAGGTGGCCTCATGGCGCATGTTGCTACGGGTGCGGCATCGGGGCTAATTTTTTCCAGATTGAGTGACCGCTCGAGCACGTCCTAGCGCCGCTTTATGAAGCGCATTTTAATAGGAGCTTACCCGCATGACCGCCCGAGGCCATGTAGGTCTGGGCATCTAGGGCGTCAGGCAGATCATAAACGCGGTCAACGAGGGGAGTCATAGCGCCTGCGGCGACGAGGGGCATCATATGCGCCTCAACTTCTTCGAAACAGCGAGCTTTCTCGGATGGCGTGAGCCTACGGAGCGTACTCCCTGTGAGGGTCGCGCGTTTCATGAGCAGCTGCGTGAGATCGATTGTTGCTTGGCCTCCGCGCATTAGACCAATGCATGCAATGCGGCCATCAACCGCGAGACACTCAAGGTTGAATTGTTCAAAGTCACCTCCGACCATGTCCAACACCACATCTACCTCACCCATAACACCGTGTTCTTGGCACTGCTGTGTGAGTGATGACGCGCTGTAGTTAAGGCTAATGTCGGCACCAAGTCGGTCCAAAATTGAACATTTTTCAGGCGTTCCCGCCGTGGCAATGACCTTACAGCCCATAGACTTAGCGAGTTGCACAGCAATATTTCCAATACCACTCACACCGCCGTGGACAAGCAATGTTTCGCCCGCCTTTAGCGACGCCCGAACGATCACGTTGTACCAGACGGTCAGAAAGGCCTCGGGCAAACAGGCTGCGGTTAGGTCATCGACACCCTCAGGGGTACGCATCGTGCACACAGCTTTCGCAACTGCTTGTGTGGCATAGCCACCGCCATGCACCAGTGCGCAGACACGCTCGCCGACAGAAAATCCGCTTTCTTCGCCGGCTACTTTGATGCAACCAGACACCTCTAGCCCCATTACTTTGCTGGCGTCAGGGGGTGGTGGATACAAACCCATACGCTGTAATACATCGGCTCGGTTGAGGCCGGCATAAGCGACATCAATGACAACCTCGTCCGCACGGCATTGTAGATCGTCACCTTGCTGAATACTGAGGGTTTCGGGGTCTTCAATATGGATAAAGTGATATGACATAGTGGCGCAAATGCATTCCTAGGGTTACTGTTGGGACAAATTAAAAGATCTGGCGAGCATACCGGTAATCGACCACTCGCCGCAAAAATTAGGGGCATCTCATGGCTAAACCAATGTTTCTCAGAAAAATAAAAAATCGCTTGATCTATACCATGGCGAAAGTCGTTGCTGGTGAGCCCTCAGGGCAGTACATGGCCTTCGTCGGTAAGGCGAGTTGCGCGCGCTTGTGCGAGCGAATTGTTGAGCTGGGACACACCTCTGTAATGGTTGTGACTGACAAAGCATTGCGCGATTTAGGGCTTGCTGATGAGGCGGTTGCCGGCCTCAACCGCGATGGTGTCACGCTCAGCTGGTACGACAAGGTGGACCCCGACCCCACATACGGGCATGTCGAAGCAGGTGCCCGCATTTTGCGTGAGTCAGGTGCTACGGCCATTATTGCTGTTGGAGGTGGGTCTTCCATCGATTGCGCAAAAGTCATTGCACTTACCAAGCACAACAGCGGTGATATGACGACTTGGGCGGGCTTTGGAAAGGCACCCGATGAAGCAGCACCGTTGTTTGCCATTCCCACGACGTCGGGCACCGGCAGCGAAGCCACTATGGGTGCCGTGATTACCAATCAATCGACCCACAAGAAAGAGATTATTTCAGGTGGCGCCATTCACCCTGCCGCCGTTGCCCTCGACGCGTGTCTTATGGTGGGGCTGCCAAAGCCCATTACGGCCGCAACAGGCATTGATGCGCTGACCCATGGGGTTGAGGCCTATATTTCCACTTGGGAGCGGGGAAATCGAACAGAGATGGGGCGGATTTCTGTGCAAGGCGTTTTCCGTTGGCTCCGGCAGGCCTGTGAAGATCCTGGAAACATGGACGCAAGAGAAGGCATGGCGCTTGCCGCGTATAACGCGGGTGTGGCGATCAATCAGGTGAACGTGGGTAACGTGCATGCGATCGCGCATCAATTAGGTGCCAACTTTGGTATCCCACACGGACACGCCAACGCACTGGTGCTGCCACATGTGCTCACCTTGTACGGAGAGACGGCGGTTGAAAGGTTAGCTGAGCTTGCGGTAGCTACCGGTGTTTCAGATTCGGGGCACCCAGAAACACGAGCTCGCGCCTTCATCGCGGAGGTAGAGCGGTTGATCGCAGATGTAGGAATTGCGCCAACAGACCCACGTATAAAGCGGGAGTCCTTTGATGCCATTGCAGAAGCGGCAATGGATGAGGGCGATGGCTATTTCTGCCCGAGACAGCTTGAGAAGTCAGAAATTCTCAATCTTCTTGAGGCGATTTCAGGATAAGCGGTGTTGCCAGCCATTGGCTGGCAAGGCTTACTGCGCGTTGAAAATCGCCTGAATCGCCCTCTGAGCAGACTAACCCGTGGCTGGCGGTTTCGAGGTGTTTGTACATAACCTTGCAGCCGGCGCGATGGAGTCTTACGGCAAAACGCGCCCCATCGTCACGGATAGGGTCTTTTTCGGCTGTGATAATCAAAGTCCGGGGGAAGTTGTTTAAAGACGTCCTGCGTCCCGGGAAGATGCGCTCCAATGAAGGGTCAGCAGGCGCGATATTTCCAAGATAAGCATCACAGCACCAGCGCATATTTCGAGCAGGGACGAGCCCTGATTTAGCGTGCTCTGTATAAGAGGGCAGGTCAGTGATGTAGTGCTGTGTCGCGGGGTATATTGCGAGACAACCGGCCATCCCATATTGATGCGTCAACGCGAGCGTTGTTGCGATGGCGATGTTGCCGCCAGCGCTGTCGCCGGCAAGGATAAACATCCCGTTATTCGGGGCCAAGTTAGTGAGGTTATCGATAACCCAGCGGCTTGCCTCCAAGCTGTCATCATGTGCTGCGGGGAATTGATATTCCGGCGCTAGACGGTAATCGATCGAGATGAGACTACAACCGCTTTGCTGGCTAAGTGCTCTGCAGAATCTATCGTGCGTGTCCAAGCTTCCGACGACCCATCCACCACCGTGTGTGTAGATCACCATGGGTTTGTCGGCATTACCGTGATACATGCGTAAACTGACCTGCCGGCCGTCTAATTCGACGCAGAGATTACTGACGGGGACCTTTGCACGCGGGATCCCCTCCCAGGCCTTATTGTGGCGCCGAAGGTAGAGCGAGCGTGCAAATTTTGCGATTAATCGATTAAGCAGCGACGTCATCTGCGTGGATAAATTGCGAGTTCGGGTTAGCGTGGTAAGTGTACAGCCCCTCTGCATTGATCTTGCGATTAACGTTACCGCGCTGGACGAGATAATTGAGGTGAGCCACCGTCTCCCCGGTGGCGAGATGCACCTCGTGTTCCTTTAACACCCGATTAAATAACGGTGTGAAGCATTCGGGGACTGTCTTGGGCTCACTTAAATGATTGTAAAGCTGCGCAAGTGACTGCCGGTGCCCGTCTATAATCTGGTTGAGTCGTGTTCTGGCACCTTTGAAGGGCGACTGATGAGCGGGGAGAACCAGCAAGTCCTCGGGCAGGATGTCGAGTAATCGTGTGTTCGATGAGAGCCAATATTCTAGAGGGTTACCCTCGGGTTCGGTCGGGAAAACCGAGACATTGGGCGTTATTCTTGGAAGGATTTGATCACCTGCGATAATGAGCTTGAGGCCGGGACAATATAAACACGCATGTTCAGGGGAATGCCCCTGACCGATAACCACCTGCCAGTAGTGATCGCCGATGTTAATGGTTTCCAGATCAACAATGCGGCGATAGCTGTGCGGTAATGGCTCGGACATTTTGCCAAACGTACCAAACCGCTCCTGATAGCTCGACATGAGTTCTTCGGTGAAACCAGCCCGTTTGTAGAACGTCAGTGCTGTCTTTGGGATCTCGTCTGAGGTGTAGCTCAGAAGCAAGCTGCCATTTAAGTATTCACTGCGGGTCATCCATACCTCGCAGTCGAAACGCTCACAGAGCCATCCTGCAAGACCAATGTGGTCGGGATGTAAGTGGGTGCAAATGACGCGCAGGACAGGCTTGCCTTGCATAAAGCCAGTAAATAATTGTTCCCACTGCGCTTTGGCGCTATCGAGCTTCATGCAGGTGTCGACGACCGTCCAGCCACCTTCTTCTTCAAGTAGCCAGATATTGATGTGATCGAGGCCTCCGGGCATCTTGAACCGAACCCACCACACCCCTGGCGCTACTTCCATTGGCTCACCAAAGTTCACTGGACTCTTTCGACCCCAGGGATAGACAAGGCCTCGGTACTCTTCATTCACCATCATCAATCGGTGTTCCTACAATTAAGGGCGCTCTTACCCGATCGGGGTACGGCGCCGTTGTTAAAGCTTGTGGAGAATACAAGCATTAGCTGGAGATGATACCGTGAATGCCACCTTAGAAACGAATCAGTTACGACAACTCGATCAGCAGCATCACCTGCATCCTTTTACAGACTTCCGTGATTACGCTCAAAACGGGGGGCGGATTGTCAGTCGCGCTGAACACATTTACATCTTTGATTCCGACGGAAATAAAATCCAAGACGCAATGTCCGGCCTGTGGTGCTGCAGCCTGGGGTATAGCCAGGATGGCATCAAACAGGCGGTTGCTGATCAGTTGATGGAGCTCCCCTTTTATAACAATTTCTTTAAGTGTTCGAATCAGCCTGCGGTGGAGTTAGCTTCGCGGCTTACAAGCATGGCGCCAGCACATTTTAATAAGGTCTTCTTTACCAATTCAGGCTCTGAGGCGAATGACACACAAATTAAGTTTGTGCATCGTTATTTCCAGTTGCTGGGAAAGCCTGAGAAGCGCTTAATCATTAGTCGCAAAAATGCGTATCACGGCAGCACAATCGCGGCGGGTTCGCTCGGTGGCATGAGCGCTATGCACGAGCAGACCCAGGGCTTGAATTACATCCATCATATCGAGCAGCCACATTGGTTTGAGTTGGGTGGTGATATGAGTTCTGACGAATTCGGTCTATGGGCGGCCAATGAGTTAGCAAAGAAGATCGATGAACTCGGGGAAGACAAAGTGGCCGCCTTTATCGCCGAGCCGATTCAGGGCGCCGGGGGCGTGATTATTCCGCCAGATACCTATTGGCCCGCGGTCCAGAAAATTCTCGATGAGCGCGATATTCTTTTTATCTCTGACGAGGTGATTTGCGGTTTTGGCCGCACAGGGCAGTTATTTGGATTCGAGACCTATGGGACCAAGCCCGACCTTATTACGTTTGCGAAAGCCGTGACCAATGGCTACATGCCGCTCGGCGGCTGCTTGGTCAGCGATAAAGTGGCAGATGTGCTACTCGGGCACGGGGGTGAATTTGCCCACGGATTGACCTATTCAGGTCATCCAGCTTCGTGTGCCGCCGGTTTGGCCACGATGGATGTTTTGGAAAACACCGAGATTCTCGCGCAGTCCCAGTCTGTACTCGCGCCACACTTTGCCAATGCACTTCAAAATTTAATGGATCATCCGATTGTTGGCCAAGTGCGAGCAAAAGGGCTGGTTGCTGCCGTAGAATTAGTGCGTGACAAAGGGTCTCGGGAGCGGCTAGCACCGGATTCTGCTGCTGCCGTGTACTGTCGTGATCGTGCGATTGAGCACGGCTTGATGGTGCGCCAAACCGGCGACGCTATGATTATGTCGCCGCCGTTCGTCACAACGACCCAAGAGGCGGACACGTTAGTGTCTAAGTTAGAGACGGCACTTGATCAAACCGCAAAATTTTACGGTCTAAGCTAGCGAACGAGATCTTAAGTGCTGGCTTTGCCGTATCAGCAGCATGACGATTGTAGAGAAATCCTGGTTTAACGCTATTTGGTTCCAAATAACGTGGTTTAGTTGCGTGCTTGGCCGCGATGACTGGCTGTTACTGACCTTGGCCCTGATGGCATTCCATTACTGGGCCGTCTCCGACCTTCGGTTGGAATTGCGTCGAGTGCTTCCCTGCTTGGTGTTGGGCTTAGGTGTCGATTTCCTGCTGACGTTACTGGGTGTCTTCAATTTTGGAGATCAACTCTTCCCACTGTGGATGGTCTGTTTGTGGTGTGTTTTTCCCACCGCGCTCCCTCGCGCTATGGCATTTCTCGCCAAGAGTGGCTGGCGCCCTGTCGTACTGGGAGCAATAGCCCCTTTGAATTACCTCGCCGGGCAAAAGTTTGGTGCGGTTACACTGCCACTGGGTGAAGTGAATACTATGATCCTCCTGGTGCCATTGTGGATGATCATGCTGCCTGTGATGGTGCGCTTTAGTCAGTATCAATCTCAGCCGCAATGACGCGACGTTCTCTCACGGTTTTTTTAACGTTTCTTGTCACGTTGGCTGGCACCTTAGTGGTTTCTGCACAGACTCGTGATCTCGCCACCGACAATGTAGTCGGTGAACAAGCGCTAACCACAGAGTTAGCCGTTGCTTACGAAGCGCTTCCCGCCCTAAAGCAGGTGGGGACATCGACACTCAGAGTGGCGTTTTTCAAGGTTTTTGATTCGGCGCTATTCACGGAGTCAGGCGACTGGCGGGATCCTAGAACGTCGTTCAGGTTCGAACTCACGTACGCCCGCAGCATTTCAGGAAATTTTCTGGTCAGTCAGACGACTAAAGAGTGGGACCACCTGGGCTTTCAGGACAATCGCCGGTCGAGATGGGTCGAAGCTCTCAAAGCAATATGGCCCGACGTGAACAAAGGGGACACCATCGCGTTTGATGTTGATGCAGAGGGCGTCAGTCGCTTTTACTTTAATGGCGCGTGGGTAGGTACGATAAACGATCCTGATTTCGCACCATCATTTATTGCGATATGGCTGTCTCCAGATACGTCTCGGCCAGCGCACCGAGACGGTTTGCTGGCCGATTCATAGGAATGATAGCGGGGTTTTAGTCCCAGCTAATACCTGTGCGGATGCCGATCGTTCTTGGACGCATTGGACCGAAGAAGTGAGAGGGTATGATGCCTCCATTGGCGTTGTAGCCGTCCCAGGTAAACTCGTTAAACAAGTTTTCAGCGTAGGCCTGAACGTACCAATTGTTGTCGGACTCGTAACCCACGCGGAGGTTGGCTACCGCGTAGGATCCTATGATTCCCTCGCGATTGCCTTCCCATGCACCGCCGCGCTCGCCTTCGTACGAAACCTCGAAGCTGGTTGCAATTGTTCCATGGTCAACCGGCACGTCTATGTCGAGTTTGGCCGCACCCGTTAATTTGGGAGCCCAAAAGATTCGACTTCCCTCGCAGCCTCGTCCATCGCCTTCTTGATCGACGTCGATGCTGCACAGCGATTCATTTACACCATCGTCGAGGTCAGGATCTCCAAGACCTGTTACGTCGGTATTGAGATAACCCATTGATAGGTAGAGGGTCGTGTACTCGCTAATCGCTACGGTAGTCGATGCCTCAACGCCCATTCCGTCGGTCTTACCGGCGTTTAAAACCCTGGCAGAGAAGGTGTCGCCAACATCCACATATTGGATAACTTGGGCATCGGTGTAGTCGTACATGAATGCCGTTAGGTCGAAGTTACCCGCACCGTCGAGATAGCTTGTTTTAAAGCCAATCTCGTAAGAGTCCATTTGTTCAGGCTTGAACGTTCCCGGACGGAAGCCGTCTGCTTGGGTAATACCTGTTTGAGCGACTTCAGGTGGTACACCTTGGGCGTCTTCAATCCAGAAACTACCAAAGCCTCCGGATTTGAACCCTTGGGTGTAGTTTGCAAAAAACATTGCGTCGTCATTAGGCGTCCAGGTGAGAGCAAACCGTGTAGTGGTGTCGCTCCAGGACTTCGAGTCTTCGATGTACTCATCTGTGGCAAAGCCATAGGTGAAATAAGGACCGAGGTAGCTATCGGGCTCTGGCACTAAGATGCCAAAGTCTTTGTCATCCTTGGTGTAGCGCACGCCAACGGAAGCCATGAGCTCATCGGTGACTTGGTAGTCGAGGTTTACGTACGCCGCCCAACCGGTGTACTTGCCTTTGAGCATACCGGTTTCGACAAGATTGCCATCAGAGCTGGGATAGAAATCGGTGTAGTAATCAGAGCACCCACTGTAGAACTCATAGCCGTAAGTTTCGGCGTAATAGTTGAGGTAGTACTGGCACATCAGGTCCTCGGAGCCTATTGCGTTGAACTCGGCATCGAGGTCTTCGTCGTAATACGAGACACCGGTGTACCAGTTGAGAGGACCATCACCGGTGCTTGTGAGTCTCAGTTCTTGCTGAAAGTATTGCCCTGACTGCTCGAACTGGAAGTTGTTTATATTGAGCGACGTGCCGTCGTAATCCTCGGAGTAGTAGTAGTCGTGGTCCTTGTAGCCTGTGTTCGAGTTAAGCGTTGCAAAACCCAGGTCGTATTCGACAAATACTCCGATGGTAAGAAGGTCGCCGATATCGGCATCGCCACCTTCAAGATCCGAGTCAATTTGCTGGTTGTTTCCATTCACCGTTGTGTCGTCAACGATGTAGCCGTCGAGTGCGTCCCAGATATCGCCACTATCGATTGCGCGATACATCGAACCTGACTGCTTTCTGTCTTCCCAGTCAACAACTGTGTCGATAGAGAGCGCGTCCGACTCGTAGCGCGTCGACCAGCGAATGGCCTTCTTACTGTGATCGATTTCGTCATTACCGGAGAATACGTTCTTGGCGAAGCCTTCTTCGTGAGAACTGTAACCGGCTAAACGCATGGCAAAGTTATCGCTCACCGGGATGTTAACGGCGCCCTCAAATACGGCGTGCTCGCGCTGTCCGAAATCAAAGTCGATGAACGCGTCATTTGAGCCTATTTCCGCTTTGCGCGTGTGCACACTGAATGCGCCACCGATGGAGTTGCGTCCGAACAAGAAGCCCTGGGGCCCTCGAAGAATCTCCGCTCGCTCGACGTCAAACAAGCTTGTTACAGCTGAGCCGTTTCTGCCTTCGTAGAGGTCATTCTTAAAAAAGGCTGATGAGGGATCGCCCCCGACACCGAAGTCCTGTGTTCGTACGCCACGGATACTGACCGCGTCGATGTAAGAGTCTTGTGAGTTACCGCTGACACCGGGGGTGTAAGCAATAAGGTCTTTTACATCGTTAAGATTCGTCTCTTCAATGAAGTTGCCAGACAGCGCTGTAATCGCAAGGGGAACGTCCATGACGCCTTGCTCTCGCTTGGTGGCCACAACGATAACTTCTTCGAGTGTTTGTGCGACCGCTGGGCCTGTACTAATAAGCGCTGCTGATACCGCCAAGGGTAACAGGAGTTTGGTGTTGGGTTTTGTGCCAAAGACCTTTGACATAGTGGTTTCCTCGGGTGGTGCTGAGCAGTCATCACGCAAAGTCTGCTCGTTATTTTTGTTAAGAAGTCTGACGCTTCAGTTAGTTCGTCCCTAAGTATACTCCGGCACTAATCTAAGGGAACCCCTAAGCGCTTAAGCTCATTTGCCATGGGTGCGAGCTCTGTCTCATATCGACGCCAGCGACCAATTGATCGTGTGTGCGCGGGCTCTCTTACCTGCACCGAGCTTGCCGTGGCGACACCTGCGCTACTTTCGTGAAAGTGCAGACAGGCGTCTTCCCACTCGAGTCCCAACGCGGCAATTAATCTCCGTGCATTGGGCTCGAGATCTCGGGCGGTGTCCTCGTAACTCACATCGATGATTTTCCCAGGAAACTCTGCGTGAAAATGCGCCATAAGATCGCGGTACCGCGCGTGATGCCGGGCCATTTCGCCTTGGTCGTAAGAGTGAAGGTAGGCATCGGCAAACAGTTGCTTGAAGCTGGCAAAGCAGGCGTCCATTGGACCCCTTACAAGGTGGACGATCTTCGCGTTGGGCAGTGCCGCAAGAATCAGTGGTAGGTTGAGATAATTGACGGGCAGCTTGTCGACAAAGAAGGGTTTTTTGGCACGCTGTTTAGCGGTTGATTTTAAGTACATTTGACCGATGTTCGCAGGATCGATCTCAGCTGCTGCCAAAAAGAGGTCGCGTGAGAATCGTTTGGGGTCGTTGTGTCGAGTCGCGCGGCGCACAGCGAGGCCGAATTGTTGCAGTTCGCCCGCAGACAGGACTTGCGAATGGCTGGTGATGACACGCTCGATAAGCGTTGTGCCCGTTCTCGGCTGACCCAGCACAAAAATCGGCGATGAATCCGCAACCCCGGGTGGTCGCGCTGCCAGCCAGTCGCCCGTATACGTTGCTTTGATAGCGTCAAACATAGCAATTTCATCGGCTTCACTGAATTCCACAGTTTCGCGTCTCGCGCGAGCACCCTCGCTGAAGGCCTTGAAGGCGGCGGGCCAGTCACCCAAGTCCTCACTTTCTTTGCCGATGGCATAGTGAAGAAAGCCCTGGGCGCGCTTTGACTGTCGCCCGGACTGAATCAATGTCTGCATCTGCATGATGTGGTCGTCGTTGCTCGCTCGCTCAGAGTTGGCAAGTCCCCAATGACACTGGGCGCTATTGGGCTCTAGTGAAATGGCTTGTTTAAACAGCGATACCGCATCGTCAATTTTCCCAAGAAAAACACGAACGTTTCCCAAGTTCATCAGCGCAGATGAGTTGCTTGGCACCATTTGATGCGCCCGCTCAAAAAAGCGCTCTGCGGCTTCATATTCGCCCAGAGAATTCAGGACTGTGCCTGTGAGCTCTATCACGACGGGATCGTTTGGCTGTATGCGTCGGACTTCTTTTAACGCCGATTCTGCGGCCGCTATTCGACCCTCTCCCACATTCAACTTAGCCAAGTGCGCCCACGCTGCTGCATGGTTTCGGTCGAGTTTTACTACCGACTTAAACGCTTCGTGCGCTACCCGTCGCTGTTGCCCTTCAAGGGCTACTAAGCCAACCAAAAAATGCGCGGGCACTAATTGCGGATCATGACTTAGGGCTTGCTTGCAGGCTTCGCCAGCCGTCGCTAAATCACCCCGGTTTAGGGCGGAAAAACCATCGGCTAGGGTGAGATTCGTCACGCTCAGGAACTTCCCTGATAGGCAATCAGGGGGTCGGTGTCAGGATCTCCTGACCAGTGTGATAACGCCTCCATGAAAAGGAAAAAGAGCTCTGCTTGCGAGCTAATATCAAGCTTTGCGTAGGCGTGCTTACGATGCAGTTTCACTGTTTCGATTGAGATACCTAATTTCTCTGCGATCAAACGCGTATTGTGGCCAAGTAGTACGAGCTCTACGGTTTGTCGCTCACGCTTTGTCAGCATACTTGCACCAAATGCCGCCAGTGAGCGGTGCATTCGCTCGCGAAGTGTGGGGACATTGGCCTTAAGGACATCGTGAAAGTGCTTTCGACACAGAGCCGCGGACAGTTCATAGACACTGGATAGGGCCTTTGCGTGCTTCTTTTTAAATCGGGCGCCTTCTGCGGTTAAGCCGAGTGAAATATTTAGGAAGTTGTCTTTCGACAGTTTTATAAGAAGTCCGCATTCATCTTCGTAACCACAGGACTTGTAGTAGTTTTTGTAATACTCAGACGTTCGGAAGCTAGACGGCGCAAGATCCGCCAAGCGGAAAACACCAAAGTGCTCGTCGTATGCCGCAGCTCTGTAAAACGGGTCGAGTAGAAACGGTCCTGTTAAGTAGTTGCTCAGTGTGCTCTCGTACCGACCTCTGAGCGGTCGCGCGAAGCTAATTGAAGGTAATTCCTCATAACCGTAAACAATGACGGTCGAATCATCGGCTCCTACAAACTCGCACAGAGTATCGGCAAGTGTAGGAATAAAATCATCCGTTCCCAGCTTATCGATAGCGTGGGCAAACGCGACTGTGGTGGCTTCGAGTTTAGACATTTTGTTTAATTATTAATGAATAAAAATCGTCTGTTGTACTGTGCATATCGTTCTGGGCAGACAATAACACCGTGCGCTGTAATCGCGAACTCCCTCGTGAAGCTCTTGAGGCAAGATAGGAAAAATTTCCAACTTGCATCACCTCCGGATTGTACCGAGCGATTGACGCTCACGAGGGAGCTAGAGGGGGTATCCCTGTCACTTATAAACATCGTTTAGACTGTCGCTCGTTAAGCGCATAGAGAGCAAATATGGATTTTGAGTTAAGCGAAGAGCAAAGAGCCTACGCGGCAAGCGCGAGAGAGTTTGCGCAGTCCGAGTTTCGCCCGTATGCGGGCGAATGGGACGAGCAATCGATTTTTCCCAAAGGTGCATTGAAAGCAGCTGGCGACCTTGGGTTTATGGGTATGTACACGCCGGAGCGCGCCGGCGGTTTGGGAATGTCCCGTCTGGATGCCAGTCTGATCGTTGAAGAGTTAGCGCGCGGATGTACCACGACAGCGGCGTTTTTGACCATTCACAACATGGCGACAGCGATGATTGGTAAGTACTGTGAGCCATCAGTAGTAGATGCCTGGTGTCCTGAGCTGGTGGCTGGCGAGAAACTTGCATCGTATTGTTTGACGGAGCCCGGTGCCGGCTCTGACGCCGCGTCGTTAAGCACTTCGGCAAAACGCGATGGCGATGTTTACAGACTCTCAGGGAGCAAGGTCTTCATCTCTGGCGCAGGCGACACAGATGTACTGGTGGTCATGGCGCGAACCGGTGACTCAGGTGCACGTGGAATCACTGCATTCTTGGTGCCTGCTGACCTTGAAGGTATCAGCTACGGAAAAAAAGAGCAGAAGATGGGCTGGAATGCTCAGCCTACCCGCCAAATCAGCTTCGATGATGTGGCTGTTCCTGCGGTCAATCGTTTGGGCGAGGAAGGTCAAGGGTTTTCTATCGCGATGGAAGGGCTTGATGGCGGACGGATAAATATCGCGACCTGCTCGGTCGGTACGGCTCAGCAGGCAATTGTTGATGCGACGGCCTACGTGCAGGATCGAAAGCAGTTCGACTCGACGATTGCCGCGTTCCAGCATACTCAATTCCAGGTAGCAGATATGCTTACGGAGCTAGTCGCTGCGCGGCAGATGATTCGCCTTGCCGCCAGTAAACTCGACAACAAAGACGCAAGCGCCACAACCTACTGCGCGATGGCTAAGCGGTTCGCCACTGACGCTGGCTTTAAGATCTGTAACGATGCGCTGCAATTGTTTGGGGGGTATGGCTACATCAAGGAATACCCGATGGAGCGCTACGTCAGAGACACGCGAGTGCACCAGATTCTCGAGGGCACCAATGAAATTATGCGAGTCATCATTTCACGACAAGCGCTGTTAGATGGTGCACTGGAGGTAATTCAATGAGTATCAGCCCAAGCGAGAAAGTGCTCGTCTCAATCGAGGACGGAATTGCCACACTGCGGATCAACAATCCTGCGGCCAACACATGGGACCTCGAGAGTTTGCCCGCTTTGGAGGCGGTCGTTAATAATCTTAACGGCATGGCTGAGGTGCGAGCCTTGGTGATCACCGGCCAGGGAGCTAAGTTTTTCTCCGCGGGCGCCGACCTCAATCAGTTTGCCGATGGCGACCCGATTGCGGCGGGTGCCATGGGTGAGGCTTTTGGCGCGGCATTTGAGACACTTGCGGATTACCGAGGCGTATCAATAGCGGCGATCAACGGCTACGCCATGGGTGGTGGTCTCGAGGTCGCTTTGGCCTGTGATATTCGCATCGCGGAGTCGCATGCCGCGCTTGCCTTACCAGAGGCCAAGGTGGGGTTACTCCCCTGCGCTGGCGGCACGCAACGACTTGCGCAGCTCGTGGGTGAAGGCTGGGCGAAACGTATCATGCTATGCGGTGAGCGCGTATCAGCCGAAAAAGCGATGACGCTTGGGCTAGTTGAAGAGGTGGTGGCGTCAGGGACTTCGCTGGCAGCAGCTATCGATTTAGCCAAACGTGCTTCAGATCAAAGTCCAACATCGATTGCCGCCTGTAAAAGGCTTATCCATTCAGCGCGAGATATTACAATTGGTGCGGGTTTGGTCGCGGAGCGTGACGAGTTCGTCGCGTTGTTTTCAACAGAGGATCAAAAAGAGGGTGTAAACGCTTTTTTGGAGAAGCGAACGCCACAGTGGAAAAACCAATGAGCGAAGATGTCGTAATAGTTTCAACCCTGGGCGAGGGTGATCGTCGAGTAGGTCGTTTGACGCTGAATGTACCTCGCATACTGAATTCACTCGATGCCGAGATGATAGAAATCATGCTTGGTAAATTGCTGGAATGGGCTGAGGACGATTCTATTGCCGCGGTTTATATCGATGGTGAGGGTGATAAAGCTTTCTGTGCGGGTGGCGATGTTCATGAGCTGCGTCGTTCCTCGATTGAGAATCCTGGTGGGCCCTGCACGTACGCAGAGAACTTTTTTGCCCGTGAATACCAGATGAATTACGTGTTGTTTACTTATCCTAAGCCCGTAATTTGCTGGGGCCATGGTGTCGTCATGGGTGGCGGTATGGGCGTGATGGCGGGTTGTAGCCACCGAGTGGTGAGCGAGCGGACCCGCATTGGAATGCCAGAAATTACAATCGCGTTATTCCCCGATGTTGGCGGTAGTTACTTCTTGAACCGCACGCCCGGCATGATCGGTCGTTTCCTGTCGCTGACTTCAGCTCACATCAATGCCGCAGATGCGCTGTTTGCCAATTTGGGCGACGTTTTCCTCGCCCATGAGCAGCGCCACGAGGTCATGGCCGCACTCGCAAGCGCTGAGTGGACAGAGGATCCACATACCAACCATGCAGTGGTTGACGCTATTTTGGGTATGACACCTGCAGCTGAAATGCCCGTAGGCGTTGTGGAGCCGTTAATGTCTGACATTGATGCGCTGATGGCTGGCGACAATTTGGGCGCCATATCCGACCGATTATTGAGCTATGACGGCGAGAATGCATGGCTGCAAAAAGCACGAGATGGATTTGCCCATGGCTCTAAGCTTGCTGCGGCCTGGATCTTCCGCCAGCTCAATGAATCAGTGCACTACTCCTTAAAAGAGGTGTTTGATACCGAGCTCAGACTGGGTGCCAATATTATGCGAGACCCCGAGTTTGCTGAGGGTGTTCGGGCCCTGCTTGTTGATAAGGATAGGCAACCTAAGTGGCAATATGACTCGGTTCATGACGTCCCTGATGCTGTACTTGAAACGTTTTTCCAAGAAGCAGAGGGCGCTCCAGAAATGCACTACCCATGGTAGTAAGCACTTACTAAATTCACGGCGCTAGGGGATGTTATGTCGAGCATAGCTTTTATCGGTCTCGGTAATATGGGCGGACCGATGGCCAAAAATCTACTTAAGGCAGGTTGGTCGGTAACGGCATTTGATTTGTCAGAACAGGCTTTAGCCGAGGTTGTCGCCGCGGGTGCAACAGCAGCTGCATCGGCTACCAGCGCAACCTCAGGTGTTGATGTTGTTTTTTCGATGCTTCCTGCGGGGAAACACGTCAAGTCAGTCATGCTCGGTGATGACGGCATTTTCGCAGCCTTACCGGCCGGGGCGCTCGTGCTGGACGCCAGTACCATTGATGCAGCGACGGCGCGTGAGCTTCATGATGCTGCGCGTGCCGCCGATATTGCCTTTATGGATACACCGGTTTCGGGCGGTGTTGCGGCCGCTCAAGCGGGCAGTCTTGCGTTCATGTGCGGCGGCACTGTGCGAGCGTTCGACAGAGCCAAAGACGTACTCAAGGCCATGGGTAATCCTGAGAAAATATTCCACGCAGGTCCCGATGGGGCGGGTCAGGTTGCTAAAGCTGCAAACAATATGCTGCTGGCTATTCACATGATCGGCACCTGCGAGGCGTTAGCGATTGGTGCTGCAAACGGTTTGGATCCGGCTGTCCAATCAGAGATTATGAAAGCGAGCTCGGGGAACAACTGGTCGCTTCAGGTGTACAACCCCTGGCCCGGTGTGATGAATGGCGCGCCCGCGGGTAACGACTACAAGCCAGGTTTTATGGTGGATCTGATGGCTAAGGATTTAGGGCTTGCCAATGAGCTTGCTGAGCAATCGGGCATCGATGCTGAGTTTGGTAAGCGCGCTGGGGATGTTTATCGATCCCTCCAAGAAAAAGGCCTTGGCCGCGACGATTTCTCGATAGTGATGAAGTCGTTAGCGGCATCGTTGTCGTAAGTTAAAGGACCTCATCACCGCTGGCCAACAGAGGTGCTGCATCGAGGTCATCGGCATCCATCATTGCCGCGACGCGCTCGAGGGAAGCGACGATCGAGTGTTGCTCCCAAGTCTCGAGCTTACTGAATTTAGCAACAAAGCTGTCTTGCAGGGGCTTTGGGGCGGACCCTCTTAGCGTTTGACCTTCCTCGGTCAGTGTCACGATAACTCGACGCCTATCGACCGACGAGCGCGCACGATTCACTACGCCGTTCCGCTCGAGCCGATTCAGTATCGTAGTCACCGTCGCAAGACTAAGGCTGACCGCCTTAGCGATGTCCGACACTGTCGGATCCTTGAGCCTGCCAATGGCTTGAATAATGACCAGTTGAGGTGTCGTAAGCCCTGTTTTCTTGCCCAGCTTGCGTGAATGCAAGTCCGTTGCTCGTATGATACGGCGAAGCGCCACGAGTACGTGATCAGGAAGTTCTGCCGTGGACATGCTGGTGTGCTCTTGCGGTCATGAAGCGGGCGCGCATCATAATACTTTGAGTCCAAAGTACTCAATTGGAATTATTTGGAATCTGTCATATTGGGCCTATTTGTGGCGTAATTCACAAATGGAATTTGATCAGCCGTTTTTGCAATTACCCTGGCGTTTTGACGCGAATGCACTGTCCAGCGAGGTAGCAAGTCTGCCGGACGCATTTTGGCTAGAACACCCCTCAGGTCTGCCGGGGAATTCTGCCGTGCCACTTGTCTCCGTCAATGGAGAAATGAACCACGCATTCGATGGCTCGATGAAAGCGACCAAGGCATTAACGTCCTCTCCCTATCTGAATCAAGTTGTCTCCTCTTTCGGCGAGGTGGTGGCGCGGTCGCGCCTCATGCGTTTAGAGCCCGGTGCCAAGGTCGCTGAGCACGTAGACTTCAATTACCACTGGGTGAGCCGGGTACGTATCCATGTACCTATTATCACTGATCCCGATGTTGTTTTTTATTGTGGTGACGAGGCCGTGCACATGAAGGCGGGTGAGAGCTGGCTGTTCGACTCTTGGCGGCGGCACCGCGTTGTGAATTCGAGCAAGGTGCGGCGCGTGCATCTCGTAATTGACCTTGCGGGTTCGTCGCGCTTTTGGCAGATCGTCCGGCGTGCGGATACAACGCCACCCATAACGGTCTTGCCAGGCGCCGGTGAGCAACATCTGTTGCGTACCGAACAGTTTCCGGTGGCCCCGGTTATGGCTCCGGGCGAGATGCTCGCAATTGTCGAGCAGGTGCTTCAGGACTGCGAGGCTAATCCCGAAAATGACGTGGATACGATGCTAGCTTATCGCCATCTGCTGCTGGATCTCGTGCATGACTGGCGTGAAGTTTGGGGGCTTTATGGTTTTACAGAGCCCGCTTTTCCTCAATTTAGAAAGCTATTGGAACGAACCGCGAGTCAGCTTTTACCCAACCCACGGGTGTTGGTCACCGCCTCAAACAAGGTGGGGATAAACCCTATTATTAACCAACGTATTTTGTCCGCCGCTTTGCGACCAAGACGTGTTGCTGAGTTTAGTCCGGGCTATAACCCAACAGCCTAAAGTCCTCATCGTAGAAATCTTTGAGTTCGTCGATAAATGCTGATGACGCTAAAAGGTGCGGTTTCTGATTTTGCGTCACGTTCTTTTTTTTCAGGAGTACCTCGGGTTCTCCCAAGCGCCCGAGAACCTTGTTTAAGTCCTCTTGCAACGATTCGAATCGCCCTATAAACGACATAGCGATTTCGCCGTCTTCATTTGTCAGCATCTCAGTTTGTGGGCGAATAAGGACGCGTCGTCGAAATTGGGGTTGTGAGAAAGCTCTCTGGGCCCAGCTGACGGGGTCACGGTTATAGCTCGGGTCGGTTCGTGCCAAAAAGGCGCAGGCTGACATAAATCGGTCGATAGGATGTCGAACAAAGGCGAAACGATGCATGGTTGCAACGGTTTCTCGCCCCATCGCAGCGGTTAACTGTGCATAGGAAATGTGGCCGTGCCCGATTTCAGCGAGGGCTTTAATGGGGCTCAACATTCGGCCTGTTAGTAGCTGTTGTTCCCAATCTTCAGTCGCCAAAAGGGGGCGAAGTTGCTCTCTTACCGAGTGTGTTCCCGTTTTGGGCACCGCAAAAAAAACGAACCCTTTGCTTTCTGAAAAAATCATGCAGGCGGTGTTACACCATAGGCGTCAAGAATATCAGGTCCTAGCGCTCGCTTAAGCGGGTCTAAATGCGTCTCAAAGTTGCACCACTGATCGACGCCTGAGGTGTTAATCGGCTGCCGAACCTGCTCGGCACTTGGGGTTCTAACCGTGCGTTTTGTCTTGTGGAATTCAACACAGGCTTCCTCGAATTCTAATCCACAAAAATCGAGTATTCGACGGACTTGGCCTTCAAGGTCAGCGATAACATCTTCATGTTGAACCTGCAGAACAAAGCCCGGTAATACGGCGTTCCAATGATCCATCAAGTCTACATACTGTCGATAGTAATTGCCGATTTCCTCAAGGCCGTAAGAGAATTCCTGCCCCTCGCCAAATAACTGCTTGTAGCCACTAAAACAGCACGCCATTGGGTGGCGTCTCGCGTCGATGACCTTTGCATTTGGCAGGATGAGTTTGATAAGACCAATATGAAAGAAGTTATTAGGCATCTTGTCGATAAAGAAGGGTGCATTGCCGCGATACGCGCGCGTATCCTCGATAAATTGTTGACCAAATTGTGTAAATCGTTCGGTCGGTAGCTCGCTCAAAATGCGAGGATAGCGAGGGCTCGGATCGCTGCTTTTGTCTCGACCTCGTAGACGTTTAGCGAGGTCAAGAATGTCGTGCAGCTCCATGGTCCCATCGACTTTCGAGTGTGAGGCGAGAATTTGCTCAAGCAGGGTTGATCCAGCGCGCGGTAATCCCAGGATAAAGATAGGGTCGGGTGCGTCGTGCCCTACGCCTTTAAGGCGCTCGAACAAGTCGGATTTACAGACTTCAAGCTGAGAAGAAATTCGAATGTCGAGTTGCTCTTTACTGTGAGTAGATGTCTCACGTTTTAGCGTATTGCCCTCTTGGTAGTGGCGAAACGCGGTGTCGAAATCCTTACTATCTTCGTGGGCTTTACCCAGCGCAAAGTGCATCTGTATTTTGTCGAGTTGTGGAGTAGAGGGGCTGTCCACACGATCCGTCATCGCAGTCAATTCGGCCTCGGTAAAACGATACGATTTCGTATTAGCCAGACTCCAAAAGGCATCACCAAAGTCGGATTTAAGCGAATAGGCTTGTTTGAAAAGATCTACCGCTTTGGCGGACTCGCCCGTAGCGTTGTAGATGTGCGCCAGCGATACGCGCAACTGTGGGTCGTTAGGCGATACCCGAATCATGTCTTGATACGTCTTAATAGCCTCTTCATTCTCCCCCACGCCAAAGCATACCGATGCGTAAAGCGCTTTGACTTGGGGTGATGGGTTGCTGTTTCGGTTGTAAATTGATGTGACGCGCTTATGCGCTTTATGAAAACGCTGTCTTCTTAAAAGCACGTGAGCCAATTGGATTTCGGCCTCTATGTGGTCGGGCGCCAGCTCCATGACCGTTTCTAACAGAAACTCTGCATCATCGAACACTCCGGTACGCGTTGCGATCTCGGCCATCAATCGCATACCTTCGACATGGGTTTTGTTTTGCTGCAGGAAGAAACGACAAAGTCGTTCCGCGTCCGCCATTCGATTAGCTGCCAGATAACTAATAACGGTTCTTAGCTCAGTAGGCAGCGACGCCAAAAAATCAACCTGCATAGCCGCTTGCTCGGCGCGCGTATCGCCCTGCCGACGATAGGCTGTTGTTAAGAATTTCCAACTGTCTATTAGCGAGCCATCGTGCTCAACCGCTTGCTCGAAGGCGGTGATAGCGGCTGGCTCCTTCTTAAGCGCCAACTCGCATAAGCCGAGTTCTTGAAACCCCCGGCCGAAATCAGGCTTTTCCGCAACCAGCGTTTCAAGAAGGACTTTGGCGTTTGCGGGTTGCCCTTCTGCGCGATGCAGTACAGCTAAGGTATACCGCCCCTCGAAGTTATCGGGTTCAGCGGATAAAACCTCGTCCAGTAAAGCCTTTGATTCACCAAAGGCACGCTTACTCATTGCCACACGGGCTTTTTGTATCGATTCTGCAATCACGTTCGTAACGTCTTTCTCTCGGAAATAAAAAAGGGCGGACAATGTCCGCCCTTTGAGGGTACTACGCTTCGGTGTCTAATCAGAAGCGATAAGAGAGTCGTAGGCCTACCGTACGAGGACGATTAACCGTCGCCTCGGGCGAGAACTTACCCGCTGTTTGTACGATGGCGCCTTCTTCACTTGTGAGGTTGCGGACGTAGAGCTCTGCAAGCCAGTTGTCCTTCTCTACACCTGCTGCGATGTTAACCATGGTAGCTGCCTCATTCACGAAACGTGAGTTCGATGGCAGTTCACCATTACGGTCTGCGACAGTTCCGAATGTGCCGCCCTCGTCCTGTTGGCCAAGACCAGACTCTCGACCGTAGGCGAGAACACCGGTGTCATCCATAAAGGCTGCGCTACCCACGATGCCCGCTACCGACTCACCGCGGTACGTTACCGCACCCGTGAAGTAGCCGTTAGCACCCATGTTGGGAAGCTCGAAGTCATAGCGAGCACGGATGTTACCCGCGAAACTTGGTGCAAGTGGAAGCTCGGAACCCACAGGAACCGCAACACCTTCAAGCTGAGGGTTCAGTCGAGTGATCTTCGTATCCAAGAAGCTCGCCGCACCTGAGATGATCAGGTTGTTTGTGGGCGCCCACTGGAAGTCAAGATCGACACCGTTTGACTCTGCGTCACCGACGTTCTCCATGAAGACCAAGAAGGCAACGTTTGATGGGTCAAAACGTGAAACCTGAAGGTCGGTGATGTCAGTCATGTAGAAGCTCGCGTTCAGTCGAAGCGTGCGATCGAGGAACTCACCCTTCATACCAAATTCGATGTTCTCGAGCGTATCGGTAACGGCCACTGCGGGAACAACATAACCGTCGTAAACACCGCTCTGGTTCGCTGCAAGCTGACCGGCGTTACGGTTCTGCGTCGCAGGACGGTATCCCTCTGAGTAGATACCGTAGAGCATGACGTCGTCGGTAAGATTGAAGTTCAGCGAGAAGCGAACGATGGTGTCCTCTTCGCGCGTCGAACCGTCTTCCGATATCGCACTGATGTCCAAGTTACCATTTTGGATTGCAGCAAGTGTCGCTGCGTTGCTACCACCGCCTCGGAACATGTCACGCGCACCGTTGGGGCTTGTGGCTCGCAAGATGGTGTCAGCATTACCGTTTGCCGCGTAGTCACCGAGAGTGAGGAGGCGGTCCGTTACGCTGTTACTAAACGCGTTTGAGTTACAACGGCCGTCTGGCGTCACTTCCGCGTTGCCAAAGCCAGCACCTGCGGGCGTATCACGGTCAGTAAACGGCGCGCCATACCGGCAGCCAAATGAGAAGTTAGACGCGCCCTGTAGCTGCGACTTGAGACTGTAGCGACGTGCACTCAAAGCGGCTGTCAAACGGTCATTGAGGTCGAACTGCACCTCACCGAAGTAGGCCGTTTCGCTCTCTGTACGAGTGAAGTCGTTGTAGAAGGTCGTCAGTGGGCTTCTTGGACCCTCTGAAACGGTGCCTGCAGTGTCTGGGATGGTGGTGTTACCAACCTGGAAGGGGTCACCAGAGCCAAAGTAGTTAACAATGTGATCACTGAACGCATCATTGGTTGAGTAATACTGGAATTCACCAATGTGTGTTGTGTCTACGTCACTGGTGTAGACACCCGCCATCCAGCGTAAACGCTCGTCAGGGTCGCTACTTACACGGAATTCGTGCGTTGTTCGCTCATTAGTCGATGCATCCGCATACTGCTTGGTTGGGTCAAAGCAGTTATTAGGCGCATTCGCCTTATCACCTGAGTAGATGTTTCCACTACAGAGGTAGTAAGTGATGTAGCCACCACCGTTGTTGTAGTGGGTGTAGTCGATCAATGCATCGACCTCACGGTCAATGTAACCACCGGTATAAACCACATCGAGGTTGGCGATGCGGCCTTCTAGGGTCCACGTTGTGATATCGAACTCGTCAACGTTGCTCTCAGGTACATACTTCTCGGAGGTTGAGTCGCCTAAGCTTGGGTCCACGAGGAAGGAGCCTTCAACATCGATCTCCTGCGACATGCGCGTGATCAGGCCACTCCAGTCATCGTTAAAGTCGTAGGCTGCGGAGATACGATAGCCGTTGTAAGTGGCTTCGTTCCAGTCGTCAGCTACGATATCCGTGTTGGTTGTTGATCGGATATTGGTCTGCGGGAAGTCTCGGAAGAAAGGACCGAATCCAGCTGAGTTATTTCGATCGATGACCTCACCATTAGGGGTAAAGGTCGCCTGCTGATTGTCAATCCAGCCGCCCTGGTTGTCGCTGTAGCCAACAAAGCGTACGGCCAACTTGTCTGTTAGCGGCAGGTTAATCATCGCTTCGACGTTGTTGCTAGCTGCGCCACCTTTCGTGTTGCTCATGCCAAAGTCGAGACTTGCTTCAAACTCGTCTTGGTTTGGCTTGTTGGTGATCAAGCGCATATTACCTGACTGTGAGCTCGCACCGAACAGCGTGCCCTGTGGGCCAGACAGCACTTCGATACGCTCTAAGTCAGCGGCATAAACGTCGAGGTTCCGTGCGCCGAACGATACGGGCATTTCATCGAAGTACAACGCGACACCGGGGGCGGAGCCCTGTGCGGGTGCAACGGTAATCGACGATTGCTCGGATGCCGAACCACGGATGTAAATTTCTTTCTGGCCGGGGCCAATACCTGCACTCACTACGTTGGGTAAAAACTCAACGTAATCGTCGAATGTCAGGATGTTTTGTGAACGCATTGCATCGCCGGTCAATGCATTGACTGAAATCGGTACGTCTTGAAGATTTTCAGCACGCTTTGTCGCGGTTACCACAACCTCTTCTAACTGAGGGTTTTGCGCTAACGCTGTCGATGCCAAAACAGGGGTGATGGCAGCGGCTACGGCGAGCGACAAAGGTCGCTTACCAGATGGCTTCATACGAAACATAGAGAACTTCCATTTATTAGAGTGGTGGATAGATTCTAGCTCAAAGTATTTTAATCCTCTACCCCGCTAGCTAATGAACATAAGCTATTGTTTTTAAATTATTTTATTAATATTTTTGTGATTAGTTCACAACGTATTTACTTTTTGCTCATTTGATTTGCCCTGTGGCGTCCATAGGCTCAGATACTGTTACACTTTGGATTCATACTAATAAGAGCTTATTCATGTCGAGTTTGCTAGATCGCGGCTTTGTGATTGACCGCGCTGTTTTCATTCCTTCCATTGTTTTTTTGCTGAGTACTGTAGGTATTGTGCTCGCCTTCCCTGAGGCCAGTGACGCCGCCTTTGGGGCCATGCAAGGCGCCATTGTAGAAAATGCCAGTTGGTTCTACGGCTTAGTGATGGCGATTCTTCTCGTCACATCCGTGGTACTGGCATTTTCTCGGGTCGGCAACATTCGTCTTGGCCCTGACAACTCATCCCCTGACTATAGTCTGTTCTCATGGCTCAGCATGTTATTCGCCGCCGGTGTTGGTATCGGGCTTATGTTTTACGGTGTATCAGAGCCTGTGGTGCATTTTTTAAACCCACCCGTGGGAGAGGGTTTGGCGCCGGGCGGAGAGAATCAGGCGATTAATCTCACGATGCTCCACTGGGGATTTAACGCATGGTCTGTCTACGCATTGATGGCGCTAGTCCTTGCCTACTTTTCCTTTCGCCGCGGTCTGCCGCTCACCTTGCGCTCTGCTTTTTACCCCATTTTAGGCGACCGCATTTATGGTCCCATAGGCGCCGCCATCGATGTCTTTGCCATCGTCTGTACAACCTTTGGTATTTCGACCAGTTTGGGTTTGGGTGTTGAGCAACTGAGTACCGGCCTTAATTACCTTTTCGATGTTCCGGAGTCGGGCGGCATCAAGCTAGCCATCACTATCGCTATTATGGCGATGGCTGCAGTCTCGGTAGCACTGGGTCTTGATACCGGCATTAAGCGCCTCTCAGAGATAAATTCCTTCCTGGCGATTGGGCTGCTGTGCTTTGTCTTGTTGGCGGGTCCAACAGCACTGATTTTAGGTGGAACACTGGAGAACTTTGGCTTCTACGTTGCCAACTTGATGACCACCTCAACCAACCTTTTTACCTACCAAGAAACCGAATGGCTGGGGGGTTGGACAATTTTTTACTGGGGATGGTGGATTAGCTGGGCGCCTTTTGTCGGTATTTTCATTGCGCGCATCTCCCGTGGGCGAACGATTCGCGAGTTCCTGATTGGCGTCATGTTGGCGCCTACCCTGTTTGTCGTGCTGTGGATGGATGTATTCGGCGGAAGCGCAATCGATTTAATTCATGCAGGCGAAACAGCCTTTGGCGAGGCTGTGGCCAACAACCAGCCGCTGGGCCTCTTTCTCTTCCTAGATTATCTGCCCGGTACTTTTTATCTCTCGTTGTTAAGCCTCGTGATGATCGTTATCTTTTTTGTTACCTCGGCGGACAGCGGTGCTTTGGTTCTCAATATGATGGCCTCAGGAGGAACGGATGAAACGCCTGTCGTTCAACGTGTTTTCTGGACAGCAATCATTGCCGCAATCTCGGCTACGCTTCTGATAAATGGTGGGTTGCCCGCGCTCCAAACCGCAACGATTGCGAGTGCGCTTCCGTTCTCGCTCATACTCTTGGGTGCCCTGTGGGGGCTTCAGCGGTCGCTCCAGTCAGATTTACAGGCAAGCTTTGGTAGTACGCCCGCAAGCTTTGATACCGATACGGATGTCGACTGGCAGTCGCGATTGGGTTCGCTCCTGAGGACACCTTCTGACAATTCGGTTTTGACGTTTCAACGGGAAACGGTGTTTCCTGCGTTGTCAGCTTTCGCTTCTGAGCTGAACAAAAACGGTGTGATTACTGATGTAACGAATCTCATTGATACGGATGGCTCGGTTGTATTGAGCACAGAAAAGTCAGATGAGTCCGTTTTCACTTATGCGGTTCGGCTTGCCCCCTTGGGCGTCGATGCACCGACTGAAAGTCGGGGTGACGAGTTGTCGCTTCCTGTAACGGGGTCAACCTCAGCGACTGAGGTCCATTTGACTTCAGGTTCAGCGGGTTACTGTCTTTGGGGTCTCACTGAGGCACAAGTTATCGCTGATGTGCTCGCCCAGTTTGAGCAACATAGGAGAACTTAGTTAGCAATCCTGATGTTGGTTGCAGGCAGCTTGCTGCCTGTTGGATTTAGCGCTCTCATCGCGGGAATCATGGCGTTCAACTGAGCTTGCCTATCGTTGGGTGCCGGGTGCGTACTTAAAAACGCGGGCGGGCGATCGTCCCCCAGTGAGGCCATTTTTTGCCAGAGTGTCACAGCGGCCTCGGGGTCATAGCCGGCTTGCGTTGCCAGTCGCATCCCCAATCGGTCTGCTTCCCTTTCTGCGGTGCGACTGTTTGGTAACTCCAGGGCAACTTGCGCCAACAACTCTGCGCCTTGACTAGCACTTTGGCTTTGGTCTGTCGCCGCACTCACTGCGATGAGACCGAGCTGAATGGCCATAGCGCGTGACATACGCTCCGCCGTATGGTTTGCCAGAGCATGTGAAATTTCATGGCCCATGATTTGTGCAAATTCGGCGTCCGTTAGCTTGAGTTGTTCAAACAAGCCGGTGTATGCAGCCATGCGACCACCGGCCATGCACCACGCATTAACTGTCTCGTCATCGTCAACAACAACGACGCTCCACTCCCAGCCAGCCGAACGTGGGAAGTCTTCCACGGCCGCCGTTACCACTCGACCTGCAATACGGCGAATACGTGCTTCCAGTGCCCGGTCTTTCGAGAGCTTCTCTTCCTCTCGAATAGTTTCCACTGCCTGACGATACGCCCCGCGAGACTGCTGAATGGCGGACTCGGGAGAAACGATAAGGAATTGGCTTCTGCCCGTGGGACTTGTGCTGCAGGCGGTCAGAAGACAGATTAAAAACGATCCGGCTGTAATTTTAAAAAGGCGCATAGGTTGAAAGCGTTTAGCAGGTGGCAACCAAAGGGTCGTTATAAGCCATGAAATATCCTTAGCCGGGCGCAGACTCAGCGCCAGCAACGACACGAAGCAGGCCGCGATAGACGCGAGTTGCATCAGCCTGACCCTCGAGGATTCGATGAATCTCAGCACAAATCGGCACTTCGACATCGAGCTTTTTAGCAAGTGACACAACAGTCGGTGCACTTTTCACACCCTCCGCCACCATGTTCATAGCACTGGTAATATCTTCGACCGACTTCCCTTTTGCCAATTCTAAACCAACGTGGCGATTTCGGCTCTGCGGGCTGTTACAGGTAGCGATCATATCGCCCATTCCTGCGAGACCTGCAAAGGTTTCTGGCCGCCCGCCCATCGCGGTACCTAATCGAGTAACCTCAGCCAAGCCTCGGGTGATTAATGCCGCTCGCGTGTTATCGCCAGCGCCAAGACCGTCTCCGAGTCCCACCGCAATGGCAATGATGTTTTTGAGAATTCCCCCGAGTTCACAGCCAATGACGTCACTGTTGTGGTAGGTCCGAAAAAGTCCAACGTTCAATAACGGCTGCAACCATTGAGCAGAGGGGTCGTCTAGCGCCAACACACTCGCGGCCGCTTTACCCTCGAGGATCTCTTTTGCGAGGTTGGGTCCTGTGATGACGCCAATGGGGTGATGAGGACAGTATTCCTTGATGACCTCGGTCATGCGCTTTTGGGTGCTCGCCTCAAGCCCCTTGGTCATGCTAACGAGAGGTATATTTGCGGGCACTAGCGGCGCAACGCGCTCAAAGACCCCTCTGAACGTATGCGAGGGTATGGCAACAAGCACGGCATGAGAATCGGTCAATGCCTCACTGAGGTCCGTGGTAGCAACAAGGAGCGGATTGAGTTCTAGGTCTTTTAAGTACCGCTGATGTGTATGCGCACCATTTATCTCGTCAACAACAGCCTCATCACGCGCCCAAAGCGTTACGTTCGCATTCCGGCTGATCAATGACGCAAGCGTTGTACCCCAGGAGCCACCGCCTATAACGGCGATGCGGGTTTGACTGTTTTTTGGTGTGTTCAGGGTGTGTACCTGCGCGTCGATGTTACCTGACGCGCGAGGATGGAGGTTCACATCAAAAAACTCAAGCTAAGGTGAATTTTTACGCTCGTGCCATGTAGACTCATTCGGGATCAATTTCTGAGTGAGGCTTTGGGGGTAATGGAATACGGAATTGTCAGCTTGCTGCCAACAGCGCTGGTTCTCGTGTTGGCGATAAAAACACGGCGTACGCTCGAGTCCGTCCTTGCTGGCGCTATTTTTGCCTTTCTCATTATGGATGGTGTGGGTTTTGTACAGACCCTTGCTGAAGTCTCCCTATCCGTGCTCCGAGATGAAGACATCGCTTGGATTATTTTGGTTTGCGCACTTTATGGCGTTTTCATTGCGCTTCTTGTTCGAAGCGGTGGCTCAATGGCCTTTGGCCAGTTATTGCTCGCTCGACTTCAAAATAAGCGGCAGGGCCTCCTGACAACTTGGGTGCTAGGTCTGGTGATCTTTCTCGATGATTACCTGAACTCTCTTACAGTGGGTGCGACCATGAAAGCGGTGACCGACCGTTTCAAGACCTCTCGCGCTATGCTCGCGTACGTGGTTGATTCAACCGCGGCACCTCTGTGTCTCTTGATACCCATATCGAGTTGGGGCGCCTACTTTGCGGGCCTTTTGGAGAAAAATGCAGTCGCTGCCGATGGGCAGGGATTGAATTTGTTCATCGAGTCTATTCCCTATATGTTTTACCCCATCATCGCCGTGCTTGTAGTGCCGTTAGTGGTAATCGGTGTCATTCCTCGTCTTGGTGCTATGGCCAAAGCGGAAGCGCTTGCCGAGGAAACTGGCGAGTTGGGTATCTCCGAAGATCCTTCAAATGAAATGGAATTTGGGTCAGGAGGAGCGGGAACTTTCTTTATTCCCATTGCAGCGCTCCTCTACTTCACTATCGTTCCTGTATTTTCGTTGTCTTACGATGTAGATCTGCTGCGCGGTGTGATCGCTGGAATCATCGTGACCGTTGTCTATTACGCGTCATTAAGAATCATGCCGCTGTCTGAGCTTTTCGATACCTGCACTAACGGCATCAAAATTATGGTGCCGGTGTTGGCAATGTTACTTGCGCTTTTTGTGTTCGTAGAAGCAAACGATCGGATTGGACTTACCGATTTTGTGATTCAAGCGGTGAAGCCTTTCATGACGGCAACATGGCTGCCCGTGATCATTTTCATCACCATGTCTGCTGTCTCTTTTGCAACAGGATCGAACTGGGGTGTCATCGCGATTGCCATGCCCGTCGCTTTCCCGTTGGCTGAGGCATACGGTGTAAGTATCCCGCTGGTGATCGGTGCATTGCTATCCGCCAGTGGCTTCGGAAGTCACGCTTGCTTTTATTCAGACTCGACGGTGTTGTCGGCACAAGGCGCAGGCTGTGATACCTATCAACATGCAATTACCCAGCTTCCCTACGCTATTTTATCTGCAAGTATCGCTGCAATATGCTTTTTTGTTGCGCCAGAGGTGGTTGAGTCTGTGGCGGCCTTTTTTGAGTGGTTTGGTTCGACGGCTCTTTAAGCGTGGGTAGTTTCGTTTTTGTGAGTGGCGAGCTGATCCTGGCGCTCGACCTGATGGCTAAGCCATTAAGAAATATTGGAGAAATTTAAAGTGCGGATCTCTAGGTTATTGATGGGTTTGTTGGTCTTGCCTTTAGCCACAGCCTGTGGCGGCGGAGGCGGTGGACCCAGCAGTACACCACCACCTGTCGTTGTTGCGCCGCCACCACCACCCGACCCTACTGGACTGTGGGTCAACAGCGAGACTGACGGTGCAACCGAGGGCGCAGGTCTAGCCGATTACACGGCAAAACTGACCCGCATTGGGATGACTCGAAGCGCTACGGGTGGACCGGTTTTCGAGGCTGCACCGGTTGCTGACACATCGGCTGGAGGCAGCGGCTTCTCAACGACTTACACCTTAGAGGCTGATGTCGATGAATACGATATCGTCAAATATAACGGCTCAACGCTCGCCGTAGCGCCGAGCCGCAGTGGTTGCTGCTTTGTTGTGGAGCCTCGAATTGCCTCCGATGCGCTACCACCGCCCCAAGAAGGTCAGGGAGAGTCTGAGATAGCGCTTTACCAAACAGATCCCGGTTCCGGTTCGGCAACTGCTGCGGGTATTATCGCTCTCCAGGAGGGCCAGACTGCCGAAGGCATGTACCTATCGGAGTCGCGACTTCAGGTGTTGTTATCGACAGCTTGGTGGGGTGCGTTTGGTGAGCAATTCACCACGTCTGATGGCTGGCTGGACGAGCAGGTATCACTGCTAAATTATGACCTGACAGATGTTGAGAACCCTGTACTGACCAACACAATGACCGTTGAAGGCGCCTTGATTGCGTCTCGTCGTGCGGGTGATGAGATATTTGTTGTCTCGCGCCATGCCCCCAACATCGAAGGCTTAGTGAGCTATCCGCAGACCGAGGAGGAGGTTGCCAATAACGAGGCCCTGCTCGCTGAAACTTCGGAGAGCGATATTCTCCCTGAGGTGCGTATCGATGGCGAGATTATCGAGCCCTTAACGCTCGACAGCTGCTATCGGGTTGACCCTGAACATCCATTGGCTGAGCCTGTACCCAGCGACTCAACGCTGACAACTTTTCTCGCCATTTCCGCTGAGACGGGTGAGGTTTTGCGCGCCGCGTGTACGTTTGAGCCGGTGTCAGGGATTTACATGGGAAGCAGTTTCATTGCCTTGACCCACGTGCGCTGGGACTTAGAACAGCGAGGAACCCTGGTTCATCTTATGGCCCGCGATAGCTTCGACTACTTAGGATCCGAATTGATCGACGGCGACCTATACAGCGGCGGTAATGCAGATTTTCGTATCAGTGAGTCCGGTGGTGTTTTGCGGCTGGTAACCACTGAGTGGACAGGTGACCCTGAAGATGCCTTTACCCATCGCTTATTCACCCTGTCTCCAAGTGACACAGCCCCCGAGCTCGATGTTCTCGGGGTGTTGGGTGATGACCCCCAAGCGCGCATTGGAAAGCCCAATGAAGACCTCTACGGGGTTCGATTCATGGGCAATCGCGCGTATATGGTCACGTTTGAGCGAATCGACCCCCTATACGTCATCGACCTCTCAGACCCCTCCCAGCCTTCAATTGTTGGCGAGCTAGAGGTGCCTGGTTTCTCTGATTTATTGCATGAGGTGTCCGATGATTTGTTGCTTGGTCTGGGCTCAAGCGACCGCTTCTTCCCAAAGCTTGAGCTCTACAATGTTAGCGATGTGACTTCACCGATATCTCAGGGGCTTGTCGAACTGGGTGAAGAAATGGATTGGAGTTACAGTCCTGCTCAATACAACCGCTACGCATTTACCTATCTTGCCGGGAATGAGACCGACCGTCTCACTGTTCCCTACGTGGCGAGTGGGCTTCGAGATGATGAATACCAACATATCGAGAGAATCGCGCTATTTGAAATCACTAACAAAAACGAGCCCGATGCGGCGGCTGTCTTGCCCGTTGGAGAAGTGACGCTAGAACCTAATTCGGTGGATGGCGATACGCGAGTGATCCTCGATAACGAAGCGTTGTATGTTATTTCCCACACGGACCTTTTGGGGGGCTTTTGGTCGAATCCCGAAGCGGTAAGTTCTCTTAGGCGATAGTTGAAACCAGAGTAAAAAACCAGTGATCAGATTTCTTCCTAAAATCAGGAAACTGTGGTGACAACGGATCGTGAACGCTCCGTAATAAAACAGGTTGGTCTGTGGGCCGGACCGCTCGCTTTTTTTCTGATGTTGCTGACGAGCAGTCTCCAAGAAACGATGTCACGCGAGGCCTGGCTGGTCGCGGGCGTGGGCTTTTGGATGGCGACTTGGTGGTCGACCGAGGCAATTCCCGTCGCGGCAACGGCGTTTATCCCGTTGGTGAGCTTCCCGCTATTACAGGTTATGCCGGTGAAAGCAGTGGCTCAGAGCTACGCTCATCCGACTATTTTCTTATTTATGGGCGCATTCGTACTGGCGCTAGCGGTTGAAAAGTGGTCCTTGCACCGCAGAATAGCATTAAGTGTCTTGTCGAAAAGTGGGACGGACGGACGGAAGCTGATTCTTGGCTTCATGGTCGCTGCTGCCTTGCTCTCGATGTGGATGACTAATACGTCAACGGCGATGATGCTGCTTCCCATTGCCGCGTCCGTGGCGGCTATGGTGGCTGAAAAAGCGGTCGGCGTCAGTGTTGAAGAAAAACGACGATTTCAGGTAGCGCTGTTATTGGCGCTCGCATACGCAACCACCATCGGGGGTATGTCGACCATCATTGGGACGCCACCCAATGTAATGCTGGCTGGTTTTATTGACGAAACCTATGGCCTCCAGATCGCCTTTTTCGACTGGATGCTCATCGGGTTGCCTTTAGCGCTCGTGCTGCTCCCGCTCGGCTGGGTTGTCCTAACGCGAGTCGCCTTTCGTGTCGACGTACCAGCCAGTCCTGAGGCAGCCCATGTCATCTCAGGTATGCGTCGAGAGATGGGAGCGATGACAAGCCCTGAGCGACGGGTTGGGCTTCTTTTCCTCAGTGTCGTTTTGCTCTGGATGTCGAGGAAGTGGCTCAATGATGTGTCAGGATTTGAGGGTCTAAGTGACGCAGGCATTGTTATGGCAGCCGCACTTTTGTTATTCGTCGTACCGTCAAAGAAAGGATATGCAACTCGCTTAATGGAATGGGAGGACGTCTCGCGCTTACCCTGGGGTGTCTTGATTCTCTTCGGAGGTGGATTAGCACTTGCTGCGCAGGTGTCCAGCTCTGGGCTGGCAGTATGGCTCGGTGAATCTTTACTACCTGTGGCCAATTTGGGCACGTTGACTCTCATCGTGGCGGCTGCAGGTTTGGTCGTTTTCCTTACCGAACTCACCAGTAACTTGGCAACAACAGCGACGTTTTTACCCGTCATTGCTGCTATCGCCGCGCAGTCTGGGATAGAGCCACTGATTCTCTGCGTGCCGGTGACATTAGCGGCTAGCTGCGCCTTCATGTTGCCTGTCGCCACGCCACCGAATGCCATTGTTTTCTCCTCGGGCGTTTTAACTATCCCGGAAATGGTGCGTGCCGGATTCGTCATGAACCTTGTAGCGCTCGTGGTGCTTACACTGCTGGCTACGCTTGCAGTGCCATTGGTTTTTTAATTCTTTGATGGGCTTGGCTTTTGCTCGATATTACGAAGAACGACCCAATTTTTCCCTGCATATGGATTTTGACGGGACACACCCCAACCTGCTCGGAACCATGCTTGGGGCCTATGTCACCTTTTTAACGCTGTAGGGTGAGCCTACGAGTACGCTGGACTACGATTATTTCGGAAGGATCAGCGCAATGGACGTTGCGTATCTTCAGCGCATTGCTAAGGAAACAATGGCCGATTTTGCACTAGGGAGTAGTGATTAGGTTTTGTTAGCATAAGGTTAACATTCGCCTATTTGGAGGCACGCTATGCTGAATTCGTTAAGACAGTGGTATGAGCAAAATCGCATTAAGCCGATACAGGCTGGGCTCGCGATTTCTCGGCTATTGCGTGACCCCGACGATACGAGCCAGGTATTTAAGGTGCTCGAGGCCCTTCGAGGTGACTCGCTGAGCAGAGCTCTGAGCCGTATGAGCAGCGATGAGCGTGGCCAACGACTGCTCGAAGAGCAGCCCAACATTGTCAAAGTCTTGAACGATCGAGACATGCTCGCGTCGCTTCCTGAGGGCAGTATCGGACGGGCCTATTACGACTTTGTCCATGCTGAGGGCTTGTCCGCGGACGGCCTGATTGCATCCAGCCATGAGGCGCCTCGATTCGAGAAGATTGGGCAGAATCTGCGCTGGCTGGGTGATCGACTTCGGGATATCCATGATTTGCAGCATGTGATGACGGGTTACGGACGAGATACCTTGGGCGAGTTGTGTCTACTGTCATTCATGACATCCCAGGTTCCCTCTCGCGGCATCGACTTCATCATTTTCATGGGCCGTACAAAAGGCCAAAAAGAGCAGCCCGAGCTGAACCTGAAAGAGTTGATCGGTGAAGGTCGACAAATTGGTGAGGCAGCTGACTGGATGCTATTCACCTGTTGGGAGGATCGTCTCCATGAACCGCTCGATAAGGTGAGGGAAGAGCTCGGCTTCATTCCGCCTGCGAAATATCGGGCAGCACTCGAGGCGCTCGAGGGATCGCAGATGATCCGGACCCAGGCGGCTGCCTGAGACCAGATCTTAAGGCACGCTATATTCAGCTTGCTTTAACGGTTTCAATCCACTGCATGACCCGTCGCTCTAACAGGTGGAGTGGCAGGGACCCCGCACCCAGAATTGTGTCGTGGAAGCTTCGAATGTCGAAGTCGTCGCCTAACGCTTCTATGGCGGTTGCTCGTAGCTCTAAAATCTTGATCATGCCAATCTTGTAAGAAGTCGCTTGCCCGGGCATGACAATATAGCGACGCACTTCCGAACGCACGCTCTCGTAAGGCTCTGGTGAGTTGGCCATGAAGTAGTCGATCGCTTCTTCCTCGGTCCAGCCCTTTGAGTGCAGGCCGGTATCAACCACCAGACGAATTGCGCGCCAGATTTCACTGCTCAAGCGTCCAAACTGTTGGTAGGCATCAGCGTAAGTGCCGGGCATTTCACTCGCTAGTTTCTCGGAGTACAAGCCCCAGCCCTCAGCGTAGGCAGTAAAACCGAGCTGCGTTTGAAATTGCGGTACGCCCTCGAGTTCTTGTGCGATTGAAATCTGCATATGGTGACCGGGTAAACCCTCGTGGTAAGCAATTACTTCCAGCTGGTTTTTTGGCATGGCGGTCATATCTGAGAGGTGCGCGTAGTAGATACCGGGGCGCGATCCATCGGGTGTTCCCGCATAGTAGTGCTGCGCCGCACCGTCGCGCTCGCGGAAGGCTTCTACCCGCTTCACGATGAGGTCAGCTTTTGGCAGAAGTCCAAAGTACTCCGGGAGCAAGGCTTTTAGATTATCGATAGCCGCCGTTGCGTCGTCGATATAAGCCTGACGTCCCTCGTCGGTATCAGGGTAGTAATTCCACTCGCCGGTTCGTACCTCTTCAAAGAACGCTTGGAGGTCTCCCTCGAACTCGACTTGGTCCATGATACCAAGCATCTCGTTTCGCAAACGCGCGACCTCGTTTAGGCCGATAATGTGGATCTCATCAGCACTCAAATCGGTCGTTGTCTGCTGCGCGAGTAGGTGCGCGTAATACTCATCGCCACCCTCTTGCGCTCCGATTCCCGTCGCAACTTCAGGCGATGAGAGGCGCTCCTCTTCCGTCCAGGCGATGATGGCTTCATAAGCCGGACCAAACGATGAGAGGAGGGCGTCTCGTGCTTCCGTTTGCAGTGCACTGGCTTCTTCTTCGGTGAGTAAATCACTCTCCAGTAGCCCAGCTATTTTTCTTTGGACGTCTGCCCAAATTGCACTGTCGGTGTCCGCTTCAGCATCAAAAGGCTGGCCTGAAATGATTTTTCGTGACTGGTCGGCAACACCTTCCATGGCAAAGTAGGGAACCACCACACCACGCTCTGATGATTCTCGAGCGATATCCAAGGCATCCATCATCCGTGGCTTGACGAGATTCAAGCGCGCCACCAGTGCTTCGAAATCCGAGACGCTCTCCACGGTGTGGAAGTTGATGAAGAAAGTGGGTACGAACGAGTGCAGGCCGTTCATTTGGTCGAAAACGAGGCCGTTGTAAAAGTAAGCCTCGCTCGCGGCTGATTGTTCATAGCTGTACTTCCAGAGATCGTAGGACAACTGTTCGGATTCTGTGAGGTCGGCTCGGTCAAATCGGCTCTCCATTTCGGTTACGGATGCTTCCTGCCACGCGAGGTCTTCTTTGTAGGACGCGAGGGTGAATTCGTCCAACTCGTCTTTACGTTCACTGCGACCGAGATAAGTAAGGTTCATGGGCGAGCGCATCAGCTGCTCTTCGTACTCTGCATCTAGCCACTCAGTCAGTGACATAGGTACATCTTGCTCAGCTGCCTGCTCGCTAGAGCATCCAGCGAGACCTGCAATGAAAATGAGAACTAGGGTTGTGATCTTAAAGAGTTGCTTCGGCAAGAAAGACATGAAGTGTTCGCCTTGAGGTAATCATTAATTGAGATCGTTTTCGCAAGAATGGTGCGAAACGCGACAATGCGCGCTAATCTATCACCAATACATACGATTTGAAGTCTTTCAACGCGACACTGACGAAGCGGAGAAAAAAAATGAATACAGCGGTACCTGAACGCGCAAAGTTCTACCACATGAAAGATGGCACTGCAGACGATTGGATGATCATTGGTGCCGAAGTGCAGGAGTTTTCGAAAACTCTGTACCAACGGATCATCGATCATTTATTACTGCTCGAGGGTGACTGCGGTGGGTTTCCTGTGGATCGTCTGACACACTGCTTGCAGACAGCTACATTGGCTCATAAAGATGGTAAAGACGAGGAGTATGTTGTCTGCGCTTTATTGCATGATATTGGCGATACTCTGGGCCCAGCAAATCACGCCGATATTGCGGCCGTGTTGCTCCAGCCCTACGTGAGTGAAGCGAACCATTGGATGGTTAAACATCACGCAATTTTCCAGGGCTATTACTTCTTTGAGTACCTTGGCCTCGACAAGAATATGCGTGAGACCTACAAGGATCACCCGATGTACGAGCAGACGCTCGAGTTCATCGAAAAGTACGATGCGCCGGCTTTTGACCCCGAAGCAGAGGCTTACCCACTGTCTTTCTTTGAGCCTATGATTCAGCGTGTGTTTGAGAAGCCCAAACAATCGCTCTACAAGTCTGACACTTCAACAGCTTTTCAAGACTAATAGAGTGTCAGCGGTATTATAGGGAGCTTCGAGCTCCCTTCCTTTTATTTGATGCCCAATTCAAACATGAACCTCAAGTCCAATTCTCTTGCATGGCAGCGTCGTCTTCGGGTTTGGCACCGGCGGCTGGCCATTATTACGGCGGTGCAGCTGTTGCTTTGGACTGTCAGCGGCGTTTATTTCGCCTTTATTGATATCAAGGAGGTTCGTGGCGAGCCACATCGTCTTGCGCTGCCGACTCAAGCGATCGATTTATCTCAATTCGATTTCCCCACCAAGGCGACTTCGCAATTAACGGTCAAGCCGAGACTTAAAGGCGAGCTAATAGTCGGGGTTGTTGATGGTAAAACAGGAACGACTAACTGGCTTACACCAAAGGGTTTGCCGGTAGAGCCGCTCACCTCACAAGAAGCAATATCAATGGTCTGGGATAAGACCGATATTGCCGCAGATGTCACCGAATGGGTAACCACAGCATCGGAAGCAGCGGAGTATCGGGGCCGGCAGCTACCCTTGTGGCGCGCTTATGATGTCGATGAGCCTTCGTTGAGAGTTTATGTTGACCCCCGATCTGGCGATATTGTGGCGATCAGAAATACCGCATGGCGAGCCTGGGATTTTCTCTGGATGCTCCACATCATGGATTACGACGATCGTGATGATATTGGCACCTGGCTACTCAAGCTGTTCTCTCTGCTCGCTTTATTGACCGCAATTGCCGGTATTGTGCTTTATGCTTTGATTCCAGGGCGGGCTAAGTCAAAAGCTTAGGTTTCGCTGAGTTTTTTGCTTTCCGGCTTATCTACTCTTTCCTGCGGTCTTTATTGCGTTTTTTGCTGAGGCGCGCAAAGCCGAGTCCAAGCGTTTGCAGGGAATTTCCCACGCTGATATCGATCCTCAGACTGATATTTTCTTAAACCCACTCGCGCCCGAGCTGCACCATTTCTGAGAGTCGTTACTTGAGACTAGGCGCCTTAGGCATGAGCATTCGCAGACCCTGACGTTTGAGGGGTTACGGTGTGTGATTAAAGGTAGATAACGGGCCAGAGATAGGCAAAGAAGACTCCCGTGGCATACAGGCTGGAGGAGCCGATAAGTATCCGGCGGCTGAGGGCTCGAAGCGCGTTGCATGCTGCTGCCTGCTCAGGGTCCGCAGGGCAGGGGGCGTTTCTCGCTCGCCACTGCATAAAGGCAGAGGCGCTCAGCAGCACCCCTGACGCAATAAAAAGAGGGCCTTTATTTGCTGACAGCCACATGACCCCTGGAACCGCTGCGGTGAGGCCCGCCATTACGGCGCCCGCCCCAATGGTAATCAGCAGAGCGGGAAGCGCGCAGCAAACGAGCGTCGATGTGCTTGCAAATAAGGACAGGGTCGGGCCAATGAGGGATCTGCGATCGATCGGATTCATCCGCCAAGCGCCTCGCTATTGCGTCGGATGGCCGCAATTCGATAGCCCGCTTTCTTTGCAAGCTTTTCAATTTGCTTATCCGATAACGCCGCGCCCTCACCGATAACCAGACTCAGGGTTTTCTTGTCCAAGTCGACGTAGACGGCCGCGACCTCATCGCGCTTACCAAAGGTTTTATTCATGGCCGTGGCGCAAAAGTCACAAACAACACCAAGTACATCGACAACAACGGGTGCGCCACCAGCGGCAAGTGCTGCGGTGACCTCGTCAGTTTGGGTAATGGTTGCTGCCACCTTCATCGCACCATGATCGTGTCCCTCCTGGGCGCTATCCTGATGCTCATGCGTGTGGGCATGTCCGTGGTCGTGATCATCGTGCTGCATGCCAGACATAGCGTGATGATCCGGTCCCTCGTTGCTGTGGTCAGCGAGTGTCGTCATCGGTGAGGCCAGTGCAGCTGCCAGGGTCAAAGTTTTAAAAAATGCCGTGTTCATAGAAGCGCTCCTCTAAAAGCGGTAAGTGAAATTCAAAAGGGGCTTTGAATTGTTGAGGTTATAACCAAGCTCTAACAAAGCCGGACCTTTGAAAAAACGAATGAGTGGCGTAACGGTAGTGGTTTCCTCGAGATGTTCTCGTCGATCGATTTCGACCATGAGCCAAGTGTGCAGGTCGCCTGTGTCTCCCTCATAAGGTGCCCACCCAACACGAGCTGCATGCATGGTTTGATTTCCTAGTCGTCCCAGATCAGCCGCACGCATTTCATAGCTTGCGAATAGAGAGCGTGTCTCCCAGTCAGCCATGACCCCTGCGAAACTCGCTGTTTCTGTTATCGAGCTCTGGCCGCGTGTTCGCTCGGCGCGGCCAATGCCACCGGTGAGATAGAGATTGGCTTGGTAATCTTTTCCAAACCAACGTTTTGCAAGGTAAGTGGGCTGAATTACTTGCATCCGGATATCGGTGCCTCGCATCCACTCGTAACGCGCACCGACGGAATAGTTGTAGGCGGGCGTGTAATGAAGCAGTGCCGCACTCGAGGCGCGATTTGAGGTTTCTATAAGCGTCCAACCTCCGGCATAGGAAACTGGGCGTGCGAAAGCCGGGGTGCTCATTGAGAGAGCGAGCAGCATTATCACCACCCACTCAAAAAAAGGTCTCACTTTTTTCCTCTCATCACATTGATGAGCTCATCGATCTTGGCTTCGCGCTCGCTCAGATTATCTCCCTCCAGTGCATGCTGAACACACGTGGCGATATGGTCATCCAAGATTATCGACTCGAGGCTGGATAACGCGGCACGCGCGGCCTGAACCTGTCGGGCAACATCAATGCAATATCGGTCTTCGCCTACCATCCTGCGTAGCGCCTTAACCTGACCTTCAATACGGGCCAGTCTCCGGTCGACGTTTTCTCTCGTTTCTTTTTTCATCACTCTCCTCCACGAAGGGCAGAAGATACCCCCCTGGGGTATGATGTGTCAAATACCCCAGGGGGGTATGGATCGGTGCGGAGTAAACGAAGGGCTTGAGTCTCAGCGTTGTGTTGCTGCATTGAGCGTGGCAACGTTGAGGGTACGGTGAAGCAAAGACAATTGGCGATGCGTGATGGCGGTATTACCGTTATGCGTAAGCCGTAACAACGGGAGCTTTCTTATGACTATTTACTCGACCAACGGACGGGGCACGCTTTACAACAGTATTGTCGAGACGGTGGGCGACACGCCTTGCGTACGGCTGAGTCGCACAGGGCCCTCTCATGTCAGCCTTTATGTGAAAGTGGAGTCATTCAACCCACTGGCTTCTGTAAAAGACCGGCTCGCACTGAATATTATCGAGGCGGCTGAGCGAGATGGCACATTAAAGCCTGGCCAAACTGTGGTTGAGGCTACGTCGGGTAATACAGGTATTGGACTTGCGATGGTATGCGCGGCAAAAGGCTATCCGCTAGTCATCACCATGGCGGAGAGTTTTTCGGTAGAGCGCCGAAGACTTATGCGTTTTCTGGGTGCCAAAGTTGTGTTGACGCCTAAAGAAGAGCGCGGCATCGGCATGTACAACACAGCAAAGAAACTCGCTCAGGAAAACGGATGGTTTTTTGCGCAACAATTTGAAAACGCGGCCAACGCCGATATTCACGAGTCAACAACAGCGCGTGAAATTCTGACCGATTTTGAAAACACATCACTCGATTATTGGGTAACGGGATACGGTACCGGAGGCACGGTCACCGGCGTAGCCCGCGCGCTGAGAGCCGAGAGACCCGACTGCAAGATTGTTTTATCTGAGCCCAATAATGCGACCCTTATCGGGTCAGGTATCCCACAGGTTCGCAACGACGATGATTCTCCCGCAGGAAGTCACCCTGCGTGGGAGCCGCATGTGATTCAAGGATGGACGCCTGATTTTATTCCAAAGGTGCTCCAAGAAGGGATCGATCATTCGTTCTTCGACGAGGTTAGGCCCGTCGATGGTATGAAAGGGATGGCTATGGCGCAGCATTTGGCGGCCAATGAGGGGATTTTGACCGGTGTTTCTGGTGGGTCCACCCTACTTACCGCAATAGAGGTTGCCGAGAGCGCACCCGAGGGCTCGACTATTTTGGCGATGCTACCCGATACCGCTGAGCGCTACCTATCGACACCCCTATTCGAGTCGATTCCCGCTGAGATGGATGAGGAAGAGCAAGCGTTGTTTACTTCGACGAGGTAAGTCAAAAAGACAAAAAAAACCCGCGCTCAGCGCGGGTCTTAAACCTCGGGTGTTACCTCAGTAGCCTCTGAGCTCTGCGAAGCGGTTTGCGTGGAAGTGGTAGTCGCCATAGGCCTGCCGGCAGACCGCTGCTCGCTTCATAAAGAACCCAATGTCGAACTCATCAGTCATACCAATGCCACCGTGCATCTGAACGCCTTCCTCTGTCGCGTTACGCACAACCTTTGCGCATTTCGCCTTAGCCATGCTGGCCAGTACAGAACGTTTTTCACTGTTTTCATCGAGCGCCTGCAAGGCTGCAAGCACCGCTGACTTGCTGACCTCAATCTCGGCAAAAAGTTGTGCAGCTCTATGCTGAAGCCCCTGAAACGTCCCAATTTTGTTGCCGAATTGTTCCCGCTCTTTTAGGTAGCCCACGGTACGCTCGAAGGTTTCAATCGAAATGCCCAGCATCTCCGCCGCAGAGCAAGCTGCGGCTACGTCGATTGTGAACTCCAGTGCGCTCGAGGCGTCGCCCAATGAGCCAAGCAGTGCCTCTTTTGTTACAGCGACAGCCTCAAGTGAGATATCGGCCGCTCTTTGGCTGTCGACAATGAGTCGGGTTTCGCACGAGACACCCGCGGTGTCTTTTTCGATCGCGAAAACACTCATACCCTCTTCGCCGTTCGTTACAACGAGCAGTAAATCTGCATTGTGCCCGTCAATCACGCCCCGCTTATTGCCCGATAAGGTATAGCCGTTGTCGGTAGACGTCGCCGAAGTCGATATATCGTCAAGATCGAAAAACCCGGTTTCATCTGCCGCCAACACAGCCGTTAACTCGCCAGAGGCAATGCCGGGTAAGTATTTTTCCTTTTGTTGCTCAGACCCGAGTTGGTTAATCAGACTTGCTGCAACGACTGCTGAGCTCAAGAACGGGGATAATGCCAAGGTGCGGCCCATCTCCTCGAGAACCACACCGGCACCAACATAACCAAATTCGAGGCCCGAATAGGCGTCGGGGATGACAATACCAGGCCACCCAGCCTCGCTCATTTTTGACCATAGTTCCGGCATGTGGTCTTCGCCGCTATCGCGCATAGCACGTAACGCTGAAATCGGTGCGTTCTCAGAGAGCAACAGTTTTGCCGAATCTTTGAGAAGCTGTTGCTCCTCGCTCAAAATCATTACCACGGTTTATCCCCTTATGCCGGTAAGCCAAGAATGCGCTTGGCAATAATATTGAGCTGAACCTCTGTGGTACCGCCCTCAATTGAATTAGCTTTGCTTCGAAGCCAATTTCTTACCAATGCGCCTTTACTGTCCGTGTCAAAGTTCAGTGCATCGGTGGAGCCGATAGCCATGAACAGCTCTTGGCGCAGCTTATTGAGTTCGGTGCCGTACATTTTGAGAATTGAGGATGACGCGCCGGTCCCCTGACCCGCCTTGGTTTCATCGGTAATTCGCTCGATGGTGAGGCCAAACGCCATCTCGTCAATTTCAAAAGAACTCGCTTCGGCGCGCAACGACGCGTCGCGTAATCGACCGTCCTTCTTACCGCGCTTCGCTGCGGCCATTTGGCCCATGCCTTTCATGCCACCGCCAGCCAAGCCGAACCCACCGATCATGGTGCGCTCATGCGTCAGCAAGTATTTCGCGATCTCCCAGCCCTTGTTTAGGGTGCCGACGAGCTGTCCTTTTGGTACTTGGACGTTGTCAAAGAACGTTTCGCAAAATGGCGAGGTGCCGCTGATAAGCTTGATCGGCTTAGTGCTCACTCCCTCACTCGTCATGTCAAAAAGTAGGAAACTAATGCCTTCGTGCTTGGGGCAGTCAAAGTCAGTTCGCACTAGGCAGAAAATCCAGTCGGCTTTGTCAGCGTACGATGTCCACACTTTTGATCCATTGATCTGATAGTGGTCGCCCATGTCCTCGGCTTTTGTGCGCAGACTCGCCAAGTCAGAGCCGGCGTTGGGTTCGCTATAGCCCTGGCACCAGCGAATCTTGCCGTTAATAATGTCCGGAATATATTCCTGCTTTTGCTCTTCTGTTGCATAAAGCAGCAGTGCTGGGCCCAGCATGTCCAGCCCAAAACTACTCAATGGTCGGCGAGCGCCAATACGCGCCATTTCTTCGCCAAGAACTTTGGCCTCGGCTCCCGAGAGGCCGCCGCCCCCATACTCGGCTGGCCAACGTGGCGCTGTCCAACCTTTTGCCGCCATGCGCTCGAGCCAGAGCCTCTGGCCTTCGCTTTGAAAAACCCATTTCCTGCCACCCCAGCACTGATCTTCATCGGATCGCATTGGTTGACGCATATCCTCTGGGCAATTTGCCTCAAGCCAGTCGCGTGTTTCCTGTCTAAATGTGTCTAACTGTTCCATGGGATACCTGTGATTACCTCATTATTTGTCTGTCATAGTAACGCAAGCGCTGTCGCTTCGGAGTCCTGAAAAAATTTTTATTACAGGTGAAGGGCGGGAAATGACGCCTTCTGCGTATGCCTACAGCGTTAAGCCTGCGATGTACTCCCACCTTAGAATAAACCGTATGGCGACCATGTTGGTATTCCCGAGGCCAATTTATGGCATATAGACTGACAATAGATTGTGGGGTAATTTCGCCAAATCACGATTCGTCATGCAGCGGTGGCCTCGGGCTGATTTGGGAACCGGCCTTTTGTGACCGTGTGCAAGTGATGGGCTCTTTACGAATCCGTAACCCGCAGGAGAAAAACTCATGAAAAAAATCATATTTTTCGTCGTCTTAGTCATCGTGGCAGCGGGTTATTCTCAACGTGCCACCGTACTTGAGACAGTGATGGCTCGTGGTATGGATGCTCGAATAGGCAACAACATTCTCACGTCAATGGAAGACGGCTTGCACGTCGCGCTCTGTGGTGCCGGTGGTCCGATGCCGGCGCCCAACGCGTCGGGCCCGTGCGTTGCGGTGGTGGCTGGAAAGCAGCTTTATATCGTGGATGCAGGGACTGACGGCGTTCGAAACTTAGGTCGCATGGGGTACCCGGTTGGCGATATAGCGGCCGTGTTCGTAACGCATTTTCACTCCGATCACATTGATACGTTGGGCGAGATGGCAACGATTCGATGGGCAGCGGGATCAAACCCATCCCCACTCCCGGCGTATGGCCCAACAGGAATTGAGACCGTAGTGGATGGTTTCAATATGGCGTATTCGCACGACTTCGTTCATCGCCATGAGCACCACGGAGATTTGGTGGCGCCGCTAGAGTCGGCAGGCTTAAGAGCGGTTCCATTTTCTATTCCTACGGGAGGCGCGTTAACACGCATTTTTGAAGCAAATGGCTTAACGGTCGATGCGATGGGAGTCGATCACCTTCCTGTCGATCCTGCGGTGGGTTACCTCTTCAGATACAAAGGCCGCTCGGCTCTAATAACGGGCGATACGGATAAATCCTCGGTGATTGAAACGCATGCGAAGGGTGTCGACCTCTTGGTGCATGAGGCCTTAGCGCCCAACCTCGTCATGATGATGAATGCGGCAGCCGCCAAAAGCGGTAACGCTGTCATGGAAAAAATCACGTTTGATATCTTGGATTATCATGCGAGCCCCAAAGAAGCGGCTGAGACGGCGCGGGATGCAGGCGTCGGACACCTACTGTACTACCACATTGTCCCGCCGCTTGTATTCCCGGGCCAGGAGCTTCTTTTCTTAAACGGGGCTGAGGATATTTTTCCTGACTATACGGTCGGTCAGGACGGCGTAAGTTTTTCGATGCCAGCTAACTCAGATGAGATTTTGAAGACCCGCAGTGGGCTGTGAGCGCCAGAGTTTACAGCGCGCATTTAGCGCTCTATTTGTGCTTCAGTGCTAAGAGCTAAGAGCTAAGAGCTAAGAGCTAAGAGCTAAGAGCTAAGAGCTAAGAGCTAAGAGCTAAGAGCTAAGAGCTAAGAGCTATCCGCTTCTTTTTAGCAGTGCTGACTTAGAAGCGCTGAAGTTGGTTGCAGAGCGTATTCATAGCGCGGGTGCAATAGCCTACTCGCTCCCCGTTCTCTTTTTGCGAGCATAAAAAAAGGCGGCCGAAGCCGCCTTTATGAATCACGAGTGATTAGCTTCCGGGCACGTAGCTCGAAACCACAACGTCCTTAACGACGACGGGGCTATCACGCTCGACTAAGTAAAGAAGGAACGATGAGAATGTGTTCGCACCCTGCGAGGGCACCTCAACGGTGTACTCCTGCAGGTCTGTACTGTCGATCAGTATATTCGCTGTGTCATACGCAGGGTCCACATCCGGGAAAGGCTTGAATTCGAACCGGAAGCGCACGTTGGTAGCTGTCGCGGCCGACGCAGAGAAGGTCACGTAGCCGCCAGCTTCAAATGACAGCGGATAGATTTCTGCGTTGTTCGCAAAGCCAGCCCAACCTTCCGCACCCGATGGGAACGTGTAGGTCTGTGTTTCAGCATCAACAACTGAATTACCAAAGGCACCCGCCGTGAAATCCGCAGTCGCGTCATTGGTTGGCGCTTCCTGAGCTGCCTCGCTAGAGACGACAACGTCGCTCACCATGACAGGACTGTCACGCTCTACGATGTAGAGGAGGAAGGATGAGAACGTGTTGGCACCTTGTGAGGGGATATCAATGGTGTATTGCTTCGCCTCAGCGCTATCGATAAGTACATTCGCCGTGTCATATGCAGGATCTACATCAGGAAACGGCTTGTACTCGAAACGGAAACGCACATTGGTGGGTGTGGCTGCCGATGCGGTAAAGGTGATTGATCCACCATCTGTGAAGGTGAGTGGGTAGATTTCTGCGTTGTTTGCAAAACCTGCCCAACCCTCTGCACCTGATGGGAACGTGTAGGTTTGCGTTTCCGCATCAACCACGGCGTTACCGAAGGCGCCTGCAGTGAAGTCAGCCGTCACACCGCTTGCTGGTGGCTCTGGCTCAGGTTCAGCTGCAACACCACTGGTTACAATAACATCGGTAACAACGACTGATTGATCACGCTCTACCAGGTAAAGCAAGAAGGATGAGAACGTATTCTCACCTTGAGATGGGATCTCAATGGTGTACTCAGTAGGTTCGGTGCTGTCAATTAAGACGTTTGCAGTATCGTAAGCCGGATCCACATCAGGGAAGGGCTTGTACTCGAAGCGGAATCGCACGTTAGTGGGTACCGCTGCTGATGCCGTAAAGGTAATCGAACCACCCTCAGGGAACGAGATGGGATAGATGTCTGCGTTGTTCGCAAAACCGGCCCAGCCTTCTGCACCCGATGGGAATGTGTAGGTTTGTGTCTCTGCATCAACCACGGCGTTGCCAAAGGCGCCCGCTGTGAAGTCGGCGGCTACTGATGTAGGTCCACCAGGCAGTGACAATACCTTATTAATTGCATGAATCACCCCGTTTCCGGCAGCGATATCTGCGCTCGTTACCCGAGCGTCATTGACGAAGAGGTTTCCGTCTTGGACCGAGATATCCACGAGCTCGCCGTTAAGCATCTCAATGGAGTTACCATCGAGCGCGATGGCGTCACCTGAGTAAACGGTGTCACCGTAGACGTGGTATGTCAGCAAGTTAACGAGATCCGCATCGGGCTCTGGTGCCGGCGTCGTGTCATTGCTGACAATGACATTCGAAACCACGACAGGCTGGTCACGCTCCACCACATACAGCAGGAAGGAGGAGAACGTGTTCTCACCTTGAGATGGGATCTCAATGGTGTATTCAGTCGCTTCGGCGCTATCGATCAGTACTGTAGCCGTATCGTAGGCCGGATCCACATCTGGGAAAGGCTGGTACTCAAAACGGAAACGAATGTTCGTAGGTGTTGCAGCCGAGGCGGTGAACGTAATCGAGCCACCCTCTTCAAAGGTCAGAGGATAGATGTCTGCGTTATTCGCAAAGCCCGCCCAGTCTTGAGCGCCTGTTGGGAACGTATATGTTTCGGTTTCGGCGTCAACGATCGCGTCACCGAATGAGCCGTTAGTGAAGTCCGCTAGGTGGTCGCCTGCGTCTTTACCAAGAAGCTTGGTAAACATGCCCGCACGCTTCATTTGAGCGAACGCATCATCTGTTGGAGCAAAAATAGTTACGTTGGCATTTGGATCCATCAGCTCGTCTGTAAGACCAGCATCTTCAATCAGTCCTGCCAAAGTTGAGAACGAGCCGTTCGATGCGAGCGTTACCGCAAGTGGGGCTCCCGTTGCGCTGGGGGCTTCAAGCACAACGTCGATAACGTGAATGATGCCGTTTGACGCAACAATATCGGTTGTAACGATGTTGGCGCCTTCAATCATCAGGCCGGTTTCACCCAGCGAAATGGTGGCTTCGTCGTCATTCGCCATGGTTAATGACGTACCTGCCGCCGCGATCGCATCGATTGAGCTCAGCTCAGCACCTGCGACAACGTGGTACAGCAGTGTGCTTTCGAGGATCTCTGGGTTGTTCAGCAGGTAGTTAAGTGCAGCGTCACCAAGTTCTTCAAAGGCCGCATCAGTCGGTGCGAACACAGTAAGCGATGCATCAGGGTCATTAACGGTACCAACCAAGTTGGCTGCAGTCAGTGCCGCCACGAGGGTGTCGAAGTTACCGTCCGCCTGAGCGATTTCAGCGATTGTCATCGTTGATGGTGTCAGATCGGGAGGCAGTAAAACCGAGTCGATTACATGAATAACGCCGTTGGACGCTTCGATGTCGTAGTCAACTACCTTAGATAGGTTGACGTAAAGGTTTTCATCATCGCGCTTCGTTACGGCAATGTCGTTGCCGTTTAACGTCTCTACGGTCGTTGGTGCGAGACCAAGCGCAGCACTGGCGTCAACGGAACTACCTAAAACGTGGTAAGTCAAAACGTTTGCTAAGGCATCGGGGTCCGCAAGCAAGCTATCCAGGGTGCCTTCTGGCAGTGCCGCGAAGGCCGCTTCGGTCGGTGCAAAAACGGTAAGCGAGGCACTGCTATCCGAAAGCGCGTCAACCAAGCCTGCCGCTTCAACTGCTGCTAAAAGTGTAGGGAAACTGCCTGACTCGGTGGCAACTTCTACAATGTTGCCTGGACCTGGGTCGGGAGTTGGCGCTGCTGGCGCCTCAGCGGTGGGTAAATCGTCCTCGTAAAGAACGCCGTCACCGCTTTCTGAACACGCAGCAAGGAAGACCATCAAGCTGGCTACCAATGCATGAGAAATGATCCGTGTTATCGAATTCATAATAAAATCCTGTTACTGATCTCGGTATTAAAATTAAAATAGTGGGAGAATTCCGAGTCTGTTATCTCACAGCCCCTTGGTCGAGGTGCGCAAAATTCGACGACTGGGACTTTCGGCGGGATGAACTATTGCAAGGGGTTATACATTGGCGTGAACAACGCATTTTCATGCCATTTGACTCGCTGCTAGTGGGACGCTGACCGCGCCGATATGAGCGGGATTCTTAGTCAGATTGTGTCAGGTTGAAATCGATATTTTGTTGCTATCGAGAGGCGCTATCAGCAGACTTTCGCAATCGCTTTAGGAGTATCAGCATGGCAAACAGTACCCATACCTATACAGCCGACGTCCGCAACCAATCGATACTGATCAACATTAACGGCGATTTGGTGCCACGGGAGCAAGCAACTGTCTCGGTTTTTGACAGCGGATTTATTCTTGGAGACGGGATTTGGGAGGGACTTCGCGTCCACGAAGGTGCTATTCCCTTTTTAGATAAACACCTCAAGCGACTGTGGGAAGGTGCTAAAGCACTCGATCTGGACATGGAAATCTCACAGGACGCGCTTGCGGACCGGCTGTTTGAGACGCTGAGGGCGAATGATATGAGTGATCATGTCCACATTCGGCTCATGGTGACGCGTGGTATTAAATCCACGCCTTACCAAGACCCCGCTGTGACCATAGGCGGGCCGACGATTGTCATCATTCCTGAATACAAAGAGCCCGATCCAAGTCTCAATGATCGCGGGGTTCGGCTTTACACGGTTTATACCCGAAGGGGCTACGCTGACGTACAGGACCCACGGATCAACAGTCACTCAAAGCTCAATTGTATTTTTGGGTGCATCCAAGCGGCCAAAGCGGGCTACGACGAAGCGCTGATGCTCGATCCCCATGGCCATGTAGCAACCTGCAACTCCACACACTTTTTCATCGTCAGAGATGGCGAGGTTTGGACTTCCTCAGGGGATTACTGTTTGGACGGCATTACGCGCAGAAATGTCATTAACGTATGTAAAGCCAACGGCATACCGGTGTTTGAAAAGAATTTTTCATTGATGCAGGTCTACGGCGCAGATGAGGCCTTTGTGACCGGCACGTTTGCTGGTTTGACGCCCGTTTTTGAGGTTGACGGACGTACGCTAACGCACACTCAGCGGGGTCCGATGGTGGATCGGCTTCAGGCACTTTATAAAGAGCTGGTTGTTTCAGAGAGTCGATCAAACACAAATCGAAGTCGCTGAGATGAGCGTTCGTGTTGCAGGCTGGTCGGGGCCAAGGAACATATCGACCGCCATGATGCGTGCATGGGAGTCACGCCCTGACTGTCGAGTAGTCGACGAGCCGTTTTACGGCTGCTACCTGCTTGAATCAGGTGCTCAGCATCCGATGCGAGAAGCCATTATTCGTAGTCAGCCGCAGTCCCGCGAGGACGTCCAGGCTCAATTGCGCCTGAGCGAGGGATGCTCACTGCAATACGAGAAGCACATGACCCATCATATGCCTCGCGGTGTTGATCTCAGCTGGACAGTGGAGGCGAAGCATGTGTTTCTTATTCGCTCGCCCGCGCGCATTATCGCTTCTTACCGACAAAAGATGCCCACGGTATCCGAGGAGGATATTGGCATTGTGCGCCAGCGTGAGCTCTTCGATGAGGTATCCGATATTCTGGGTGAGCGACCACCGGTTATGGACAGCGCCGATGTGCTCGCCAACCCCGAGCACATGTTGCAAAAGCTCTGTCACACCTTGGGCATCGAGTGGATAGAAGGCGCCATGACGAAATGGGCGCCTGGTTCGCGCGCCAGTGATGGCGTATGGGCGCCACACTGGTACGCAGCGGTTGAGGCGTCTACCGGCTTTGCAGCGCCCGCTGTTGAGGTGCCCGCATTGGATCCAGCAGATGAGGCACTGGCGTGCCAAATGCAGGCACACTACGAGGCTATGGCCGCATTTAAACTGATTTAGGCTTCTACCGCCGGCCGGGAAATCGGGTTGCACAGGGATGCAAGCACACTTCGACTGCCCTCAAACGGGCGTCGGCCGTGCATTACCTTGAGGTTATCCAGTAGGGCGACATCGCCTGTTTGCCAATTGAGATCCACGGTGTGTTGATAAGCGGCTTTTATCGAGTCCGCCAAATCAGCCTGTTGAATCGGACTGTCATCACCAAAGCAAAGTCTCGGCTCTCTATCATCTGCGGCCACTGTCCAGCCAGCTGCGGCAGCCACGATCTGATTAAAAAAGACGTCTTTGCCACGACCAAAGTTATCAACAGCCGCCAGCGCAGGTGTCTGAACCGAGAGACCACCGTCTTCGAGCCAGTTGAACTGATAGCCCAGTACGGCGAGTTTTTCTTCTGCTTCGTGCGCGCTGTTTACGGTCAGCGTGTCTTTCCAGCTCCGCCCCTGCCCCGATTCATGATTCGCCTCGGATGGCATTGAGTTACGGTATTTGACGCCGACACTTCTCAGTTTGGCAGTAAAGGTCGGATTTTGCTTTTCTAGCGTTTTAAGGGCGAGATCAGATCTACAGATGGGCGTCGCGCCTCCGGACTCAGCTGCTTTTTCGCAAAAGAAAAAGAGTGCGCCAGGGAAGGTCAAGGTTTGCGCCATTTCGTGGTGGAGAAATATTTCAACGTTCGGGGGCGCTTCGTTGGCGGTAAATACACGGTCCGTCCGGTTATGCCTCACCGCGTTCGAGAAGGAGTCTGCGTATTTAAAATTCTCGAGCCCAAAACCTTCTACGAACCTATGAAAATCTTGATCGCTTTGAATACCGTAGCCACGGAAAACGACGAAGCCATGTGTATTAATGAGGTCGCTCACGACGGTCTTGGATGGGCCGTCGAGCGCGGCTCCCAATGTGATGGGGAGTTCTTTGGGTGACAGCAATGCAATCTCGGGTGTCTCGTTCACTTTATGCTAGACCTCGTTCACTCGTTTCCCAATCGTCAGTAATGGGTGCTGTCCAGTCTTGGGGCAACAAGCCGGCTTGATAGGGGTTGAGGGATTTTGATGCAAGCATCGCTTGTACATCAATGACTTGTCCCTGCTCTATGGATGCCTGTGCCATCCATGCGGTGATAATGGCCCACAACCCTTCGGCGCAGTTCGCTCCGTCATTTTTGAGCCCTGTTATTTGATCTCGAAATCGTTGGTGTTCAAATAACGTGGACCCATAGTGGCCGCCGAGCTCAATGTCCTCGGGGTAGGTGCAATCGAAACCCTCGTAGGCTGCGTGACCTTTAGCTTGCACCTTAATACTCGAACGCGAGGGCCTGTTTGGCTTGAAACTCGCGTGCTCCTCAGCGAAAAGGGTCCCCTTTGCGCCACTGACTGCGAGGGATTCAAAAAGTTCTTCGCTGAACATGTTGAGAATAAATTGGGCTTTTACCCCGTTTTGATAGTCGACAATGACCAGCGCGTGGTCGTCGATATCCGACGGTTTGCCCTCGTATTTAAATTCTGTGAAGTTCACAGCGCGGCCACCCGTGGCATACACCCGAACAGGCGGAGCGCCCGCGATCCGATTCATAAGGTCAAAGTAATGACAGCATTTCTCCACCAGGGTACCGCCCGAATACGCCGAAAATTTGTTCCACTCGCCGACTTTTCCAAGAAACGGCGGTCGGTACTCGCAAAGGCTTATTGTGTGGACCGGCCCTAGCTCACTTTTCTCAAGTGCGGAAAGTGCCAGCTGATACTGCGACTTATAGCGATACTGCATACCCAGCTGAATGGGCGCGGGATAGGCCAGTGCAGCTTGCGCCAAGTACAGTGCGTCATCGAGCGTTGTTGCCATGGGCTTTTCGAGAAAAATCGGCTTCTTACTCGCTTTAACACTGTCGAAAATAGCGCGATGCGTAAAATTAGGTGTGCAAATTAAGATTGCATCCACCGCTGAATCGTCAGTGAGCGCCGCTAAATCAGTATATTGCTTTGGGGCTTTACCACCGACCCGCTCCACTTCGGCAACGCCAAGCGCCAAGCTCTTAGGGTTCGAGTCATACAGCCCAACAATGGTGGCTTGGTTTAGCAGAAGAACTGCTCTGATATGTTCTCGACCCATCATGCCGGTGCCTACGATGGCATACCCCGGTTTTTTCCCATCGGGGCTCATCGAAGCCCGCAAATTTTGAACAATGCTATCTAAGTCATCTTTCATTATGGGTGCACGCTATCGTTGGTGATTAATGGACCATGCGTGGCGAACTGTCACGCTTAAACGCTTTATACCAAGCCGCCACATTTAGCGTAACCAGAAGGCAGCTCAGCGAAATAAATAAGGTCGCTGAGTCGCCCGCGATACCGACGGGTGAAAAAAGGAGGTAGAGAAACACGACGCAAGAAAAAAGACTTATGGCACACGTCTTCGCATAGTGCCACGGCGTCATATCGACGGCAGTCGATTGGCCTTCTGCGAAGGCACCTGTCGCCTTTTGTATTTGAGGCCGGAAATACCCGACGGTGAGCATAATCGCTACTTCACAGAAAAATAAAATGGCGTAGAGGTGAAGGAAGTGGATATCGACAGCTGTTTTAAAAACGAACTGCATCAGGGCGTAAGCCACGAGGTGAAACCCAATCGCAAGCTTCACGCCCAGCGCGGGTACATGGCTTGTGAGCATTCCCACCAAAACCACAGCAATGATAGGGATATTGTAAAACCCGGTGAAGATGCGAATGATTTGCCAGAGCCCCTCGGGCGCATATTGTAAAAGCGGCGCAATGGCCAACGAGATGGCGGCGATGAAAATGCTCGCAATCTTGGCCGTTGAGACAAGCGCTTTATCCGACATTTTGTATTTTCTGAGGGGCTGTATGACATCCAGCGTCAGCATGGTGGCAGCACTGTTGATCAGTGAATTGAATGAGCTAAAGACAGCGCCCAAAAGCACGGCCAAGAAAAAGCCGAGCGCCCAAACCGGGAGCGTATCTTTGACTAATCGAGGGTAGGCAAGATCAATGGAATCGAGACCGGCTCCATAGAGGTGATAGGCAATAACACCCGGAATCATCATAAAAAAGGGCACTAACACCTTGAAGTAGCCGGAGAGTAATACGCCTTTTTGCCCCTCTGAGAAGCTCTTTGCGGCGAGGGTGCGTTGTATGACGTATTGGTTTGAACACCAGTAGAAAAGATTGGCAAACACCATGCCCGTGAAAAGTGTGCCAAACGGCGTTGGCGAAGAGGCATCCCCAATAGCATTGAGCTTCTCTGGGTGCTCACTGGTTAAAACAGTGAGTCCACCCCACACATCACCGCCTAATAATTTAAGTCCAAGAATGGGAACGGCGACACCGACAATGAGTAGACCGATACCGTTGAGTGTGTCGGATACAGCTACCGCTTTAAGTCCACCAAGTACGGCGTAAAGCGCACCTGAAATTCCGATAACGACAACCGTGGACGATAAAGCGCTGGCGTAACTGAGGCCAAAGAGGGTCTGAATATCAAACAGTTTCAGTACGGCGACCGAGCCGGAGTAGAGCACGCTTGGAAGCGTTACGAGGCCATATCCCAAAAGAAATAAGACGACGCTGAGTCTTCGTACATCATCATCATATCGATCAGCGAGATACTGGGGCAGCGTAGTAAAGCCACCTTTAAGGTATCGAGGGAGAAAGAAAAACGCCATAGCGATGGTTGCCACGGCTGCCGTTACTTCCCATGCCATTGAGCTCATGTTGTAGCCGTAGGCGGATCCGTTGAGACCTATTAATTGCTCGGCTGATAAATTGGTGAGCAATAAAGATCCGGCGATGAAGGTCGCACTCAGACCTCGCCCCGCCAGGAAGTAACCATCGCTATTAGCTGTGGCGTCGCGAGCGGCGCGATACGAGTACCAAGCGACGAGACTCATGAAGAAGCCGCATGACAGAAGTACAGAGGAAAGTTCGAAACTGGTCACGCGTGGTGTCTCTCAAGGTTAGGTTTCAGCATAGGTAAGGCACGCCTCGCCTTCAACACTTTGAAGATAGGCGTCGACTTGTGAGGGTGTTAGTCTCACTACAAATCACCCGCCCACTCATTCCAAAAACAAAGGCTAAGCGGTTTAACTATGTCTGCAGACGTTCTCCAAATCATCATATTTATTGCCATTACGACGCTGATTGGTGGACTGACGTACCGGCGTGTGACTCGTGATATCGCCGCAACAGGGGCTGTCACGAGCACTCGGGAGGAGGTTTTTCTTGCCGGGAAGGGTTTGAGTTGGATTGTGGTGGCTGGCTCTATCACGCTCACCAACCTAAGTACCGACCAGCTTGTGGGTATGAATGGCAATCAGATGGCGCTCTTGGCGTGGTGGGAGCTTTCAGCTGTGGTGGGGCTGATCATTCTCGCGAAGGTCATCTTACCCGTGTACTACCGATACCACTGCACGACCACCACAGAACTGCTTGAAAAACGTTACAACGATCAGCGAATCAGGGCTTTAATCGGGCTCTTGTTTCTCCTTGGCAATCTCTTCATTTTCATCCCAGCGATGCTCTACAGTGGTTCGCTCTTCATTCAGACGATGTTCAACGTTGATCTGCCACTCCTCCTAATATCCATTGCCTTCGCGATTGTGGGTTCGGCCTATGCGGTTCTGGGTGGGCTTCGCGCGGTAGCGGTCTCAGACGCTTACAGTGGGGTTTTATTGCTGACCCTGGGGGCATTGGTCGTTGTCTTGTCACTGGCAACGATTGATTTTGATTTTTCGGGCATTCCAGCCGACAGGCTGACCATGGTGGGTGACAGCGCTTCGCCTATTCCCTGGCACACACTGCTGACAGGGATGATCTTTATTCAAATATTCTATTGGGGGACCAACCAGACCATTACGCAACGGGCCATGGCGTCACCCACGGTTGAAGAGGGTCAGAAAGGGGTGCTCGCCGCGGCCGCCATCAGGCTAATGGTCATCCCGCCTTTGGTCGTTATTCCCGGCATTGTCTCGTATAAATTATACGGTGATGTGGGCGATGCCGCGTTTGGAATGATCGTTCGAGATGTACTTCCTGTTTGGTTGTCAGGCGCTTTTGCCGCCGCTATTGCCGCGGCAGTTTTGACCAGCGTGAATAGCGTACTGAACTCATCAACGACACTGTGGGTATGTGATATTCACGAACCCTTCATTAACCCTAAGGCCGACCTTAGGCGTCTCAACCTTGTGATTACGGTGACGTTTGTGCTTATTGGTCTTGCGATGGTGCCCGTCTACACTACGGCAGACAGCATTATTAATTTGGTGCAGGAGCTGTACGGGTTGTTGAGCATGCCTATTCTTTCCGCCTTTATTGTCGGTTTGCTTTTTCGCGATGTTGCGGCGGGCGCTGCCATCGCCGCAGTCGTCCTTGGCGTGCTGTTATACGCCTTCTTTTCCTTTGTTTGGGCGCCCTTGCACTACATTCACATGATGTTTTTCACAGTGCTTTTCTGTGTGGTCGCTGCGCTGGCTATTAGTCGGTTTGCATTTGGGACCTCACCCAAATTTGAGCCGGCGATACACATTAGCTAGGCCGAGTTCGCGGTCTATATCGCGGTCAAATGATAAATGAGAATACTTTCTGGACGCATGATTGGGGGTTCCAACCCTGCGTGTTGCAACCAATCTCCACCGAAGGTATTGGCTTGTAAGCTGTCCCGATATTGGGCTTGTGCTGCGGACAATTCTTGAGGCCAGACTAGGTTCACCCGATACTGTTTGGCGACATCAATACCTAGAAAGCGCATGCGTTTTGGAAACGCGGTATTCGGGGTTTCCATCAGGGCTAGTGCACTCAGTGCCTCGGTTTGGTCGGCGGACACGACACTCCACGAAACCTGCTGAGCGGACGATTCGTGCTCGATATAGCACCCTCGATGGAGAAGAAGACGATGTTGCTTGTGCAGGTTAATCGCGGCTTCAAGTACTGCGCGCTCGCTTTCATCGAGTGCTCGGATATCGGCCTCAACGCCCATATGCCCCCAGAGGGCGACGCCCGCCCGAAAGGCCATAGCGTGTTGCCTTCCCGTCAGGTGGCAGGGACTTGGGCCGACGTGTGAGCCCATGAGCTCCGGAGGCAGCATCGATAAAAAGCCTGTTTGTACTCGAACTCTATCCAACGCATCGTTCGTGTCGGAAGGCCAAAATCGTGTGGCGTGCTGCAATACGCCCATATCGAGACGTCCACCGCCCGATGCGCAGCTTTCGATTTCCACATGCGGGAACTGTTTTCGAATACGTGCCATCAAGGCATAAACCGCGTTCGTTTGATGATGAACTGCGCGACCGCCAACTGCGTTCTCCATTTGGTGAATATCCCGATTCATATCCCACTTGAGATAGCGAATGGGTGTCTCTGTTAGCAACGCAGAAATCGATTCAAACAGATAGTCGACAACCTCCTCGCGCCCAAGGTCGAGTACTAACTGATGGCGGGCTTCTATCAATGAAGTACCAGAGAAGCCGAGCACCCAATCTGGATGAGCGCGATAGAGTTCGCTTTTGCGACTCACCATTTCGGGTTCTATCCAGAGTCCGAACTCAAGCCCTTTTGAGTGGCAGTGCGTCGCGACGGGGGTCAGTCCCGCCGGGAACTTAGACCGGTCAACTTGCCAGTCGCCAAGAGAAGTGTGGTCGTTATTTCGACCTTCAAACCAGCCGTCGTCGAGAACAAACCGTTCGATACCCAAATCTGCGGCCTGATCGATAAGTTCAATGACGGTGGCCTCATTGACCTCGAAATAACACGCCTCCCAGGTATTGAGCTGAACCGGGCGAGTCCTGTGGGGTAGGGCGTTCACGGGTTCATGCCGCGCGCGAATGAATCGATGCCACTGCTGGGTAAGACCGCTGACCCCCTCGTTGCTGAAGCAGAAAAAACATGAGGGGCTTGTATAAGAGGTGTTCGGGTCCAATTCAAGCTCGTCTGGCTCGAGTAACTCACCGGCCTGCACCAGTCGGCGGCCGTCGGCCAGCTGTTCTATGCGTGTCGTATGATTTCCGCTCCAAGCCAGCTGGACATCTATTGCGTCACCCGAATGAAGCGACGTGGTGGTCGATAGAAGCCTGATTGATGGATGTAGGTGATGCGAGGTGCGCCCCGTTCGGTTCTCTCTGACAACCGAGGAGGCAGGGAGTGGGAAGCGATTTTGTTGAAGCTCATAGCCCCAGCGACCCGTGAGTTCGAGCGCTTCGGTGAGGTGGTCTTGGATAGGCGCTGTCATTAGACACCGATCGACGCTCACTCGCGCTTCAGAATCGAGGTTCTTAATATGTGTCGTTAACTCGGTCACGCTCGTATTCCGATCGAGCCGAAGATAATGGGTGATCTCTACTGCCAGCGCCTCACAAATGCTGACGAGTGCAAGCCGCGACTCGGAAGCTTCGCAAGAGACCAGACGCGGATTGAACTGCCACCTATTAGGCGCTTTACGAAGCGCAATGCCGGGATGACCGAGATAACCTGTTCCGACCGACGGTGATAGGGAAATAACCGGTTCCGCGCTCAGCGAGGCAGGCGCTTCATGGCGGTCTAGCTGCCCCAGCATTGATGCATTTACATTGCCTAGCGCCTCTCCAAAATAAGCGATCGAGGGCTGCTGACTTCGGCAATCGACAACGATCGACACCCATTCATTTTTTAGATGGTAAAAAAGCTTCAGGCCATCTCGCATGTAAATTACTCAAAACTGACGTTACATTGGCGCAAGGGTAACCTGCCAAGGGAGCGGTTTCACGCAGGCGATACCGATTGATGGCTGCTGTGTGGTGAATAGGGGTTTGCTAAAAATACAATGGGCGTATCAGTTATCACGGTCAGGAAGCGCTCGGCTTTGGAAGGTCCGAGCATTGCCGGTTTCGACATGAGACGAGGAGGCTGGGTTGCCAGTTGGAAGTGGTTACTCGTTTTTTCGATTTTAGTCTCTGCGGGCTGCTCAGACGATCCGCCTGACGAGCTTTTCGTGGTCGAGACCGAGCGAGAGGTGCTGCATGACCGCTGGCAAGGCTTTTGGCTTGGCCAATCTATCGGTAACTGGACGGGACTTGTTACTGAAATGGATAAAATTGGCGGCGGGGGCCCGCACGGACAGTTCTACACCCGCGATGATTGGGGCGGCATGGATCAACCGGCTATCTGGTCTCATTTGCCAAGTGACATCTCGGCGACGATAGATTTTGTCCTGAGGCGTCCTGGTGAAACCTGGGGTGCGGATGACGATACCGATATCGAATATATGTATTTATCGGCAATGGACGATCTGGGTCTTGAGACGCTAGATCCTGAGACTATTCGTGATGTCTGGTTAGCCCATATCTATGACGAGCAGTTACCTACCCCCTACGGAAAGGACGGTGCGGTCTATCAAAATTATTTATGGGTTTCCAACCAGACGGCACACGAGCTGATGTTGAAGGGAGAACTACCTCCCCAAACGGCCGCCCCAGCGAATAACCCTCATGGGGAAATGATTGACGCGCAGCTCACCACCGAAATATTTGGTCTTTTCGCACCCGGCCGGGTCGATGTGGCTCTGGATGTCGCTTATTTTCCTATTCGCACGGCAGGGTATGGCGATGCAGTTATCGCTGCCGAGTTCTACGTGGTACTTCATACCCTGGTGGCTGATGAACCCCGCGGGCCAGTGTCGCCTGAGCACCTCTTAGCACTCGCCCTTAGAGCTCGCGAGCACTTGCCTGACGCTTCAACGCCGGCCGCGATGTTTGACTTTGTGTTAACCAATTACCGTGCGGGTCTGCCTTGGGAGGCGACGAGAGATCGGGTCTATGAGCGGTATCAAGTCGCGCAGGCCGATGGTTATGACATGTCGAGTAGGGGCCTCTATTGCAATGGCTGTTTCGCCTCGGGAATCAATTTTGCTGCAAGCTTGATCTCACTTTTTTATGGGGGGGGAGACATTCAGGAGACGATTAAAATTGCGGCGCTCGCAGGGTGGGACGCTGATAATCCCGCAGCCACCTGGGGAGGCTTGCTGGGGTTTGCTTTGGGAAGAGATCACCTTGAAGAGGCTTTTGGTGGTGCCCTATCGGGTCGATTTAATATTCATCGAACGCGCAAAGGCTTTGCGAACGAGGGTATTGATAGTTTTGAAGCGATGGCTTCCCGTGCCATAAGGGTTTCCTGCCGCATCACGCGTGACGAGAACACCGAGCGAGCGGGCATGAATCAAGCCTGCTGACGCATGCTGTGCGAGGGCCAGTTACGCCACGACGGGCTAAGCAAGACTGGCTATGTAAGTCACGAGCATTTAGTCTCGTGAAAACCTCAATAAGCCGATTGTGCCAGCTACGCAACGTGCTGAGCACAACCCAAATGTACCCAGGGGGCCCAGTTTGCACATCTGCGCGAAAACCCGCATGAAAATTGCCAAAACCATTTGCTCACAAACCTTATTGCTATGGTTTTTAGTACTCACCCTGCCCAGTTTCGCTGACACTGCAGGGACGGTCACTCAAGTCGCTATGCTTGGCACAGGGACACCCAACCCGTTTCCGGAGCGGTCAGGCCCCGGTGTTGCCATTGTCGTTAATGATGAGGCCTACCTCGTTGACTTCGGGGCCGGTGTAGTACGCCGAGCCGCGTCGTTATCTCCGGAGTACGGTGGGGAAATTCCGGGCCTTGCGGTTGAAAAACTTAACCATGCATTCCTGACCCATTTGCACTCGGATCACAGTGTGGGCTTACCCGATTTGTTGCTGACCAGCTGGGTGGCGGGGCGCGACCGTCCGCTTAGGCTATTCGGTCCAGAGGGCACAGCTTCAATGGCTAAGAACATTATTGCCGCCTACGAAGAGGACATTCGTTACCGACTCTACAGCGATCAGCCTGCGAATAATCAGGGGTGGCGTATTGATACATCTGAGGTGACGCAAACAGGGGTTATTTTTAAAGACAACAATGTGACCGTCGAGGCGTTTCGTGTGCCACATGGAAGCTGGCCCGATGCTTGGGGGTATCGCTTCACGACCCCGGATAAAGTCATTGTCATCTCAGGCGATACGGCACCCTCAGAGCGTTTGCTCGAATACGCCAAAGGCGCGGATATTTTGATTCATGAGGTCTACAGCCTAGAGGGCTTTCAGAAAAAAGAACCTCGGTGGCAGAAATATCACGCGGGAAACCATACTTCTACTCACGAGTTAGGCGCGTTGGCAGTCAAGGCGAGACCGAAATTATTGGTGCTGTATCATCAACTACTTTGGGGCTCGAGCCATGAGACCCTGTTGAGGGAAGTGCGAGAAATATATGACGGCGAAGTCGTCTCAGCCAGAGATCTCGATGTCTATTGAACCGACATTATTGGGGTGCTCATCCGTTATATATGAGCGCCGTTTCGTAGTCAGAATCCGAGCTCATAATTTTTAGAAAGGTCAGCCCAATAGGAGTCCAAAAGATGAATAAACGATGGTTTGGCGGCGCGGTCGCCGGCGCTTGTATGTTTTTAGGCGCGTGCGCGAGTGAAGAGTCCGCCCTTGAAGCAAATGCACCCCTGGTACACGAGACCTACTCTGCGGCGCAGTTCTTCGAGACTACAAGTTATCGTATGGGCGGAGCCGGTCCTTATGCGTTCTCTGCCGAGAACGGCGATCTCCTCATTAGTTCAGATGAAACCGGTGTCTACAACGCATATCGCCTTGACACGGAAACCCGTCAAATGACCGCTTTAACGGCGTCGGCTGATCGGGGTGTGTACGCGGAATCGTGGTTTCCCAGAGATGATCGTTTTATCTATCAGCAGGACGGCAATGGCGACGAACTCACACATGTTTTTGTGATGTCTGAGGCGGGTGAGATTACTGATCTGACCCCGGGTGAGGGGCACAAGGCGGGCTTTGCAGGCTGGGCTTCGGATGGCGAAAGCTTTTATATCTTCAGTAACGAGCGCGACGGCGGTGCGTTTGATATGTATCGCTACAGTGCAGCGGATTACAGCCGAACTATGCTCTATGAGAACAGCGAGGGCCTAGACCTTGGTGCTATAAGTGACGATGGGCGCTGGGTCGTATACGCGCGTAATAACAGTAATGCCGACAACGACCTCTTTCTCATCGATGTCACCGAAGAAACGCCAGAGTTGGTAACCATTACTCCGCACGAGGGTAATGTCGAGTACTCAGCGATGGGTTTCACGCCAGACAACCAGACGTTCATCTATTCAACCAATGAGTTTGGTGAGTTCAATCAGGCTTGGACGCTTTCGCTAGAAACAGGTGAGCGAGCGCCGCTCATCACTGAAGATTGGGATGTCATGTACGTAGGTTACTCACCCAGCGGTCGCTATCGCGTAAGTGGGGTCAACAATGACGCAAGCACGGATGTGTCGTTGATCGACCTGCAAACAGGTGACGCTGTCGTGCTCAATAATGTGCCAGCGGGTGACCTGGCCCAAGTGCGATTTAACCGTGACGAGACAGCGATTGCCTTTGGCTTGAACCGCGATACGGCGCCTTACGATTTGTATTATATGCCTCTGGGTAGTGAAGCCACGCGGCTTACAGCTGCCCTCAATCCCGCAATTAACAGCGAATTTATGGTGGAAGGCGAGGTTGTTCGCTTTGCCAGTTATGACGGCCTCAACGTTCCCGGCATCTTGTACCAGCCGCGCGAGGCATCATCAGAGAATCCGGCGCCCGCTTTGGTATGGGTACACGGCGGTCCAGGCGGACAGAGCCGCAAAGGGTATTCAGCCGCGATTCAGCATTTGGTAAACCATGGTTATGCGGTCTACCAAATCAATAATCGCGGCTCGAGCGGTTATGGCAAAACGTTTTATCACCTCGATGACCTTAAGCACGGTGAGGCTGATTTAGGCGATGTTGTTGCGTCACGCGAGTTTCTTGCATCCTACGACTGGATCGACGGTGACCGCGTTGGGATTATCGGTGGCTCGTACGGCGGTTATATGGTTGCCGCAGCCCTTGCCTTTGAGCCTGAGGCCTTCGAGATAGGCATCAATATCTTTGGCGTGACGAACTGGCTTCGCACACTTAAATCCATTCCACCTTGGTGGGGTGCCTTCAGGGATTCGCTCTATGCAGAACTGGGTGACCCTGCGACGGATACCGATCGTTTGACGGCTATCTCACCACTATTCCATGCGGAAAATATCGTGAAGCCTTTGCTGGTCGTTCAAGGCGCTAACGATCCGCGCGTCCTTCAAGTGGAGAGCGATGAGTTGGTGGATGAGGTGCGAGCGAACAATGTCCCGGTTGAATACGTCTTGTTCGAGGACGAAGGGCACGGCTTCAGAAAACGCGTTAACCGAATTACTGCGAGCGAAGCCTACCTGGGGTTTTTACAGACCTACCTGTGACATAAAGAAAGACGGCTCGGGTGAGCTGAGTCGTCTTTCTCTGACACATTGTGACAGACATCTCCGAAACTACTGGTGAATAGTCCTTCACTCTCTAGACTGGGGTCAGGACCCATGTCTTGGGCCCTCCATTCTAATAAAAGCTAGGGGATTGTTATGTTCAAGAAAATATTAACTATCAGTAGTATTTTACTCAGTACGTCGGTTTTAGCTGCGCACCACGAAGAAACACCCATGATCGCGGAGATTTATGAATGCAGCCTGAATGAGGGCGTGATGGTGTCAGATCTCGTCGATTTTGCGCGATCAGACTTTAAGGCCTTTGCGGATGCAAATAGCTTCGCCATGAATACCTTCATCTGGGAAGCGGTAGCGGTATCACCGCCCTATGATGAGCCCGACTTGAGATGGGTCAATTATTTCCCGACTTGGGGTGACTATTTCGCCAGTGAAGAAGCTTGGCGCACGACCGCACAAGATGTCGCAGCGGGCATTTTTGAGCGCGTCTCTTGCAGTAAGGCGCGGACACTTGCCGTGCACAATGCCGGTGCACAACCTGCAGCGTCGCAAGAGAAACCCCTCATTGCCATGGTGTGCAACCTCGACGAGGGTAAAACAATCCAGGATGCACTCGCTTACCGCAAGGGCGTCAATAAAATGGCGAATGACATGATCGACGGGAGCGTTGGCAGCGCAATCTTTACACCTGCGCTTGGTATTACCGGGTTTGACTATGTCGCGATGGTATCGGGTAAAACCGCTGATATGGTGGCTGTGATGGATAATGTGCGCAGTGGCAAGGCGGCTAAGGCAATGCAAAAGGCGGGCTTAGAAAATCCGGCGCAGTGCATTACTGACCTCCATCGTTCGCACCTTGTTATCTCACGCTAGTCGTAACTAGCTTACTGTTGTTGAGAAGCCGTCTAGCATAACCTCTGAAAAGAAGAGGGAGGCGGTATGTCTGACAAGCCACAGGTGCTCGAGCTGCGAGGCTCGAGCATCTCTTACTTTACCGGCAAGATGGAAAATTACTTTCGGCTGAAGGGCATTCCCTATCGCTTTGAGAGTATGGTTTTTCCTGGAGAGGTGGCGCGAAATAAAAAAGTTCTGGGCCTCTCCCAGATGCCGGTCGTCCAGTTGCCCGATGGCCGCTGGATGACCGATACAACGGCGATGATCCAATGGTTTGAAGCCGCGTATCCGCAAAACCCTATCGTGCCCAATGACCCCATACTTGCCTACGTTTGCTATTTACTGGAGGACTGGGCCGACGAGTGGTGGTGGCGCCCAGCCATGCATTATCGGTGGTATTACGAGGAGGGTGCGCGATTTGCCTCTGGTCACCTAGCGCGAGAGATCACGGGTGGCATGCGGCTTCCGCTGTTTGTGAAACGCAGGATGCTGCGTAGACGCCAACGAAGCGGCTACACCTCTGGCGACGGTATTGGGCCTGATGCGGTGTTGGGTGTCGAGGCTGATGTCACCGCTTTATTAGCGGTACTAGAAGGGATTTTTACCAAGCGTCCGTACTTGCTGGGCGACTACCCCACACTTGCCGATGTTGGTTTTTCCGGGCCCTTCTTCCGCCATTTCGCGTTGGATCCCATACCGCTTCAACTACTCCGACACACCGCACCTAAAACGCTTGAGTGGGTCATGCGGTTGTGGAACAGCAATCCGTCATCCTTTCAGGGGGCGTTGGTCGACCCAGTGCCAAACGATATCCGAATGCTCCTGGCTCACATGGCGCGAGGGTATCTACCCTACCTAAATTCAAACGTCGACGCGGTAGCAGGTGGCAAGTCGCGTTTCACCACAACGGTTGATGGTGTCACTTACACCAAGGCACGCTCGTCTCGATACCGCGTTTGGTGTCTTGCCGAGCTACGCCGACATTACAGGGTCCTATCGGCGGGAGCCGAGGCTCAGTTGCAGGCCCTTCTGAAGGAGACAGGGTTATGGGAGCCACTTTGGCATCGCGAGCACTTGCCTTTGCTTGAGGGTCAAGAGCGTAAGCTGCCGTTTTGGGCTGACAACAAAATGACGATGATCAATGAATGATGCGATGACTGGATCGTAAAGTGATCTTCCTACTCGGCGTGATCGGTCTTTCAGAGTAGCTGCAAGGTTTCCTCAAGGGGCAGTACGTCAACATACTTTGCGTTGAGGTCATACAAGTTAGCCTTGTGAGCCGCTAGGTCGCGATCACCCGTCGCTTCCTCGACGATCACGACTTTAAAATTGTGCTGAAGTCCGTCGACGGCAGAGGCACGCACGCACCCACTTGTGGTGAGGCCGGTCACGACAAGCGAGTCGATGCCTTGTTGGGTTAAGAGATCGGCCAGTCCCGTGCCATGAAAGGCGCTGGCATGGGTTTTTTCAACGAGGGTATCGGACGCATGCACAGGGAGTCGTGAGTCAATGTCACACCAATGTGAGCCACGAGTCAGAAGATTGAGGGCGGGCACCCGAGCACGAAAAACCGAGGCTTGATCATCGCGATCGTAGACCACACTGGTGAGATAGACGGGATGACTCCGCTCGTGAAAAGCCGCCATGAGCACCTTGTTCGCATCGATAACCGACTCTGCTTCACTCCCCAAAGGGCAGGCTGGGTCCGTAAAGCCGTTAATCATATCGACAATCAGTAGGGCGGGACGGTTCCCCAACCCCTGCGCTTGGCGTGCAAGTGCTTGTCGCGGTGTGCTCGTCATTGCGCCGTTCCTTTGAAACTAGAAACACATGATGCTACGTAGGGCAGAAAGGTCGCAAGACAAACTCGATGCGTATCAAGGCGGTGAACCCTCGGTGCTGCGTTATCGAGTGGGCGCAGAACGCCAAATGATAAACAAGGGGTATACTTTTGTGGCTGAGAAATTCGATCTGACGCATATCCATCATGTAAACGTATTAGTGCGCGATATCGAAACCGCCAAGCAACGTTATCGAGACGTATTCAATGTGAAATTTATCGATGAACCGCTTCCCTCCAGAGGTGTTCTCACTTCACGGTTTTCACTTGGAGACTCTTGGCTTGTATTGGTTCAGCCTGTTGCAGAGGGTGAGCCGATGCGGCAGCTTCGTGAGCGAGGTGAGGGCTTATTTCTCTTGTCTTTGGGTGTTGCTCAAACAGAGCGACCCGCCCGCGATGGAGTGTACTCATTCGATGAGAGTGTTGAAGTTAGGGAGGGTATTTCGGGTTGGCGAGTTGTCGATCTCAAAATGGACGGCATGTCGACGGGTCAACTGCAGCTTGCCTTCGGCCAAAATGACTAAGTTGTGTAGGGTCATTTTCGATCCGTTAGCTGGTCAGGACGGTACAAACACAGTAGACATACATATTCTTAAAATTGCATACATACGCTGATTCAAATGAGAAAAACTCGGCGCGTGGATTTAATAAATTTCTCGGATAATGGCTCATGACGGACAGAGTGACGATCAAAGAAGTTGCGGCACGAGACGGGCTGCAGGCGCAGTCAGTCGAAATTACGCTTGACCAGCGGCGTGAGCTGATCGAAGCCTTGGCGAAGGCCTGCGTTCCCGAGCTCGAGATTGGTTCATTTGTATCACCCAAAGCGGTCCCTCAGATGGCAGGAACCGACGAGCTGGCGAGAAGTCTCCCCAAAACCGGCCCTAAGTTCAGTGCGCTCGCACCGAACATGAAAGGGTATGAGCTTGCTCGTCGTGAGGGAATAGATCAGATAGCGATCGTGCTGTCGGCAACGGAGCAGATGAATCAAAATAACATTCGCAAGAGCCTCGTCGATACATTCGCCATGGCGGGCGATATTTTGGCACGGGCACAGGACGACGATGTCGAGATCCACGCCTATTTGGCCGTTGCCTTTGAATGTCCCTATGAGGGGAAGGTTGCCTTATCCACCGTGCTAGAGCAGGTGGGCGAGCTGATGCGCAATAAGCCTGCACGATTAGTCATTGCCGACACGATCGGCGCCGCCAACCCAAGAGATGTTAAGTCGATGATGTCCGAGCTTGTCAGCCAATACGGGCCTCAGCTTCTGGGTTGTCACTTCCACGATACACGAGCTATGGGTCTCGCCAATGTCTTCGCTGCGCTCGATGCCGGCGTCCGACAGTTTGATAGTTCCGCCGGCGGCTTGGGAGGTTGTCCCTTCGCTCCCGGTGCAAAAGGCAATGTTGCGACGGAGGATGTTGTGATGCTGTGTGAAAGCTCAGGGCTTGCGACCGGCATCGACCTGGAGGCACTTCTGCAGGGTGTCGAGTGTTTGACTCAGATGATGGGCGCTCAGCAAGGCGGCCGAGCGCACTATTGGCTTACAAATAACTGGCAGAAAATCGCCAACTGAATAACGAGATAAGAGGACGAACAACATGTCATACCGTCTTGGCGTCGATGTGGGGGGAACGTTTACCGACTTCCTTCTACTAAACGAGGACACCGGTGAAACCAAGACGGCGAAAGTGCCGTCAACACCCGAGGACTCGTCGATTGGTGTGCTAAACGGGGTTGCAAAAATTTGCGACTCGTCCGGCATTGACCCGGCAGATATTAAGTTGGTGATGCACGGCACAACTGTCGCAACCAATGCCGTCCTGACAGGTCGCGGGGCCAAGGTGGGTCTCATGACGACATCGGGCTTTGAAGACACGCTCCAAGTCGCGCGCTCGTTTTGCCCTGGCGGTCTGGGCGGCTGGGTGACATTCGTAAAAAAGCCTTTGTTGGCACCACTTGAACTCACGATTGGTGCGAACGAGCGTATTGCCGCCGATGGCAGCATTGTCAGAGAGCTTGACGAGGCCGCATTGCGCGAGTCACTGCGACTAGAAATGGCTGATGACATTGAGGCGTTAACGATTTGCTTTATCAACGCTTATATCAATGCAGAGCATGAGCAACGTGCGCGGGAGATCGCACAGGAAGTCTACCCTGATATTCCGATCTCCATTTCAAGCGAAGTTGTGCCGGAAATGCAGGAGTACGAGCGTACGGAGACGACGGTGGTAAATAGTTACGTCCGTCCCGAAGTCGCCCGCTACGTTAATAACCTTCAGGGCGCCTTGAACGAGCGCTTGGGCAATGACACCCAGCTCTCGATTCTTCGCTCTGATGGAGGTCTGGCATCGAGTCGGGCCGCTGCAGAATCACCTGTGAATCTGTTGATGTCAGGCCCAGCGGGCGGCGTTACCGGCGCCTTGTTCTTCTGTACCAAGGCGGGCTTTAGCAATATTTTGACCTTTGATATGGGCGGTACGTCTACCGATGTGGCGCTTATTCAAAACGGTCGCGCCCGGGTTCGACGAGAGACCTTCGTGGGTGATGTGCGGGTTCGTGCGCCGTCGGTTGATGTTCGCACTGTGGGCGCAGGTGGCGGTTCGATTGCCTTCGTCCCCGAATTAACGAAAGCATTGCGGGTGGGCCCTGAGTCCGCGGGCGCAGTGCCTGGTCCTGCCTGTTACATGAAGGGTGGCGAGGCCCCAACTGTATGTGATGCAAACGTGGTTCTCGGTTATTTGCCCTCGGATGTGCAACTGGGGGGCGATATGCAGATCAATCGAGATGCATCGGTTGCTGCAGTTCAGAGCGTCGCCGACGCCATGGGAGTCGACCTTATGGCGGCGGCGGAGGGCATCATCAAGATTGTTAACGAATCTATGTTTGGTGCGCTGAGATTGGTGTCCGTCGAGCAAGGTTACGACCCTCGCGACTTTGCGTTGGTGGGTTTTGGTGGCGCAGGCCCGCTACATGCGAATGCCTTGGGTATTCTGACCGAGGCCTGGCCGGTGATTGTTCCGCCGGGTCCCGGTGTTCTGTGTGCTTACGGCGATGCGACCACGCGCGTGCAGGATGAGGCGGCGCGGACCTACATCACAATGGCATCGGATCTCACGGCCGATAAGCTGGCGGACGATTTACTGACGCTCAAAGCGCGCGCCAGCGAATCCTTGATTGAGGATGGCATCGACGAGGATCGTTTAGAGGTTACCTACCAGGCAGATCTTCGTTACGCCGGTCAGGCTTTCCAGATTACCGTCGAATTCACCGAGGCCGAACTCAGAGCAAAGGGCGTCGCTGTACTCACGGATCAATTCGATGGCGAGCACGAGCAGCTCTTCACCTTCAAGCTTGGCGATGGACACGAGATTTTGATGATCCGCGCCGTTGTCGGAGCATCGGTTACCTTGAAAGCCGACATCTCTATTCCCAAGGGGTTGGGTGATGTCAGCTCTGCACTGATTCATCAGAGCCGATTCTTCTACGAGGGGGATTGGCACGAGGCTGGCATTTATGACCGCGGGCGCCTTGGGGCTGACGATGTGGTCGCCGGGCCGGCGATCGTTTCCGAGATGGACTCAACAACGGTCGTCTTACCCGGCCATTCAGCAACAGTAGACGCGGTGGGCAACTTGCTCATCCAACCTGCGTAATCGGGAGACGCGAAATGACAGCAACGATTATTCAGACCAATAACCAAGCGCTTCAGTCGGTCGAGGTCGACGGTGTGACGGTTGATTTAATTGAAAATGCACTGCGCAATGCCCGCGAGGAGATGGACGCCGTTTTGTTTAGGACGGCCATGTCTCCCGGTATTCGCGAGCAGGGCGATTGCTTCCCAATGATTGCCAACGTCGAAGGCAAAATGGTGGTGGGGCAGTTCGGCTCATTCATTGGCCCCTTTTTGAGCGCTTACGACGCCGAAATCGAAGAGGGTGACATCATCCTTACCAACGATCCTTACCTGTGTAATGCCGCGGTTTCTCACCTGCCGGACTGGGTGGTTTTGGTGCCTATTTTCAGGAATGGTCGACACATTGCGTGGTCTGCGATGTTCGGTCATATGTCAGACAACGGCGGTATGGTACCGGGCTCGATTCCAATTGAGGCGACAACCATCTTCCAAGAAGGCATCCGTATTCCGCCCACTAAGCTGTACAAGAAAGGTGTTCTTCAGGAAGACCTCTTGGAGCTGATTCTGCACAACGTCCGAACACCGCAGTGGAACCGATTCGACTTGAACGCGCTGGTTGCTGCCTGCAATACCGCCGCCAAGCGTGTGGTTGAGCTGGCAGAACGATTCGGCGATGACGTTTTGTATTCCACTATGGATACCATGCTTCAGCGTAACTACGACGCCATGAAGCACATCATTGGCATGTTCATTCCAGAAGAGCCTCGCGAGTTCGAGGATTACATTTGTGACGACGGTATGGGCATGGGTCCCTACAAGATCAAATGCACGTTGTGGCGCGAGGGCGACAAAGCGATTTTTGACTTCGCGGGGACTGACCCACAGGCGCAAAGCTCAGTGAATTTCTTCTTGAACGAAGACATGTTCAAAATGTTCTTTGGCTCGTTCACTATCAACGTGGTCGACCCCCAAATTGTCTTTAATGATGGTTTTTATGACCTCGTTGATGTGCGGATCCCTGAAGGGACTCTCTTAAAGCCAAAGTATCCAGCTGCACTCTCGGGGCGAACTCATGCGCTCGGACGAATATTCGATATCTTGGGAGCATTGCTGGGCATGGGTGCGCCAGAAATGATGCTCAATGCTGCGGGCTTTTCTGACTCACCGCATTTGTTCTACAGCGGCTATGACAAGAAGGGTGAGTGGTTTCAGCTTTTCCAGATTGGCTTTGGCGGGGTTCCGGGTCGTCCAGTCGGAGATGGGCCTGACGGGCACAGCTTGTGGCCCGGGTTCACCAACGTACCTAACGAATTTATTGAGTCTTACTTCCCATTGCGAATCGAGCGGTATGAAACGATTCCCGATTCGGGCGGGGCCGGTTTGCACCGCGGAGGCAACGGCCTATCGGTCGCCTACCGATTCTTGGCGGATGGGCAGATCGGTGTACACGACGAACGCTGGTTAACGTACCCGTGGGGTGTGCTTGGGGGTGAGACAGGTCGACGCTCTACGAAACGTTTAGTGCGCGCCGACGGCAGCGAAGAGTGGCTCCCGGCGAAGGTTGAAGGAATCAAGGTCAAAGAGGGAGATATCCTCTACTTCAATACGTGGGGTGGTGGCGGCTGGGGCGACCCTTATGCCCGCGACCCTGAACTCGTAAAGACCGATGTGGACCGAGGTCTGGTAACAGAGGCCGGCGCGCAACGTTACGGTGTGGTCATTGAGGGTGGCGAGGTAAATGTCGATGCCACTCATGCGATGCGTCAAACATTGGTTGCTGAGCGAAGTGAGATCCCCCTGTTTAATCGCGGCGGCACCGTGGAGGAATTACGCAGTCGCTGTGAAGCGGAGACACATATGTCTGCGCCCGTTGCACCCACTTTTTGAGTTGGTGCGTATAAAAGGTGCAATTGAAGATCGGCTTCGTTGTCTGAGCGTCGGTCTGTGCAAATGAAGAAAGCCGCGCAAGCGGTAAAACAAGAAAGGAGTCAACGTATGTTGAACAAAAAATCACCGCTGTTCCTGGCCGTTTTGGCCGTAACAGCAACCACTCAAACACCTGTTGCGCTGTCACAAGATTCAGGCTTTGTCATAGAAGAAGTTGTGGTTACGGCGCGAAAGCGTGCAGAAAACCTTCAAGAGGTACCTATCGCAATTAGCGCTATTGATGCCACAACGATTGATCGCGCAGGCATTGAGCGCGCCGGTGATTACATCAGCTTGATTCCTAACGTGACGCTGGTCGATACGGCCAACGTTGGTGATACCCAAGTCAGTATCCGAGGAATCGTCTCTACGCGAGACGCTGAGTCTACGTTTGCTTACGTGGTTGATGGTGTGCTGAGCACTAACCCAAACAGCTTTAACGAAGAAATGTTCGACGTAGAGCAAATCGAAGTTTTGAAGGGCCCGCAGGGAGCGCTTTACGGGCGAAATGCCGTGTCGGGCGCAATCTTGGTCACCACTAAAAAGCCCAGCGACGAGCCAGAGGCAGAGGTTGCTGTAGGCATTGGGAACAATAACAGTTTCAAGGCGCGTGCCGTTGTCAGTGGCCCTGTTGGTGAGGATGCAGCCGGTCGAATTGCGGTAAGCACACGCGAAACCGATGGTTTCTACAGCAACAGCTTTACGGGCGAAAAGGGAACGGTTGATTACCTCGAAGATACAAGTGTTCGCGGACGCCTTGTATGGAATGTCAGTGATGACTTAGAGCTCGATTTCCGTGCCGGATACACCGACGTTAGTGGTGGTGCCATTAACTTCAACGCGGCCTTTGCCATTCCCGCATTTGAGGCGGCATTCGGCAGCCCTGCTTTCTTCGCTGACCCCAACGATCTTGATTTCAACTTTACCTTCAATGTCCCGGGTGAGAACGAGCAGAAGACCTCAGATTTCTCCGTAAAAGCAGACTACAGCATGGACGGTATGGACCTTGTAGCGAGCTTTGCTTACACCGATTTGGAGGAGTACCTCCTGTCTGATGGAACGTCTGCGACGTTCTACGGTTACGAACTTACGTCACAGTGTCAGGAAGATCGTGCGACGTTGAACAGTTTTGCGCGTCCTGACCTGTTCGGGCCGGCTGCTGCGCCGTTCCTGGTATTACCGTCGGGTGATCCTGCGAATGATTTTGCGGGTGTTTACGGACCTTATACGCCGACATCTTGCGACGGTTACCAGTACCAAGAGCGAAACCAAGAAGATATGAGTATCGACGTGCGTTTAGTCTCCAATAACGAGACAGGACCGCGCTGGATCGGCGGTGTTTATTGGGCGGAGATTGATCGTGAAGTCGTGGTTGCCTACGGCGCGGATACGGGGAATGGATTCTTGCGCCAGCCCTATGTGCCGGCCTCGGGTCCGAACCCCACTGATCTGCTGTTCTGGGACAAGTTTGATACGACCGTTACAGCCCTTTATGGTCAGGTAGAGTGGGATCTTTCGGATACCCTTGAACTTGCTGTGGCGGGCCGATACGACCGCGAAGAGCGCAGTGTCGATAACCAGGTGCCTAACGTCACTAACTCAGGTCTGAATGTGAACCTTGTTGATCCAGCAACGTTTGCACCTCTCCCGATTAACCCTGCATTAGCGGGGGGGTCGATTCCCAATCGAAGCGCTGATTTCAATCAGTTCCAACCCAAAGTCACACTTAGCTGGGCAGCATCCGATGCGATGAATTGGTATGCATCTTACGGGGTCGGTTTCCGGTCGGGTGGTTTTAACAGTGTCGGTACGAGTGACACGCTGAACTTCTGGTTCAATTCAGGATTTGGCGGTCCCGGTGAGGCGGTTGATGCTCAGCTCCAAATCACGGACGACTATGACAAAGAAGTATCGACGTCGATTGAAGTCGGCTTTAAAGCAGAATTCATGGACCGTCGCGTTCGAATCAACGGTGCGGCGTTCCGCACTGATGTGGAAGACAACCAGTTCTTCGAATTCTTTGCAGGTCCCTTTGGTCTCCTGAGGACGGTAACAACGATCGACGAACTCACCATTAGTGGTTTCGAGATCGATGCATCATTCGCAATGACTGAGAACCTCACAGTCTACGGTGGTGCAGGTTTCCTTAACTCAGAGATCGAAGAGAATAGAAATCGTCCTCTGTCAGTCGGGAACGACGTTCCGCAGGCGCCCGATAGCAGCGGTAACTTAGGCGTTGAGTGGGTGAGCTCGGTAGGTTCCGGCATGGATCTCGTCGCACGCGTCGACTACCAATATGTCGGTGAGACGCACTTCCACACACTGCAGGGCGAGCAAACTCCCACTATTTGGAATGCGTTCTTTGCACCGGGATTCAATCAAGACTTTTCGAAGTCGGCGCGTGACGCCTACTCGACAGTTGATGCGCGTATAAGCCTTGAAGCGGCGGACTGGACCCTCACCGCATGGGGTCGCAACCTGACGGATGAGAAGTACCTTCAGGAAGTCATTCCGGCACCCGAGTTTGGTGGAACCTTTAACCACCCCTCAGCACTGAGGGGCTATGGTCTTGACTTCAGCTATCGTTTTTAGGGGTTAGCTGCACAACGGATCTAAAACACGGATCCAAAAAAGGGGGCTTATTAGCCCCCTTTTTTATCAGCATTCGTTTTGTGGCCTTCATCCGTGAGGCGCTTTACTAAGCCAGGGTACCCTACAGACCTGCAATCTCTTCATCAGATAAGCCCAGTAACCCACCCAGAATCTCTTCATTGTGCTCGCCTATGGCCGCACCGGGCCACATAGTCTCCCCGGGCGTGCGCGATAGCTTGGGCATGATGGCGGGAATTTTTAGTGGCTCACCATTTATTTCAACGGTCTCAAACATGCCGCGAGCGTTGTAGTGAGGATCGGCGAGCATGTCCTCGACACTATATATAGGGCCAACGGGCACACGAACTGCTTCCAATTTGTCGATAATGTCAGACGAGTTGTGGGTTGCGCACCACTCAGATAGCGCCTTATCGATCCGCTCTTGATGCACCACTCGACCGGGGTTGTGCTCAAGCTCTGGATCCGCCGCGATATCGGGTCGACCAGCCTCGGTCATTAGGCGTTTGAAGATGCTGTCGCCATTGCCGCCAATGACAACGTGTTTGCCGTCTTTGCATAAATAGGTATTCGTCGGAACGATGCCCGTGATGGTGGTACCTGACGGCTCACGTACGACGCCTGCTCCATCAAACTCAGGAACAATGCCCTCAAGAAGGTTGAAAATGGATTCGTAGAGAGCGACATCCACCACCTGACCCTCTCCCGATTGGTGGCGCTGGATAATGGCTAGGGCCACGCCAAGTGCCGCGTGAATGCCGGCCAAGGTATCGCCCATCGATATATTGGGTCTCACCGGTGCTTTACCGGGTTCACCATTAATATACCGGAAGCCCCCGTAGCCTTCAGTAACTGAGGCATAGCCGGGCTTGCTTGCAAACGGGCCCGTTTGCCCGTAGCCGGATATTCGCGCGTAGATGACGCCCGGGTTACTTTCTTTGACCTTGTCGGGTCCCAAGCCCCAGCTTTCCATTAGCCCGGGTCTGAAGTTTTCAACCACGACGTCGGCCTTACACAGGAGGTCGAAGGCGAGTGCCCTACCTCGCTCGGACTTGAGGTCGAGCGTCACGCTTTTTTTGTTCCGCGCAAGTGAGTGGTACCAAAGTGACGTGCCATCTTTGACTTCACGCCACTGTCTAATGGGATCGCCGGTAGGCGGTTCGACCTTGATTACCTCGGCGCCGAAATAGCCGAGAATGGTTCCGGTGAAGGGGCCAGCAAGAAGTTGCCCTAACTCAATAACACGCAATCCTGCGAGGGGTCTTTGGTCTGACATGTAAATTTCCTTGGTATCAAGATAACTATACGCAGTCTGGACCCAGACAGTCTTAACCACGCGTTAGTTGGAGCGGTTTTCATGATATCCCCGCTTGTGAGACAGGGGCATACCCCATGAGCATTCGTTATGTCGCAAACACAAAACTTAAGCTGATCTCTGTCTTTAGATTGAGTACAGTTTCAGTTGTTAACAACAATAAGGAATAGGTACGTGACAGAGTTAGCAAATAAGGTCATATGGATTACCGGCGCCTCGTCGGGTATCGGCAAAGCCCTCGCTACAACAGCCGCCGCGCAGAATACGAAACTTATCTTATCTGGGCGCAGGGTAGAGGCGCTCGAGGCATTAGCCCAAGCCTTACCGGTGGATTGCTTAGTACTACCTTTTGAGGTGACTGACTATGCCGTACTTGCTGAGAAAGTGGATGCGGCGTGGGCGTGGCAGGGCAGAGTCGATGTGCTAGTCAATAACGCAGGTATTAGCCAGCGGTGCTTGGCGATCGATGCGCACCCCGAGGTATACACCGACCTTATCAACGTCGACTTAATAGCACCGATTTGGCTGACGCAGCTGCAACTCTCACGCATGGCTGACGCGGGGGGCGGTCATATTATTGCCATCAGCTCTGTCGCAGGTCGTATTGGTGCGCCGTTGAGAACGGCTTACTCGGCAGCGAAGTTTGGCCTTATCGGCTACATGGATGCACTGAGAACCGAAGTCGATCGCAGCCATAACATAAAAGTCACCAATATTCTTCCAGGTTCGGTTGCGACAGATGTCTCGCGCAACGCCTTGACGGGCGATGGCTCCAAGCGCGGCATGTCCGATTCGGTCATCGACGCGGGCGATGATCCAATGGATTGCGCACGTTGCATTTGGGAGGCGGTTAATTCGGATACGCCCGAATACATTTATGCGAAAGAGATGGAGATGGGCTTAGCGCAGATGCGCCATGGCGATCCCGACACCTTTTTTAATACGATTGCTGACTTCGGCGCACAAACCGTATCCGCCTATTGGAAAGAAAAAGAAGACGCTTAATTACACTGCCGGCCCCCCTCCAGCCTGTTCGCTGGGGGAGATAAGGACCGTTAGTTGAGGTTACACGGCGACTTCCGTCTCGTAGCTGTCCAAGCTGCTTTTCTTACCTGTGTGAAAAGTCGACATCAAAATGCTGGTAACGTTTGTCACTTTTCTGTAACTTCGCGCATTCGATAACCCGCAATGCAAAACTAATTTGACAAATTTTTTGTCCAATTACTTTTACGTTGGTTGTCGGAGGTGGAGTTGCCACTCCGAAACATCATGAATCTCTAAAGGAGAATGATTGTGAATACATATTTCCCACGTAAAAAGCTGGCAATACTGGCTTTAGCCGTCCCTGTAGCGATGGGGCTTCCCCTCCAAGCTACTGCTCAGGATAGCGACCTTGAGGAAGTGATCGTTACAGGTACTCGTGTAGCTGACCGCTCTGCGGCAGACTCGCCCGTTCCTGTTGACGTTATTACTGGTTCAGAGTTCCGTGACAACGGCTCAACTGACATCCAAGACATGTTGCGAACGTCGGTTCCTTCATACGACGTAAATGCGCAGCCTATTAGTGACGCGGCGACAATCGTTCGTCCTGCGAACCTGCGCGGTCTGTCTCCAGACAATACGTTAGTGCTCGTTAACGGCAAGCGCCGTCATCGCGGTTCTGTTATTTCGTTCCTCGGTGGTGGTATTTCCGATGGCGCACAAGGTGTGGACATTTCAGCGATTCCTTCGCTTGCGCTTAAGCAAGTTGAAGTGTTGCGTGATGGCGCATCATCACAATACGGTTCGGATGCCATTGCGGGCGTAATGAACTTTATTTTGCGCGACGACGCAGAAGGCCTTGAAGTTGTTACACGCTATGGATCAACCTTCGAAGGCGACGGCAACAACTACATGGTTTCTGCCAACCTTGGTCTGCCACTGGGCGACAACGGTTTCATCAATATCACGGGTGAAGTTCGCGATGTTGAAGGAACTGTGCGATCGGTTGTCCGAAGCGACGTCCTCGCGGGTATTGCAGGTGGTTACGCGCCAGTCTCTGACTTCCGCACCATCAACTCTTACACAAACGAAGCGCCACAATACTGGGGCCAGCCAGACGTCGAAGACGATAACAAAATCTTCTTCAATGCCGCTTATGAGCTGAATGACTCTACTGAGCTCTATGCCTTTGGTAACTACGGCGAGCGAACGGTCACCGGTGGCTTCTTCTACCGAAACGTTGTTGGTAACGGCAGCGGCGGCGGTCAGCGCGGTGGTGTTTATCGTGGACCACGTGTTGACCCTCTCACGGGTATGGCATCTGACGCGGACGATGCCGTAGCATCGGTTCTCGTTGGTGACATGGACGGTGGAAGCAGCTGTATTGACGGTATCCCATTGCCCGGCAATGGCGTAATCCCTGATGCAGGCTTCTTGGCTTCTGTAACGGCTGACGCTAACTGCTTCTCGTTCATTGAAACGATTCCTTCGGGCTTCGTCCCCCGTTTTGGTGGCGACAACGAAGACTCAGCAATCGCTGTTGGTATCCGTGGTGATTCAAATCTCATGGGCGGCGTTTCTTATGACCTAAGTGCGCAGCGTGGTTCAAACCGCACTGACTACTTCATTCGCAACACTGTGAATGCGTCTTTGGGTCCAAATACACCGCGTGACTTTGTCCCAGGTGGTCAGGAGCAGACAGAGACGGTCTACAACTTGAACTTCGTTAAGTCAGTTGACGCAGGCTTTGCCTCAGACCTTAACGTTGCCTTTGGTGCTGAGTACCGTGAAGAAGAGTTTGACCTCTTCGCAGGTGATGCAGCGTCTTATGCGTTGGGTCCATTGTCATCACAAGGATTCTCATCAAGCTCAAACGGCTTTGGTGGCTTCCCTAACGACACGTCGGCCTCTCAGGACAGCACGGCTTACTTTGTTGACCTGGAAGCGGATGTTACTGATGCGTTGACGTTGCAAGTTGCAGCGCGCTACGAAGACTTCAGTGCCTTTGGCACAACCACCAACTACAAGTTGGCAGGTGTGTATCGTTTAAGCGATGACGTTCGCATTCGTGCGGCACGTTCTACGGGCTTCCACGCGCCTACATCAGGTCAGGCCAGCATTACCAACGTTACAACACAGAACGTGAACGGTGTGCTAGTTGATCAGGGCACGCTGCCATTCTTCTCTGCAGCAGGTCAGTTGGCGGCAGACTTCATTGAGAGCGCTGGCAACGGCCGTCCAACACTGGGCACCGAAGATGCTGATAACTACTCAATTGGTATCGCAGTCGACGTAGACAACTGGTCGTTCACGCTGGACTACTACAACATCAAGGTTGAAGATCGTATTGCACTCGGTGCTAACGTTGATTTCTTGGCTGCACTTGAGTTCGCTGACACCGCCGGTGGAAGCTATAGCTCAGTAGGCGAAGCGTTAACTGCGCTCGACGCTAACGGCACGATCGATCGTCAGCAGTTCTTGGGTTTGGATGATCTTGCTCAATTCCGTTTCTTCACAAACGGTTTTGGTACGACCACAAAAGGCCTTGATCTTGTCGGTAGTGTAGATTTTGATGCGATGGGCGGTGCTTCAACCGTAACGTTTGCGTTTAACTACAATGAGACGTCTGTCGACAGCCGTGGATCTATCAACCCCATCTCTGATGGCCGTGTTGAAGCGCTGGAAGATCAGCTTCCTAACCTCAAAGGTAACATTGCGTGGAACCACCAAATTGGTGATATCCGAGCGCTTGTTCGTGCGAACTACTACGGCGCGTGGACATCGACTAGCAATGGCTACAGCGTTGGTTCAACGACAATGCTTGATGTGCAGCTTGCTTATCAGGTAACTGAAGAGCTTGAGCTCACGTTCGGTGTGGATAACCTCTTTGATGAGTATCCTGATCGCAACCCAGGTGCAGGCGGTGTAGGCCAGCTTTACCCAGAAGATAGCCCGTTCGGCTTTAACGGTGGTAGCTGGTATGTACAAGGTCGTTACAACTTCTAAGTGAGTTGAACCTCTAAGAGAAAACCCGCCATTAGGCGGGTTTTTTTTGTGCCTAAAACAAGGTCAAGGAGCTTCATAAACGATCTCACCTGAAACAATGGTCATCGCAACATTGGTAGAGAGAATATCTGACTCCTCTACGGTCATAATGTCGCGGTCAAGTACGGTTATATCGGCCTGTTTACCGACCTCAATGGAGCCAAGTTGGTCTTCCTCAAATCCTGCGAAGGCATTCCACAAGGTCATCGATTTCAGTGTCTCCTCGCGGGTCATGCGCTGACTTAACTCAAAACCACCCTCAGGTGTACCTTTGAGGGTCTTTCTTGCCACCGCTGCGTAGAAATTCGCCAATGGATTTATTGGCTCAACAGGTACGTCAGTGCCGTTTGCAAGGTGGACACCTGCGTTTAAAAGATCACGCCATATGTACGCCCCCGTTTCAATCCGCTCTTGACCCAGTCGGTCAATGGCCCAAGGTCTGTCAGAACTCATATGTATGGTTTGAATAGATGCAATGACACCCAAGTCAGCAAAGCGGTTAATGTCTGAGCAAATTAAATGTTGAGAATGCTCGATTCGAGCTCGATGGTCGTAAGGCGCCAGCTGCGCGGCCTCAATGGCATCTAATACGACGGTATTTGCCTTGTCGCCAATAGCGTGTGTGTTGATTTGCCAGCCGTACTTAACCGACCGCTTCATTATGTCGATTAAGCGATCTTCGTCGAAAGTTTGCACGCCCGAGGTGCCTGGATCGTCGGTATACGGCGCATGAAGCCAGGCCGTGCGAGATCCGAGAGCGCCGTCCATCACGGCTTTGAAGGAGCGGATGGTCAAACGAGAGTCGTCTTTGGCAATCAAGGGTGCTCTGGCGAGCCAATAGTCCGAGAGTGCTTCATCTTGCGCACTCACCATGGTGTATACCCGAAGCTTTAGGTCCCCGGAGTCATTGAGCATTTGCTGCGCTTTGATATCGGTTTTACCCGCGCCAGCGTCATGGAAGTTGGTGATTCCCCAGCGAAATGCGTGACGTTGGGCGGACAAGATGGCGGCCTTGGCGGAATCAACCGATAGCGCGATGAGGGGGTAGGCAAGGTCAATCGCATTTTCGTGCAGGATGCCCGTAGGGTTTCCTCTTGTATCCTTTACGATCACTCCCCCCTCGGGTGGCGTCGTGGTAAAGCTAAGGTTGATCTCGTCCATCGCAGCTTGATTGATGAGCGCCGAGTGTCCATTTGCATGCCCCAAAAATACCGGGTTATTGGGACTTACCTCAGAAAGGGACCGGTGGGTGGGAAAGCCATCGACGGTTATTTTAGGTTGTGATTGCCACTTGCTTTGATGCCAGCCACGTCCCTTGATCACCTGTCCGGGCGCTGCTTTGGCAGCTGCATCGGCAACCATACCGACAATGGTTTGGTAGCTGTCTACGCCATTGAGGTCGAGGTTGGTTATAGATTCGCCCAGGCTGGATAAATGACCATGGCTTTCAATGAAACCGGGGTAGGCGATTCGCGAATCAAGTTCTATCTCCTTAACCGGCCCGCTTGCAGCCAGGCGGGCTCCCTCTAGAGAACCCACGTAGCTAAAGCGGCCATTAGAGACAACCACGGCCTCCACGATAGGCGAGTCGTCGTTGGCCGTGTAAATCGTGCCCGTGATCAGCAGATCGTCGGCGACACTCGCGTTAGAAAGTGCGGTCATGGAAAGGGTGGTAAGAAATGCAGTGAGCATTCGCTGCAGAGATGTGCGCATTGTCTATGGCCTCAAAGTTAATATCTGTTCGGAGGTGCCCAGTGTAGAGCGAAACGTAAGTCAGTCGAATCCGCAAAGGACTAAGAGGGAAGACAGCCAAGGCTTGCTTTGTCGACTCATGAGGGAAGGGCAGGGTCTTGGTGCCGTCGGGTAGCGACTTCGCGCGCCCTCGATCAAAGCGTTTAGTAAAGTTTCCATCCGCTCTCTTCAAAAGCATCTAAGTGCTTGGGTTCTGGAAAACTGTAGTAATGGCCGTCGGGGAGGTTCTTTTTTTGTCGCTTTGCGAGCGACTCGATATCACCGAGGGCCCTGACTATCTGCTCGACACCCGGCTCATAGAGCGCGCGGACTTGCTGGCTATAAGTGAGTCCGTGTCGAACGGGCTGTGTGCAACGCGAAATTATCTCGCCAGAGTCTATTTTATTGTCAGTGATCCAATGGAGCGTTGTTCCCAATTCTGACGCGCCATTAAGTAATGACCAAAAGCTCGCCATGACACCTTTGTAGTCAGGAAGCAGTCCCGAGTGGAGGTTAATGACACCCAATCGAGAAATTGAAATTGTAGATGCCTGAAAAATTTGTCCGAAACGAATACTGACCACCAGATCGGGTTTAAAGTCAGTGAGTTTTTCAGCGTCAACGCCGTTTATGTCGGTTATAGCATTTTCAAAACTGTTAGCAGATTTAGCGAGCTGTTCGAAGGAGTTTCCGGGCAGCGTATCAAATGATTTCTCAAATTCCGCTAACTTTTGCAGTCGATTATCACGCTCGACCTTCGTGCCAACATGCTCAGAATAAAAAAATCCAAGTGAGTGCTCACTTAGTTTTAACGTTAATAAATTAAGCGCTAGGTGGGCGTAAATATCGCGGTTATAGAAAAGAGCGATGCGCACGATAGATCCTCATTTATGTCAGCTGCGAACATACCTGTTAGATTATAGCGCTGTGATTGCGGTCCGCTTGCCAGCGTGTCATATCGCACTATTTTCCAGCTTATTTAGGTTCGTCACATATGTCGCAGACAGGCGGTTATTCGGTCAATGTTGCCACGGCTGTGGTGATTGCCAATATGGTCGGGACCGGTGTCTTTACCTCGTTGGGGTTCCAGTTGTTAGCCATCGAATCAACGGGCGCTATTATGTGGCTATGGGTACTCGGTGGTCTCTGCGCATTGTGCGGCGCCCTTTGTTACGCCGAGCTTGGCGCACACCACGTCGGCTCGGGCGGCGAATACCATTTCTTATCGGAGCTGATTCACCCCTACGCAGGTTTCCTCTCTGGCGGTGTGTCAGCCACTGTCGGCTTTGCGGCGCCGATTGCTCTGGCGGCACTCACTTTCGGTGCGTATTTGGCGACTGCCTTTCCCGAAGCGCCACCGAAAGTAACGGCGAGCCTGCTGATTCTCGCAATGGTGGCCCTCCATATTCGGACCTACCGTGAAAGTTCTCGGGGTCAGGTTCTGCTCACCCTGCTCAAGCTGGCTTTGATTATTCTTTTTATTGCGACAGCGTGGCTCGTTGGGAGTCAATATCCGCAGCAGCTACCCTTGGTCTCACTTCTGGATGTAGGCGAAGTTGCAACCGGCGCGGGCGCTGTGGCACTTATCTATGTCACTTACGCCTACTCGGGGTGGAACGCGGCAACCTATATTTTGGGTGAGTTGGAGGAGCCGCAACGCGACTTACCTCGAGCGCTTGTTGTGGGCTGTGCGGTGGTAACTCTCGTTTATGTAATGTTAAACACGGTTTTCTTAACATCGGCACCGCTGGGTGACCTATCAGGAGAGGTCGAGATTGCCTACATAGTCGCAGGTGAGGTGCTGGGTTCAGGGGGAGCGTTCGTCGTCTCTCTGCTGCTCTCTGGCATTTTGATATCAACCGTGAGCGCCATGGTTATGGCTGGCCCTCGCGCGCTGCAGCGGTTGGGTGAGGATTACCGTGGATTACGTTGGTTAGGCGCTATCAATTCTCATGGCTTACCCCGCAACGCCATTATATTGATGGGTGTTGTGGCACTTATTTTTCTTTGGACATCGACCTTCGAGCAAATACTGCTATTTGCCGGACTCGTTATGGCCACGAATACGCTTTTCACCGTGATGGCTTTATTTATTAGTCGCGCCCGTCGCCACGACGACGCTAAATCCGTATTCACGATTCCCTTTTACCCTCTCCCCGCAATTATATTCTTGACGATTACAGGCTGGACTGTGCTTTACACGGCGGTTCAATACCCTATTCAGCTCGCTTTAACGCTCGCCTTGATCGCTCTCGGCTACCCTTTCTTTCGGCTTCTAGAGCGCCAGCGGGGTAATTAAGCAACGGGCCTATGCCCGGCGGCTATCATCGCTTGTCTGCGGGTCACAAGAACGAGCGTGTTGTTATTTTCGTCTTCGCCCATTCCTGTTTTAAGTATTAACGCTGGTCCACCAATGCGATGTTAGTGTAGCTTTAAGTCACGAACGCGGCTCATTGAGCGTTCACCGCAAAACATAATTCAAATAGTGGTAACCAATGACAGATACTAATTCAGCGGAGCAATCCGTAACCAACCCGTACGGCTCAACGAAAGCTGCCTATTACGCGCTCGGTATCCTTACCCTCGTTTACAGCATCAACTTTATCGACCGGCAACTTCTGTCGATCCTGCAAGAGTCGATTAAAGCCGACTTAATGTTGAGCGATGCGCAGCTTGGTCTGCTCACTGGTTTTGCATTTGCTCTCTTTTACACATTTGCCGGTCTCCCCATCGCGAGCTTGGCCGATCGTAGCAATCGCCGAAACATCGTGGCGATCTCACTTACGATTTGGAGTGGTATGACCGCGCTAAGCGGTCTCGCTCAAAACTATTGGCAGTTACTGCTTGCACGCGTAGGCGTGGGCATTGGCGAGGCTGGCGGCAGTCCGCCGTCGCACTCAATGATTTCCGATATGTTTCCGCCAGATAAGCGAGCCAGTGCCATCGGTTTCTATTCAACCGGAATCAGTATTGGCATTCTTTTTGGTTTCCTTTTTGGAGGCTGGCTCAATGAGTTTTTTGGCTGGCGAATCGCCTTTTTCGTGGTGGGGGTTCCGGGTGTCATTCTTGCTACAATCCTTTATTTGACGGTACCCGAACCCATTCGTGGGCTTACAGAAAATCGTGTAACCAGCGGTGACAACCCGACAATGCTGGCAGTTTTTAAGCTGCTCGTAAGCCGTCCTTCCTTCATCTTTATGGCACTGGGCGCTGCGATGAACGCCTTCGCGGGCTATAGCACGGCAAACTGGGTGGCGTCTTTCATGATCCGCACGCACGAGATGCCGACCGGAGAGCTCGGTACATGGTTGGCACTGATTATTGGCGTGGGTGGTGCGATAGGTGTTTTTGGTTCTGGGGTCTTGGCAGACAAGTTAGGCAAGGATGACAAGCGTTGGTATATGTGGGTGGCGGTTTGTGCCTGCGCGATTTCTGTACCGTTACAAATTAGCACGTTCTGGGTAGACGGTCCTTACACGGCACTTTTATGTATGGTGATTCCGTCGGTCCTGGCCAACGCTTACCTTGGCGCAACGATTGCCTCTGTTCATGGCATGGTGGGGCTTAAGATGCGTGCGGTTTCGTCAGCATTATTGTTCTTCATTCTTAATATTATTGGGCTCGGTATGGGACCTACCACCGTTGGTTTGGTGAGCGATTTAATGGTCGATCAACACGGTACGGACTCCCTGCGTTACGCCATGATGTATATCGTTCCAACCGCTATGTTTATTTCGGGCGTTCTTTATATGATTGCCTCACGCTTTATCCGTGAAGATCTATCGAAGGCACCGGACTAAGATTGGTTTGAAATTGAAAAGCCCGCTATTGCGGGCTTTTTTCACTCAGCGGAGCTAACAATCCGGGTTGATACAGCGTTCGCTTGAATATCTTCCAACGTGTAGCGAATCGGACGCCAAGCTTTTTGTGCGTATAACTGAGTCTGATCGTCAAAGTGCGGAGAATTAGGATCGCCTGACTGAGAGTAAGACAGTAGCGCTTCGGCTTTTGGACCGTCATCACCCCAGCCCAAGGTCATGATAAAGCTAGAGCCATGAACCACGTTGTAGCCCGTCTCGGACAAACTGTTGCTGCCCGCAATGAAGTTTTCACTGCCCGTAAAGATAGGCGTTTCCGTCGGGTTATTGCCTGGCGAATTTGATACTTGGAGGTTGGCAATACCCTCGTATCGATTGCCGCCATGTAAAGGGTACTGACGGTCAAGTCGGTGCCCAATTTGCAAATTCCCCAGGGCGGTGTCGAGTGCAATGCCTTCGCCGCCTAACAGTACGACTGCCTGCGCTAGTGTATCCAAGGCTTGGTCTGAGTCAGCAAGCCCGTAGGGCGTGGTGGCAGGCGCCGCTGGGTTAAAACCGTTTTTAAATAAAGATGATCCCAAATAGGTTTCATCGTAGGGGTAGCGAGTGATCCACTCTCGGAACAATACCGCGCCACGTGACTCACTGTTGAACTGTCGATCCCAGTTATCAAGCACGTTGCAAGCAGTGAGGAGATCTACGGTGGTTCCGTCCACATCCCGAACTGGGTCAGCGCGACAGGCGTCAAGCAGCTCAGGGAGAAGCATCGCCGCGGTGAGGCTATCGTTGCTGAATAGGGCGTTTTGCATTTCGGCCCGGCTGAATTTTCCATCATCACCCGCGTAACCATAGTCGCTGTCAGATCGCAGCAAAGCGATATTCATTCGCGTGCGAACACTGCGTGGCGTCATCGTGGGGCCGTAGAGAGGGGACAGGGACGCTGCCGGTTTATCAGGGTCGCTAAGCCAGTAGCTGTCGTTTGAATTAAAAACATACTGTTCGCTTTCGATAAGAGGGCGTCGCTCGAAGGGTTCCGTATTAGGGACGGGCGAGTCTGTTTCGAGCCACTCGTTCACCGCTTTACTACCGTCTAAGATGACCAGGCCCTTTGACAGGAAAAGGTATTGCAACTTAGGAACCGCTTTTAGGGTGTTGTGCCAAGTGGCGATCGCCTCTTCGCTGAGCGCCCCGACATTGGAGTTATCGATGTAAACCGCGCGGCCATCCTTGGAGGCAGCAATCGTATTTACCCACGGCATTGCGTTGTGTTGACGGTGGGCATCGATGAACGCATCCATGCTCTGCGCACTTCCCATAGCCTGCCACTGCGCGAAGGTGTGAATGTTCTCAGCATTCGCGTCTCGCACGGCGAAGGCGGTCATTGGGTTATCGCTGAGTCCAGGAAGCGCCATCATCGGGCCGTGATGCGAGAAGTAGACGGTATGTGCCTTCTCTACAAGCCCCTGCTCTGTCTTGATGGCGATGTTGACCTCGGCAGATGTCAGATCACGCCACTCATTTTCGAAGCGGTACTGATTCGGGTTTTCGGGGTTTAGGGTGAGTTGGTAAACGACAGTGCGTTTGGAATTCGACACCGTATGAGACCAACCCAGCGCCTCGTTAAAGCCAACCGCGACACCCGGCGCTCCAATAAGTCCCGCGCCGTAGGCGTTATAGACACCAGGAATTGTGAGGTGCTTTTCCCAGAATCTCGCGATGCCATACCAAGGGTAGTGAGGGTTAGCCAGCAGAAGGCCTTTACCATTTTCAGAGCGCTCTGCCGCAATTGCCCAAGCGTTAGAACCCATATCACGCAGTTTCATGTCGGTGAGTGTGTTGGACAGGCTGGGTGCTGAGCGCAGAGCGGCTATGTGTATATCTCTCGTGTCGGGTTCGCTGGGCGGGGGCGACTGAAAAGAGAGTGTCTTTGCAGGTGGCGCTGCAGCAACGATGGCGCCTGCGATGCGAGGCAGGGTGTGGACCAAAGTCACATACTGCGCCATGAACTCATTCGCTGTGACAGGCCTCACCCAGTCGGCTTGATCACACCAAGAGCCGTAATTCCCTTGCTGCTCAGTGACATACTGGTTAAAGCCGGCCGTGTAACCCTTTATCCATTGCCGAATATTGGGTGCCTGTTGGTTTAGCGCCGTCTCAGCTTTCTCTGATATTCCAAGGGCTTTAACTACGATATCGCGACTTGCGTTGCGGTTTCTTGGCCCTGGACCAAATGCGGCGGCACTTTCGCCGCGCGCCTGCACGAGCGCTAGCGCCATATTACAGAGCTGATCCTCAGCGGCGGTGTAGGCCTCGCCGAAGCCTAAGGACCCCCACGAGTCAGCGGTGATGTGCGGTATGCCAAACTCGGTTTTTGTGACGGTTGCTGTGTACTTGGGTATTGGTAAAGCGCTTCCTTGCTCTTTGCAGGCTACCAACGAAAGGACGCTACCCACTGCTAAGGCGCCGACAACGCGTCTCACCATCGGCTTTGATAAAACTGAACTCATGAAACCGGCCTGCTGAATTATTTTATGTGCTCGCTAGTTAACCTAAAAAACGCCGGTCCTACCAGTCAAAGGCTATCTGGACATAAGGGAGTGTCGTGTTTGAGTGCAGACTTGTGGCAACACATAGCCAGTAACCGTCGGAGACGCGACGACGCGACCGTAATACTCGGGTGTTATGAACCATAGGCACCTCTAAATGAGTCATTGCGCCCTCCGACCGGGACGCTAAGTGGCTACGATGAGGTGACTGAGGTTACGAAGTTGCTGAGATTAAGTGGCTGAAATAGAGAAGCTAACGGTCCCAAGGTGGCCATAGTGCACGTCATAATTTCCAGGCTCAGCAGGGAGTGCTGATCCGTTTGTACCGGCAAGGAGAATGCCGTTCTGAGGGAGCGTAAACCCTAGCGATTTGGCTTTCCCGATGCACCACTCATGAGCCGTTACAGGCCCGCCGAGTGATTCCAGTGGCGTGGTTTTGAGTAAGGTCTCGCCGTCGCGTGTTGCCACAATTTCAAGGTTTCCCAATGCGTCAAAATCAAAGTCTTCCCAGGCAGTCATCTCACCTTTCATAAATTTGTCAGCCCCTAAATTGCAGAGGGTAAGGTTGCCCGGTGTCATATCCTCGGGTCTTGCAAACTTCACACGGACAAACTCTACGGCCGGGCCAACAGCAATCGGGCGCCCATCGGCTTGGTAAGTGACGCACATTTCACACTCGATTAGTCGATGTGGCGAGAAAGGCATGGCATCGCCTGGCCGGATTTCGCAAGAGTCATAAAGCAGGCCCAGGAGGGGTTCCTCTAGAGAAAAGAGTTGCTGTAAGTCGACGTTGGTTAGACCCGCTTTCAGGCCCACGTGAGGGTGGCTCGAAACGCGTTCAGTAAGTTTGGGTAGTAGGCGATAAGCCTCATCTAAGGTGACGCCAGGCGGGAATTCCGGGAGCGTGGCGTTGTCTCTGATAGCGTGGGCAAGGCGTTCTAGAAATGCATCCATCGTCATTAGTTTTATCCCTTGCCTACCACTTTGTATCCGCAATCGTTACGCGGTGAAGCAAGCGGTCATAGCCATCAAATCCGCCAGTTGCGCAGTGGAGTAACGAACGGTTATCCCAGATGACCAACATGTCCTTCTCCCATTTATGTCGGTACTGAAATTTCTCTTGCGTTTGATGAGCGTAAAGCTCCATGGCGAGTGCTTGTGACGCCTCAAGGGACATGTCTTGAAAACTTTGAATATAGGCTGCCGACGAAAATAGAGCCTTGGTGCCTGTTTCATGATGCGTTCGCACCATGGGGTGGGGGCAGGTTTCACGTGCCTTTTCGCTGGGCTTGATCTGCATACTGCGCCCACTGGCTTGATCGTTATCTCCGTAGGCGCCGTCTGGCGCATAACCGAGTGCCGCAGAATGTATAGCCGTCAGGCCCTTAACTTTCTCGCGTAGCGCGTCAGGCATGTCCTCGTAAGCTTTCACTTGGTCTGCAAATAATGTGTCTCCACCATGCGGTGGAATCGTGATGCCAAACAGTGCAGTACCCGCTGGCGGTATTTGCATGAAACTCCAGTCAGTGTGGAAAATTTCGGCAAAGATCGGTGTTTTCTCATCTGCGTCACGTTGGATCGCACATATATTGGGGTAGCCATCGATGTGCCCGAAAAAGGGGTCCTCACCGACTTCGCCAAAATAGTTTGCTACCCGCTCGAGATCTTCAGGCGCCAGTGACTGATTAGGGAGCGCAATGACCTTGTGCTCGAGCCATAGCTGTCTGAGCTCTTCAATCTGAGACGCGTTAAGGTCTTGCGTTAGGTCGATGCCCTCAATGCGAGCACCGCAGGCTTGCCCAGAGGGTGTTACGGTCAGCGTCATATCACTTCTCCTGTTATTATTGTTAGTGATGCATCAGATCTCACGGTGCATGATTCCACCATGCTAAATCTGAATAGGCGCGCAGGTCGAGCTCGTGTGTCCAAGCGGATCGGTGCTGATGCGCAATGTGGAAATAGGTTTCCGCCATCTCGGTGGGTAAGAGCAGTCCGTCGTGTTCCTTCCCTCGGGTTTCACGCAGTTTTTCAAACATTTCAGCACCTAACATCTTGCCCAGTGTGTCGGGGGCGTCCACTGCACCATCAACGATGATATGGGCAACATGTATGCCCTTAGATGCGTATTCTGCGTTCAACGATTGGCAGAGCATTCGTCTACCGCCCATGGCGGCGGCATGAGAATGCTGACCTGCATTTCCTCGCACGGCTGCTGTGGCTGATGTGACTAGGATGGTGCCCTTGCCGCGCGCTTCCATCGCCGGGATGACCGCTTTGGCGAGTCGAAATAGACCCATACAGGCCATTTGCCATCCAAGTTCAAAGGTTTTGAGGGCGGTTCCCTCGAGTGATCGATTGCCGATTTGCGCACCAAGGTTAAACAGTACCACTTCAATTTGGCCAATTTGCTCGACTTCTTCGACCAATTTCTCGATGGCGCCAGCCTCAACGGCATTGAGCAGGTGCCCGGAAGCAGAGCCACCATTTGACTCAATGCCATCGACTAGATGTTGCAGGCCATCAGCATCACTTCGGCGACAAAGCGCTGCATGGTAGCCATTCGCCGCAAACTTTGCGCCGACCGAACCACCAATACCGGCCCCCGCTCCGATAATTAGGCACACTTTCTTCATAACCAAGTTCTCCCAAGCTGAAGGACCCCCTCTTTAGGTGGTCTTTCTCAATAACTGACGCTTTACCCCTGTTACTGTATCCCCTTTTTCAGAGCAAGATAGGCCCGTGCTATTCGGCCATGGGTCCACGGCCTGCGATCACGCGCTTGTGTTTGAACTGGCAAGCTCTCGCACTCACAGGTCAACGCATCCCCTCTGTCATTCAAAACCAAAAGCCTGAGGCGGCGTTGCGGGCGGCGTTACAGCCGTGCAGGTGCCCGTCGATGACCACCCAGCCCTTGCGCTTTTACCGCTTCGATAATGCCGTCAACATCACTCAGGTCCGATACGAGGTTCCCTAACGTGAGCGTTTTCGTCTTGTAATTGACGATGATAGGAACCACTGGCGCCGATGCTGCTTTGGCGATTCGCGCGAAGCCCGCTTTGAGGCTCCCATCGCTGTTACGTGTGCCTTCCGGCGCAATACCAAGGATCAAAGACGATCGCGAGTTGAATTCATGCGTCATTTTTTCCACCAATCCGTGTGCGGATCGACGATCAACGGGAATACCTCCAACCGCTCTGAAGAAAAGGCCCTGAGGGAACTTAAACAGGGTGTGTTTCGCCATGAAGTTGATCTTAAGCCCCCAGCCCCAAATGACCGATAGCGCCAAAATGAAATCGAAGTTGGAGCTGTGGGGCAGGGCCACTATGACTAATTTTGATTCATTCGGAAGGTTGCCAACCAGCTTCCACCCCGTGAGCTTAAAGACTGTTCGCCCAATTAGCGCTCTAATCGGTTGGATTCGCTGTGGAATAGCATTGCCGAGATGTGGCCATTTCATAGTGCAGATATCGTTTGAGTTATGCCCGCAGTATTAGCACTTTTTGAGTGGCTGGGAAGCAAATTCTTTTTGGGATTGGGCTGTCACGCTATCCATGATCTACTAACCAAAGCGTTGGGTTCGCATCCCACAGAACATAACAACAAGAATGGAGTGAGGCATGAAAACAGCATTTATTACGGGCGCTGCGCAGGGTATTGGGCTCGCCATAGCCCGCCAATTTGCGCGTGAGGGTTATCAAGTTGGTTTATTTGATGTCAACGCAGCGCGTTGCGAAGAGTTACTGTCGCACCCCGAGTTTAAACACGCAGTCGCGGGCTTTTGCGACGTTCGCGATAGCGCGTCGATTAACGAGGCCTTGTCCACCTTCACACAGGCGACAGGAGGCCAGTTACATGTGCTTGTAAACAACGCAGGTGTTTTATCTGGTGGGGAGATCATGACCCACTCCGAGAGCCAGATTCGTGCGATGGTCGATGTCAATGTAACGGGATTGACGATGGTCTCCTGTGCGGCGCATCCGCTACTCAAAGCGACGGAGGGTGCCATGGTGATTAATCTTTGCTCGGCCTCAAGCATTCACGGCATTCCATTATTGGCGGTCTACAGTGCGACTAAATTCTATGTAGACGGACTTACGCAGGCGCTCAATCTTGAGTGGGAAGACGACGATATTTATGTGACTTGCATTAAGCCGCCTGTCATAGACACTGAAATGGGTCGCTCTTTGGATCCTCGCCACATTGAAAATATGACGTGGGAAATGAAACCCGACGCTGTGGCCACTGCTGTCTACGGGCTAACGCAGCGCCGTGCGCTCCACCACGTCCTGGGCTCATCAACCCGCACTTGGCACCGGGTAAGTCGATTATTTGGCATGGGCGTGAGTCGGTGGTTTACGCAGCGAATTGTGGGCTAAGGCAGTTCAGCTCGCTCGACTAAGCAGCTCAGCGAGCGATGAGGCAAGTGTCTCGCAAGCGTCCTCGGCAGCTTTGCTCACTCGGCCAAACATCAAATAACTGTGCGTGAGGCTGTCAAAACAGTAATGCTTAACCTCGTTTCCAGACGCCATTAGTCGCTGCGCGAATGCATTGCCTTGATCCCTTATCGGGTCGAAGCCTGCGGTGCCTATGATGGTGGGCGGGAAGTTGCTGAGATCGTCGATAAGCAGAGGGTTGGCCAATGGGCTGTCTTTCTCTCGGTCATTTGGGAAGACCTGCTCGTTGAAGAATTCCATGGTGGCTGCAGTGAGAGGGAAGGCGTTTGCACAGCTACTTAGAGAGGGTTGGTCCTCATCATTGGTGGTGACCCACGGATAGGCGAGGCAGAGGGCTACAGGTTGTACACCGCCTTGATCGCGCAAGGTAATCGCCAAACTACTACTGATCAGCCCGCCAGCACTATCGCCAGCGAGTGCCACTCGCGAAGGATCAATATTCATATCTGCTGCGTTGGCGTGTACGTGATCCCACAGGGCCTGCGCATCCTCGATCGGTGACGGAAAGCGGTGCTCGGGGCATAGACGGTATTCGAGAGAGATAACAACGGCCTCGCAACGAGCGGCCAGGAGCGAGCAAAAATGATCATCGGTAAGATGATCCATGATCACGAGTCCGCCTTGGTGGAAAAAGAGCACAGCGGGGAGCTCTCCCGAGACGGCCGCTGGACGGTAGATGCGTGCGTTCAACGTATTGCCTCTTAGCGCTAAGGCGGTATCGAGTGTCGTCACGCCATCAGCGATCGGTAGATTAAGGCTGTTATAGGCACTCGCCGCTTGCCTGAGGGCGTTAACGGTCATGGGTGCACCAGTGCTGCTCGCACCGCGTGCAGCGAGCTTGGCCATCATATGCATATTGAGGTCTAGCGTACGACCGTCGATGCGGCTTGGCTTTCCTGAGAGGAGCCGAAGAACGGGCTTCGGCGTTCCCCGAAGTAGGTCGATGATGGCAAGCTGCAGATTCATACCGGAGTCCTTATTATTGTTTCCCCACGTCGCCAGTTTAGACGTTTATTCTACGGACGTATCGCGGAATTGCCTTGCCGAGCTGTTAACGACACTATGGACCGCCAGCAGGCAGTAGCGCGTAAATAACTGCCTACATAAGAGAGCAATACCGATTTCGGGATCGTTGCTCTAAACGGTTTAAGAGGTGCATGGATAATGAACGTTGATGCGGCGGGAGCCGGTTTCCAAGAAGAAAAGCTGGCGAGGATTGGCGACCACCTCAGAGAAAATTACGTTGAGCCCGGCAAGATTCCCGGTTGTCAGGTTTTGGTGTCGCGTCATGGTATCCCAGCCTATTTTGAGTCGATGGGTCTTATGGACCGAGAGCGCGGTAAGGCGATGCGCGACGACACTATTTTTCGTATCTATTCGATGACCAAGCCGATTACTTCGGTGGCCCTAATGATGCTGTGGGAGGAGGGGCGCTTCCAACTCACAGATCCAATCCACCGATTTATTCCATCTTGGCGCGATCAGCGTGTTTGGCAAGAGGGCGCCGGTGACGAAATGGTGACCCGTCCGCCCCTAGCGGCTCCGACAATGCAACACATTCTCAGTCACACGGCGGGCCTGACTTATGGGGGGTTGTTGCCGGGCTTGGAGACCCCCGTAGATGAGGCTTACCAGGGGCTCGGTGTTGCAAGGGGCCAAGGTGAGACGCTACGCGAATTCGCCGATAAGCTTGGGCGCGTGCCCTTACTCTATGACCCAGGACAGCGCTGGTGCTACTCGCTGGCGACGGACGTCTGCGGAGCCTTAGTTGAAATTATCTCTGGCCAGCCTTTTGAAGTTTTTTTGCAAGAGCGCATCTTGCAACCGCTTGGGATGGTCGATACCGGTTTTAGGGTGAGCGATGAGCAGGTGGATCGTTTTGCCGCGTGCTACATGAGACTGCCGGACAAAAGACTGATCTTGGAGGACGACCCGGAGACCAGCCACTACCGCCACAAGCGTAATTTCTTTTCTGGTGGCGGAGGTTTAGTGGGTACTACAACGGACTACATGGCTTTCTGCGAGATGTTACGGCAGGGAGGGCAGCACAACGGTTATCAACTTCTTGGGCGACGAACGTTGGAGCTGATGACCGCGAATCACTTATTAGGCGGACAATCTCTTGCGCAAATGGCCTTGGGTGCTTTCTCTGAAACAACAAACGCAGGTGTTGGGTTTGGCTTGGGCTTTGCATCGACCCTCGATGAAGTGGCATCAGCGAGCGTGGGTGCGGGCGATTTCTATTGGGGTGGCCGTGCTTCTACCCTTTTCTGGGTCGATCCCGAGGAGGATTTACAGGTTATCTTCATGACCCAGCTCATACCGTCATCGACCTTTAATTTTAGGGGGCAGCTCAAAAACATCGTTTACGGCGCGTTGAAATAAGTGCACAGTCTGCTCACCGGTAAACGCTTTACGAGCCGGTTCTCGATAAAAATGCATAAAAATAGACACGTTTAATAAAACGTCATGGGAGATCAGAGACTATGGAAGCAGCACAATTAAGCGCTTTGTCGCTTTGGCTAGGCCTGAATATTTTACTCACACTGGTATTAGCGGTGAACGTGACGCGCAATCGCTTCAAAGCCATGGGAGACTCGGGTGATCCTGATACGCTGCAAAAGGCGGTCCGAGCACACGGCAATAATATCGAATACGTACCCTTTATCTTACTGGGCCTTGGCTTATTGGCGATGACGGGAGCATCAGCTCAAACCCTCAATATTCTTGGCGGTACATTATTCGCCGCACGGGTTTTGCACGCCTACGGCATCCAGCAAGCAAAAGTGCCCAATCCGATCGGTGTGGTGGGTAATGTCACGACTTGGCTGGTCATGCTTTGCGTGGCAGCAAAGCTCATTATGGCCGGTATGTAGTTTCAATAGTTTCTCGAACTGGCCGAAATATGAGGTCAGCACTGGGGGGCAAAAATAGTTTTAGGAGAGGGAGCGATGCTCCCTTTTTTTTGTGCCCCCATAGTGGCTTGAGCCAGTTGTTCTGATGTTAAATGAACATGCCGACACGTCTTTCGCGTCGAATAGGACCTCTTTTGAGATAAGCAATTACAAGATCTCGGCGTACCAGTTTCATACTATGTACTGATTTTTTTAGGGAACTGCTGTGGGTATTGCCTCCTCGTTTTTTCGCACCTCACTGTGTGCAAGCCTCGCTCTCACCTTGGCTTGTACGCCGCCCACTAATGGCTCGGATAACGGACCGACACCTGCGGAGATTCTGGGTAACCCAGATTATCAAGCGATGTCGTATGGCGGTTATAGAGGTAAAACCCGCGATGACGGACCGACTGTTGAGCAGTTGGTCGATGACATTCGCATTCTCAATGCCATGGGCATAAAACTACTGCGGACGTATAACACTTCGCAGTTTCCCCAGGCTGAGCGTTTGCTCGAAGCCATCAGAAGAGAGAAGCAGGCAGATCCGTCCTTCGAGATGTACGTGATGCTAGGGGCATGGATTGAAGCCAAAAACTCCTGGGCTGAAGCTGTCTGGGATGCAGATAACGATACCTGGATTGAGGGAACTGGGCCTGATCACACAGAGGGCAACTTACAGAATAATTCTCAAGAGATTGATACCGCGATTAGGCTCGCCAATGAGCACCCCGATATCGTAAAAGCGATTTCCGTCGGAAACGAGGCAATGGTGCAGTGGGCAGTCACTTACTTCGTCTACCCAAAGACAATATTAAAGTGGGTGAACTACCTTCAGGCGGCCAAAGCCAGCGGCGAACTCAAAGCTGACGTTTGGGTAACGAGTTCGGACAATTATGAGTCCTGGGGTGGTGGTAACCCGGTCTATCACACGGCTGATCTCACGCAACTTTTTGAGGCGGTCGATTTTGTATCAGTCCATACCTACCCCTTTCATGACTCCTTCTATAACCCGTCTTTTTGGGGCGTACTACCTAGCGAGGAGGCATTGCCATTTGATGAGATGACGGGCCTTACCATGGATCGCGCTATTGCCTACGCCAAGGGGCAGTATCAATCAGTACTCGATTACATGAGCCAGCTAGGCATTGATAAACCCGTCCACATAGGGGAGACCGGTTGGGCAAGCATCGATGGAACGGCCTACGGCGTAAAAGGTTCCAAAGCGGCTGACGAGTACAAGCAAAAAGCTTTTCACGATCGATTGCGTGCGTGGACTGACGAGGAAGGTATCTCGCTCTTCTTCTTCGAGGCATTTGATGAGCAGTGGAAAAATGCTGACAGCCCGGACCACTCTGAGAATCATTTCGGTCTTGTAACCCTGGATAACGAACTGAAATACGCGCTTTGGGAGGCGTTTGATGAAGGCCGTTTCGCTGAGCTGACCCGCAACGGTGCCCCTTTGAAGAAAAGTTTTTCGGGAGAGCTTGAGTCGCTTTTGGCCAGCGCAATGGTGCCGCCTTTCAAGAGCCAGATGGCTGTCCGCAGGATTGAGACCGTCAACAAGACCCGGGAGCCCGGGGAGGCTGTGACTGAGCAGCGTTTGGTCGTCGTTCATGACACGCTATCGGATGATTCGTCCGACATCACCTTTCCTAGTGCGATGCTTAAGCTCACGCCTTGGGAAGGCACGACAGCGATTGAATTGATGCCAGATGGGGTGGTTCGCATCGAAACGCGCGCGGGTGACTGGTGGGGTGCTAGCCTTGAGTTCGCAGCTGATGTTGGCGAGGACTTATCTGCGTTTAACCAGGGCACGTTGCATTTTGATATTCGAGGGAGCGATAACGTCAACTTTAGCCTAGGCTTCCAGACAGGTAATTTTTTGCGAGGCGATCAAGTCAATAATTTTGCTAATTTTGGACCGAGTAGCAACAGGCGAGTTTCGAGTGATTGGCAGGCGGTGGCGCTACCCATCTCGGAAATCAACAGCGGCACCGATATGACGGATGTTTCCAACTTGATTGCACTCTTGAGTCAAGATCGCGCGCCTGAGCGTGAGATTTTTCTTCGTAATATCTACTTTAGTCAGGAGTGATGGCTCGATAGTTGCGTTTTATCGATAGCTTGGTGATGGCCGCTAATGCCGTGGTCATTGTATAAACGGCATAGATGGCGTCACCCTCGGTTAGCAGTTTTGCGCTAAAGGCCACGAAAAAATAAAGCATTAGAATGTTTATCCCGGTCGTGTGGAGACGCCGCCACGCGACAGGGCCCATCTGTTTGACACTCCAGTCATTAGAGGTGAGCGTGAGTGCAAGCAGCACCACATAGCCAAAACCCGCAACGGCGGTACTCGCGTCTACAGAAAACCCCTCCAGGCCCGTCAAATAGAGTGACAGCGCTGTTAAATGCGCGAAATGGGCTGTTGCAAAGCCTAACCCAACCTGTCGGCGGTGCCGCATTAAGTAAGTTGAAAGCGCGTTATTACTAACTCGCTTTAGCGTACTGGCGCTAAACGCAACGATGAGAAAAGCAAATGCGAGGTGTGCTGAGTACCGGGTCCACAAAAGTAGAAAGCCCGCTGGCTCGGCGCTTCTTAAGCTTGCATCGGCGGGTGCAAATAAAAAAGCGACAACAATAATGACCACCGAGAGCACTGCGCTTAATACCAAGATCATGGCAGTCCTCACAAAAAGCGGTTTATGAAAAAAACGTTCTTCAACATGCTTATTCCTGCAGGTCTTGTTGCCTGATCTTCATACGTCTATTGTTTGAGCATAAGCGTACCGCAGAGAGCGTCACCATGAAAAAAATATGTTTGATCGTTATCGCCACTGCGCTGGCAAGTTGTTCCTCTACACCCACCGAACAAGAAATTAATGCGGCCGACTTTGGCCGATCCATGACCGAGGCGGATTGTCTTGCCACTGCGACGCCGTTTATTACCGCCCGGATGGGTGACCCTCAGTCTGTTATTTTTGAGGATCTCAAATGCTATCGAGGGCTCGAGGGCGCGGTGCCCGTTGCTCGAGTGGGTGCCACGTACGGCTATCGTTTTACAGGCCAAGTGGACTCCAAAGGCATCATCGGTCGCTATTCGGGCATGACGCCTTTTTCAGGCATTGTAAAAGATGACGGTGATGGGCCGCGGGTGGTGCGCTATTGCATTACCAGCGGTACAACAGACTACCGATTTTGTATTCCCAGTCTCGTCGACTAAATAAATAGCCTGCGTGAGAGGCATCGCGTTAGGCGACTTGTGCTTTGTCCCCTGTCTGTCCTTCGCGCTTTTTGAATTAGGGCGCTTCCTTGAGCTCCGGTAGTCGAGAGCTTCTATCTTTTCTGCGGTAAGACTTCTTCCAGAGGCCCGTGGCGGCCTCTGTTTTGCTCCGTGCAGTCCAGTGAATAGGTAAAAATGCTACGACGAGCCAAAAAAATACGAAGTAATGTTGCAAATGCAAATGAGAATGATTAACATTACTCATCTTAAGTATTTTAGGTCCCTCTATGTTTTATCTTCGACCCTTGGCTGCGGCTGTTTTGATGTCTGCCTCCACCACCACGTTCTCTCAGGTGACCCCAGAGAGCGAACCCAATTCAATGGAAGAGGTGATCGTCGCGGGTCAGTTCTTGTATACAGATACCGTCAATGCCCTAAAGACGCCCACACCAATATTGGATGTCCCCCAGAGTCTTAGTCTCATGTCGGCTGCCGATATCCGAGAGCGCGGTTTCAACAGCATCGGTGAGGTGATTGCCTATATGCCCGGTGTGACATCGTCTCAAGGTGAAGGTCACCGGGATGCGGTTGTTTTCCGTGGTGTGCGATCGACGGCCGATTTTTACATCGATGGCATGCGAGACGATGTCCAATATTATCGTCCGCTCTATAACTTGGAGCAGGTCGAGGTTCTTCGCGGTCCTAATGCACTCTTGTTTGGCCGAGGCGGAACAGGCGGTGTACTCAACCGGGTGACCAAGAAAGCCGTTGTTGATGATGCCTTTACCCAGGCGCAAATGAGCATTGATAGCTTTGGAGAGGTCGGCGGACAGATAGATCACAATGTCAGCTTAACCGACACAATGGCTTTTCGCGTGAACGCCATGGTGGAGGAACTCAATAACCATCGAGACTTTTATGAGGGTGACCGCCGAGGCTTCAACCCAACGCTCCGTATTGAGTCAGGTGACAGTAAAGTCGACCTGTCTTATGAGTACGTTGATCATCAACGATTCATCGATCGGGGCATTCCCACCGGTGCAAATGGACGCCCTGTTGAGGCGTTAGAAGATGTGGTGTTTGGCGATCCAAAAGTGAATACGACAGAGTTAGAGGCGCATCTTTGGCGCGCGGCGTTACAGCACACTTTTAGCGATACGCTCAAACTCAATGCTTCGGCGTTCTACGGTGACTATGACAAGCTCTACCAGAATTTTTATGCGTCTGGTTACGATCAGGAAGGCGCGCCTGATGAGGTGACGTTAGATGGCTACGTGGATACCACGCAGCGCAAAAATACAATCTTATCAGCCAATATCGTGAAAGAAGCGCGATTGGGTAACGTGGGACACACCATTCTCTCTGGGGTTGAGTCTATTTCCACCTCAAGCGATCAAGACCGTTACAACACCTTTTGGGATACCACCCAAGATGACAACGAAACCTTCTCGATATCACGTAATTTAGGTATTCGTGGCGGTGTGGGTGTCAACGCGTTGGGTGTTATGGCGACAAATGACTTTGGCGTTGACGTGAATGACCACACAGAAGTCGAAATTGATGTCACCTCATTTTACATCCAGGACGAAATGGAACTGTCTGACGCATTTCGTCTTGTTGCGGGTCTGCGTTACGACAGTTTTGATATCAATGTGTTGAACCGGGTGGCAGAGGATTCGCGATCCAGGAAAGACAGTGAAGTTTCGCCCCGCTTTGGTGTTGTTTATAAACCCCAAGAAAACATTTCAATTTATGCGAGCTACAGCGAATCATTTTTGCCTCGTAGTGGTGAGCAATTTGCGAATATTAACGGCAACAACGATAAGTTGGCTCCTAATACATTTAGCAATCGCGAGGTGGGATTCAAGTATGACTTCGCCTCCGGACTGAGTCTGACAGCGGCTGCCTTTGAGATCGAGCAGCGCTCGCCCCAGGTGGCTGACAATGACCCAGCGACCTTGGACGTCATCGAATCAGAAATTGAAGGGTTTGAAATTCAGGTTCAGGGAAAGGTTACCGAGATTTGGAGCGTTTCAGCCGCCTACAGCGCACTCGACGGCGAGCAGGTTAAACGCTCTGGTAAGACGGGACTTACGCCCAGAGAGCTCCCCGATTCAATGTTCTCTCTGTGGAATCAATTCTCACTCTCCAGTGACCTCAAAGTAGGGGTTGGACTGACACATCAAAGTGAGAGCTTTATCAATAACAGCAATTCGGCAGTGCTACCGAGTTACACACGGGTTGACGCGTCTGTTTCGTATCGACTATCGGATGCCACAACATTACAGCTTAATGTTGAAAATTTAACGGATGAGCTTTATTTCCCAAATGCGCACAGCACCCATCAAGCAACTGTGGGCGCGCCGCTGAACGTTCGCCTCGCCGTGAATATGCAGTTCTGACAGTCCCTCAGTGCAGGCAAACTAACGCCCCTTACTGGGGCGTTTTTGTTTCCAACGTGCTGGTTTAAAAAGCGAAAACGCTAAAGCTTTGGCGGTGTTCATGATGCTAGCGAGTTGAATACTGGCGCAGAATTAAGGTGTCACCGCGCTGCGCAAACTCGATGTTTTTGAGGAAGCTCATCCCAAGTAGGATTTCTTCCCCCCTCAGCCCCGGCGCAATCGTTGCATCGACGTTTCGCACCGAGATGCCGCCTACGCTTACGGTATCGAGCGTTGTTAAATAAGAGGCGGCTATCCCATTTGCCGTTCGCGTGGCGATGCGTCGGCCTCTTTTCAAACCGAGCTCATTGGCCACCGCTGTGCCTATGGCGACACCTGTGGCACCCGTATCAAGCAAGAAGGTGACAGGACGGTCGTTAATGGTGCCTGCCGTAACGTAATGGCCTAGCCTGTTTCGCCGAAGGCGAACTTCGGTGGTATCAGCGTTTTGGCGTGTTTCAACACTGCGGTTAGGGTTGTACTGCGCTTCAAGTTGATCGCCGAAAAAAAGCACGCCCAACACCATGAAGCTCAGCCACGCTAGGGTTTGCATGATGACGTTGATGCGTCCTTGCTGGGCTCGTTTGCTCACGGTCTGAGACTCCGATATCGGTCAGTACTCCCGGCGCTCAGATGCTTCAATTGTCTGCACGCTGAGACTGCTTACCGACAGCCTCGGCAATGTCATTTGGGATCAAAAGCGTTAGTGAGTAATGAGCAATCTTCCACTCACCGTCGATTTGTTCGACAACTCCTGTGCCTCGGCAGTGCCCCAATTTCTCATTGAATAAAATTTCATCGAACCACCGCGTATCATCCTCACCTTCCCAGTTTCGCTCGATCACCGAATAGGTCCACCCATGACCGTCGGCAAAGGCCGGCGCGGCATAAGCCTTGAAGGCATCGATTCTCCAGCGCTCGCTCTTATCCGTCCCCATAAAGACTGCGTCTTGGGTGTAGCGCGCAAAATAGGTGTCGAAATTTCCCTCATGTGCGTCTCTGTGAAGGCCGTCAATGAGGGCGTCGAGATTTCCCTTAGCGCTCTCGTGAGACACGCTTTGGCCGGCGAATACCAGGAGCGGCATCAAGAGGGCGCAGCATAAGATAAAGCGTGATTTGGCTGATTGGTTGCGCATTTTAAGGTGTTTCATACGGGGCCCTTGGTCACATTATGGCTTCTCAATGGGGAGCTGTTGCATACGGCGCTATTGCACAGCCCGTATGTCGCACAGACCTCTCTATATTGGGAGCATAACCTTATGAGCAGGTGCTTAGGGCGAATGCACCTTATTTATGTGCTCGGACATAAGCCCAATGACCTGTGGGTGGAAGCTTTCAGGGAGGTTATGTCCCATTCCTTCAATCAGTACAAATTCAGCCCCCTCGATTTGCTCAGCTGTGTGCACACCGTGCTCGGGTGGAATGAGCGGATCTTCAGAGCCATGAATGACGAGGGTCGGTTTGCGAATGGTCTGAACTTGCTTTGTTCGATCGCCACTTGCGAAAACAGCCATCAGATGACGCTCCATCGACTCTGGATAAAAGCCGCGGTTTCGCATCGCATCTTCCCGGGAAGCCTCGGCATCACCGTCGGCGAGAGACCGAAGATTTCCCTCAGCCACTGATGTTGGTGGCGGCAGATGGGGCGCAAAGGTTGTCGACATGATCGACGTCAGGCTCTCTACGCGCTCTGGGTGTTGGGCCGCGAGTACTTGTGCAATCATCCCGCCCATAGAAACCCCCATGACGTGGACACGCTCGTACCCTATTGTATTGAGGACGGCGAGACTGTCTGCGGCCATGTCGCTCAAGGTGTAGGGAGCATCAACTGAAAAGCCAAGCTCATATTTGAGCAGTTGCCACCACAGAGTGGGCTTCCCCCAATCCGTGAACATTTCTGACCCGCCTGTGTCCCGGTTGTCGATAACAATGACTTCGAAACCTTCGAACTCCAGTGCCTGAATGAAGGCATCACCCCAGGCAGCCCCGGCGCCACCCAACCCCATGATGAGGAGTAGCTTTGGGTTATCGGCGCCGCGATTAAAAACTCGATAAGCGATCTCGGAGTCCCCCGATTCGGCAGAGCTCGCTGGCATGTGGTCAAAATAAAGCCGGGAATAATCGGCCTGCACTGATGTCGCGAGCAGGGCGAGAAAGATTGAGAAAATGATCTTATGCATCGGGGTGCCTTAACGTAGCCAGCGCGCATACTACTTTGGATTTACGCTAAAAAAAGCAGTTTTTTAGAAATGCCAAGGTTGAAAGTGAGTGCTAATGGAACACGGCTTCACTGAGCAAAACCCACCCTTTAACAGAAACAGCTTGCTGTCGACGCTTTAACTGGCGGTATAGCCACCGTCGACAACAAGCTCTGAGCCCGTCATAAATGAGCTGTCGTCTGAGAACAAGAACACGGCTGCCGCCGCGATTTGGTCAGGGTCCGCAAGCCCTAGTTTGGCACGCTCTGCAATTTGAGCTGAGAACTGTTCGCCCTCCTCGGGCTCCAGCGCGGCGATTGCGTTTTCAACGAGTGGCGTATCGGCAAATCCCGGATGGATTGAGTTCACGCGGACGCCAGTCTCTCGATCCGCAAGATCGAGCGCCATTGACTTGGTCATGGCCCTCACTCCACCTTTGGACGCTGAATAGGCAAGTACTTTAGGCGATGAAACCATTCCGTAGATTGAGGATACGTTGACGATGGCACCTCCCCCTGAGACAGCCATCAGCGGGGCACAAACCTTACATCCCAAAAACACACCAAGGAGGTTGATGTTGATCGTTTGCATGAAGCCCTCGACGGTCTCGGTTTCCAGATTACCGCTCGAGGCTATGCCCGCGTTGTTCATCACGTAGTGCAGCCCCTGTCCCTGGCTGGCGATGAGCTCAATAACTGATATCCATTCCGCCTCATTGACAACGTCAAGGTGTACATAGGTTGCGCCAATTTCCTCTGCGATCCGCTCGCCCAAAGCGTCTTGGATGTCAGTAATCCAAACTGTTGCACCGCCGGCGATCAGCCGTTTTGCGGTCGCAAGGCCTATGCCGGAGGCACCACCTGAAATGAGGGCAACTTTTTTGAGGAAAGGTTTGTGCGCGAGGTCTGTCATGTTATCGCTCTCTAGTTTTATTATGGGTCTCAGTCTTATCTTGCACCGGTTTGTGAGAGGGGGAAATAGGAATCTATTTCCCGGGGATCAAGGGGATAAGAATCCTCAGTTAAGGTGCGGTGTGGCGGTGTAACACTGTGCCGGTGTTTTTTGAGCATTGTTTTTTGAGCATTTAAGCAACGAGGGGCGTTCCGTGGTGAAGAGAATAGGGCGAAAGCAACTGTTATTTTTTGTGTGGATCGCCGGTGTTAGTTATCTGCTGCCGCTCTTCGGAAATGCGACTGAGGATGAATCACCTTTTGCGGTCGCAGCGCTTAGTGCGGCAGCCCCTAGTGAACACCTTCTGGGTTGGATTGATTCTCGGAAGGCTCAAAGTCTCAACGGCAGCTGGAAAATATTGGTGGATCCAATGCAGGTTGGAACCCCTGGCAGTCTGTTTGGTGGGTGGGCGACAACAAGGGTCCCCGAAAATGACTATCAGCTCCTCGAGTACAGCTACCCCTCTGCAGCCGACATACGGGTGCCGGGTGACTTTAATACGCAGGTTGATGAACTTCTATTTTACCGGGACATGGTTTGGTATCAGCGTTTTTTTGATGTCGAAATTGTCCCCGATAAGCGCTATCACCTCTGGTTTGGTGCCACCAATTTTGAAGCCACTGTATTTCTTAATGGGTCAGCGATCGTTCAGCAAAAAGGAGGGTATGTACCTTTCTCCGTCGATGTGACTGAGCATGTAAAAGCCGATCAAAATGACCTCGTGATTAGCGTGAATAACAGACTCAACGCGGAGACAATTCCCACTGGCCGGACTGATTGGTGGCCTTACGGGGGGCTGACGCGGGATGTGTTACTCATAGAGACATCCGAGGCATACATTACAAATGCGCAATTAGCTCAGGCCGAAACCGCGGGTCGGATCAATGGCCATGTGCGCACGTTTGGTATGCCCGAGGGAACGCCGGTTACCATCGAGATTCCAGGCGCGGCGGCAAAGCACATTGCCACGGTAGACGGCGACTCAATGGCGCATTTCTCCTTTGACGCTGAGATAAACCCTTGGTCTCCTGAAGCGCCAGTTCTCTATGACGTCCACGTGTCCGCGGGTGAGGATCTGATTTCAGATCGAATTGGATTTAGAACAATCGAGACCCAAGGCATGAGGATTTTGCTCAATGGTCAGCCAATTCGACTGAAAGGCATTTCGACACACGAGGAGCCAATTGGTCGAGATGGCGTCGCTTATTCCTACCAAGACATGATGACCCTGTTCACCGAGGCAAAGGCCTTGGGTGCCAACTTTATTCGAGCGGCCCATTACCCCTACTCGCGGCACGCGGCGCGGGTCGCCGATGAGTTGGGCTTACTCCTTTGGGAAGAGATACCCATATATTGGAATATTGCATTTGAGAATCCAGACACGCTGGGTATTGCGAGAGATCAGCTCTCGAGGCTTATTCAGCGCGATTGGAATCGAGCGAGTGTTATTGTCTGGTCGGTCGCCAATGAAACTGTCTATTCGAAGCCGAGAATGTTGTTTTTGGAGCGACTGATTACCGACGCTCGCGAGCTGGATGGAACGCGGCTCATATCCGCAGCCTTGTTAGGCGACACGCGGCGCGAATTGCAGTTTGTTACAGCCCACTTGGCGGCTTACGGTTTGACCTCAGATGTTCCGAGCGCAAGAGAGAAAAAGGTCTTTGAAAAAGTATTAGAGTCAGTTGGCGAGCAGGCGCCAGTGGTGGGAAGCGGTTTTGATCTCGTCATTACGGATCCGCTGGGTGAGTTAGTGGATTTGGTCAGTTACAACGAGTATTTCGGTTGGTATTACTCGCGCTTCATAGCCGATCAAACGGGTGTTAGCGAGCGCACAATCCGCAAGCTAATGTTGGCGTTTATACCTGAGATAAGGATCAGTTCAGCCTTCGACAAACCCATCGTTATCTCCGAATTCGGTGCAGGTGCGAAGGCAGGAAACCGTGGAGCAGGGGTTTGGACGGAGGACTATCAAGCCAATGTTTACCGCGCTCAGGTAAAAATGATTGCCAACAGTGAGGCGATTCAAGGTATCACCCCATGGATTCTTAAGGACTTCCGGGCGATGCTTCGGTCGTTGGGTGGTGTTCAGGACTACCGAAATAGAAAAGGTCTTATCGATGAGAACGGTCGCCGCAAAAAGGCCTTCTATGTCTTGCGGGACTTTTACGAGGGCCCGTGGAGTGGCGTGGCACCAAACTGATGGTAGGGTCTTCAACCTTTCGATACGCTTAGGCTAGGGCAGTGAAAGGGCTTCTGTCGGTTCTTCTTTGCAACGCTTAGGTGGTGTTTTGGATGCTGCTCGTAATCCCCGGAACGTTCTGCGCACAGTGCGTGTTTGTCGACTGATCACCCAACCTCATTGGAGTAAGAGAAAATATGTTTGATCGCCTAGAAGCTTGGTCCATTGCGTTTGCTGATGCCGTTTGGGGTTTACCCATGGTGGCACTTCTTTTAGGGGGCGGCGGTTTCTTCTTGATCGTTTCACGGGCAATGCCTTATCGCTACTTAGGCCACGCGTTTGCCGTGATGTCGGGGCGCTATGACACACCCGATGAAGAGGGCGAGTTGTCACACTTTCAGGCTTTGGCCGCGGCGCTGTCGAATACGATGGGCTTGGGGAATATCGCGGGCGTGGCCCTTGCAATCGTAGCCGGTGGGCCGGGCGCTGTTTTCTGGATGTGGATCTCTGCCATCGTTGGCATTGCAACGAAGTTTTTTACTTGCTCGCTAGGGGTTATGTACCGAGGTGTGGACAGTGCAGGCAATTTGCAGGGTGGCCCAATGTACGTCATCCGCGAAGCCCTACCGCGATCATTCTACCCACTCGCCGTGCTGTTTTCCGTTGCGGGTTTGATTGGAACACTTCCCATGTTCCAAGCGAATCAATTGACCGCGCTTGTCGGACAGACTGTATTTGATGGTGCGCCCCCCGCTTGGTCAGGTCTTGCAACAGGACTTGTCCTCGCGGTGTTAGTTGGAGTGGTGATATTCGGTGGACTGCCTCGTGTTGCGAAAGTGGCGGTGCGATCACTTCCGGCGATGGTGGTGGTTTATGTGACGATGACTTTGTATGTGGTGCTCACGCACATTACGGAAGTTCCGGCTTTACTGTGGCTGATTGTCTCTGAGGCCTTTAATCCCTCCGCTGTGGGTGGTGGCTTCGTCGGTATTATGTTGATTGGCGTAAGCCGCGGCGTTTTCTCCAACGAGGCGGGCGTTGGGACAGAGGTAATGGCTCACGGTGCGGCAAAGACAAACGAACCCATCAGAGAAGGCATGGTTGCCACCCTAGGCCCTATTTTTGACACCCTACTTATTTGTACCTGCACCGCGCTAGTCATTCTCTTGGCGGGAGAATGGCAGTCGCCGGGTAATCTCTCGGGCATCACGCTGACGGCGAATGCGGTTCAGAGCGAAATGGGTACGCCTGGGCTCTTGGCTTTAGCTTTTGTTGCCTTGATATTAAGCACGACGACGATGTTTACGGGTTGGTATTTTGGGGCGAAGTGTTTCGGGTTCTTGGCGGGCGCACAATGGCAGCCTTATTTTCGCTGGTTTTTTATTTCAGCGGTTATTTTTGGTGCCAGCGTCAGTGTCGATGTGGTCTTTAACTTGATCTCAGGCAGTTATGGCCTCATGGCGCTACCGACCATGGTCAGCACCCTCATTCTTGCTCCAAGGGTAATGGATGCAGCGCGAGATTATTTTTCTCGATTACAGTCGCAGAAATAGGGCGTAGCAAGGTTTTGCGCGGTCAGGAGGCGCTTGCTTTTCTACCAACCGCTACTGCAAAGTGGTACGGCGGGGGGAAGCAATGAGCGAATACATTAATTTACGGGGCGTTGTTTTGAAGCCATGGGTCGGGTCGTCAGTGCTGCTGAAGTGGCTGGGCTTAGGTCTGATGGTCGCAGGCACGCTTGGCTTCTTGAGCGATTTTGCATCACTGCTCGAGTCATCCCAAATGAGTACCCTGTTGGGAGTGAATGCGGAAATGCTGGTTGTTACCGGACTGCTACTGGTTGGTGTTGCCTATGTCATCGCGTTGGTTAACGAGATTTTCGATGCCAACCACACCATTGTCGATTGAATCCGCCTCAAAGTGATATACCCGCTCCTATGAATCCCTCGTCTTCGCTGCTTTGTCAGCACTGAGAAAGAGAAACCCCATGCGTCGAATTGCCCTTGCTCTTGGTTCACTGATCATTGCCGCCTTTTTTTGGGCATTACACAGCGCCGCAAGTATTGGCGTTGGTTATTCTGCCAAGCAGCTGTGTTCGGGTGTGTTTGTCAGCCAGCTGCCGGCTGAGTTCATATTGGAAAAAGATATTCTGCCCCGAATGGCGACTGTCGCCGGTATGGATCGGTTTGTTGACGCACACGTCGGAGAGCGAGAGGCAACCGTTAATATCCTCACGGCTTCCGCCACAGCACGTTACAAGGAGCGATATGGTTGTACGTTGCATGGTGATGCGCAAGCGTTGACCGAGTCAGAGGGGGGTGGGGACCGAATCCAGCCTGCGGTGCGGTACCGTTCTGACAATCCACTCATCGAGCAGGCCGTGGATGCGTTGTTTACGGAGTCAGATGAGGGTGGAAGAAACACGCTCGCGGTGCTCGTTATGCACAAGGGAGAAATCGTGACTGAGCGGTATGCCGCGCCTGTTGATTCGAGAACACGCCTGCAGGGTTGGTCGATGAATAAGAGTCTCATGGCCTCCTTCGTTGGGGTGCAAGTGGGGCGTGGACTAATGGACCTGTCCTGGCCTGTAAAAGCGCGTATGCAAGCACTCGGAGCAACGGCTGACGTGACTCAGAACGTCTCGGCCGATTTGACGCTCAAGCATTTAATGACTATGGCGAGTGGCCTTGATTTCGACGAGCGGTATCTGCCGGGCGATGATGTCACGCAGATGCTCTACGGGGGTGTTCCCATGTGGCAGGTGCCACTGGCTCAGGGTCAGCGAGTTGATCCCGGTGAAGAGTTTGTCTACTCAAGCGGCGATACGAATGTGGTGTCTTACCTTTGGCAGTCCACGCTCGATGACGAGCCCTACGTTGACTGGATTGATAGGGAGGTTAATCAGCGTTTAGGGTTGGATGATCCACTTCTTGAGCCGGATATCAGCGGTGTCCAAGTCGGCTCAAGCTTTGCCTACCTGACTGCGCGAGACTGGGCCCGCTTTGGGCAGTGGTGGCTCGACGCGTGGCACGGACGAGACGCACTCTTATCGCAAGAGTGGCAGCGTCTTGCGGTTACACCCTCTGAGACCGCTGATTTTTATGGTCTGAGCTTTTGGCTCAATACACGTTTATCTGATTACCCTGACTTACCCGCCAACACATTTCATGCTGGGGGTAACTCAGGTCAATTTGTCGTGGTCGTACCCGAGGCGGAACTCGTCATGGTTCGTCTTGGCTTGACACTCAATGAGTCAGCCGTTGGTTTAGCCCAGCCCTTTGCGTCGATTTACCAAGCGCTGAGTGCTCAAGCTGACCTAGCGGTTAACGTCGACCAGTAGACGACCGGTTATCTTCCCGGCGAGGACATCAGGGGCTACGTCGCAAACATCGGATAAGTCAATTTCGGTAACCATGGTTTCCAAGAGATCCAGGTTCATATCGCGCGCAAGGCGCGCCCACGCTGACAGGCGAGGCTCACTGGGCGCCATGACACTATCCACTCCGCGCAGGATGACACCACGAAGAATGAAGGGCATAACGGTTGCGGGAAGTGAAGCGCTTTCTGCTAAGCCGCAGGCGGTGACAACACCCCCGTAGCGGGTTTGGGCGCAGGCATTAGCCAATGTATTACCACCCACGGCATCGACGACCCCTGCCCACTGTTCCGCTTGGAGTGGCTTACCTGCCTCGGACAGCGTGTTTCTATCCACGATTGATGACGCGCCAAGTCGCTTGAGGTAGTCGGCGGCATCAGGCTTGCCTGTAGAGGCCGCGACAGAGAATCCTCTGGCAGCTAGTAACGCAACGGCGACACTTCCAACGCCACCACTGGCGCCAGTGACCAAAATGGCACCGTCGTCTGGTGTGACACCCTGAGCCTCGAGTGCGTCGACGCACAGTGCGGCCGTATAGCCCGCCGTGCCAATAGCCATGGCGTGGCGGGTCGTCATGCTCTGAGGGAGTTTTACTAGAAAGCTTCCAGGTACGCGGGCGTATTGCGCAAGACCACCCGAGTGCCCCTCACCCATGCCCCAACCATTCACCACCACTTTATCGCCGACAGACCAATTTGGATCGTCACTTTCTTCTACCGTGCCGGCCAGATCGATACCAGGAACCAGCGGATACGTTCGAACAATTGGCGCGGCGGCGGTCACGGCCAAGGCATCTTTATAGTTGATTGTGCTGTAATCGACCTTGATCAGGACACCGGAATCGGCGAGCGTGGAGTGATCGATTGCGGTGACATCGACGCTGTGAGTACCGTTCTCTTTTGTGGCGAGCAAAGCAGTGAACATATGGGTTACCTTGTGTAATCGGGTTTTATCATTGTGCAAATAGAGTACGTGAAATAGTCGGTAAAGCGATGACTTTTCCGCGCTGAATGCGCAAAGATTCGGGACTTTCTTGTCTTTCACCTCGGATGCTATGGTGAGGGAAAAGAGGCAAACCGCATGGCAGAAAAATTAATAAGAACGCCATTTCCGATTGTCACGGTTGAGAAATCAGCCTTTAAAGAGACTTACGGTGGTGCCGAGGATATCGTTACGGTGTTCTGCACGCTTATTCATACAACGGCACCCTCCGACACGTGTTTAGTCACTATGCACCCCATTGGAGGCACGGGCTGGCTACCCATTATGAGTCAGTTTGCACGGGCCGGATTACATGTACTCGCCTGTGACAGTCGATACCGCGGCGCAGACTACGCGCTGAATATGGAAAAGGTGACCGTCGATTTGGGCTCATGCATGCGTCACGCTCGAGAGACCCTCGGTTATAAAAACATTGTGCTGTTGGGCTGGAGTGGTGGTGGCTCACTGTCGGCCTTTTATCAAGCGCAGGCTGAAAATCCGACCGTGACGTCAAGCCCTTGCGGTGGTGGGCCGGATCTCACGAGAGAGAAATTGTTACCGGCTGATGCGGTGATTATGATGGCTGCGCATGTTTCTCGACATGGCACACTTACTGAGTGGATTGATCCATCCGTACTGGATGAGACCAACCCTGACCTGCGTGATCCCGCGCTCGACCTTTACGGCGTTGCGTGCTCGCCACCCTTTAGCGATGAGTTCCTCACGCGATATCGCGCGGCACAAATCGCCAGAAATAAAAAAATAACAGCATGGGTAAAATACAAATTGGATTCACTCGAGCAGGCGGGTCGGGTAAACGAGGAGTTCGCTTTCGTGACGCACGGTACGATGGCAGACCCTCGGTGGTTAGACCCGCTTGTCGATCCGAACGATCGTGTACCGGGCACGTGCTACCTTGGGGATCCTAGGGTTGTTAATAACGGACCGGTTGGTTTGGCGCGTTTTTGTACCCTTCGAAGCTGGTTGTCGCAATGGAGCCTCGATGATGCCAACGCCTGTGGGCCTTCGAGTCTGGCGCAGGTGTCCGTACCGGTTTTGGTGGTTGGGAATACGGCGGATGACGCCTGCACGCCCAGTCATACCAAGGCATTATTCGACGCGGTGTCGCATGAATCTAAAGCGAGAGTTGATATTAAGGGCGCGAATCATTACTACATGGGGCAGCCTGAACTCGCTAAAGAGGCAACCCAGCGTGTGATGGCGTGGCTGCGGGAATATAACTTCCCGGTCTAGCGGATTTTATTTCGACGCCTTGGGACTTGGCGGCTCACGGTCCTGCGGACGGGTTTTAAACTGTGAGTCTGGCATTTCGAGCATGGTCGGATAGGCGTCCTTGGGGTAGTGTAAGTGTGGCTTGTCAGCATCGAATTCAGGCTGCGTTACCGCGCCATCTTGTCCCTCAAACTGGGCCGGGCGCAGATAGGATTCCAGCTCCTCGGGCGAAATTCCAGCCAGGTTGACGACATCCTGATCGATCCAAGTTCCGGTGGAATCTAGTGGATGGGTGACTTGGTCACTGGTGGCCACTTCTAAGGTCAGGTTTTCGGGACCGGCGAAATAAATCGAGTGGCACAGTCCATGATCCAAGGGACCAAAAACAGGAACACCCCGTGAGCGAATGCGGTCGCGCATGTTCATCAGGTCGTCCAGGGTGTCAACGTTGAAAGCGATGTGCTGCATCGTGCCAGGTGCAGAGGAGCCAGCGCCCGTTCCCGCATGCGTTTGACCTATGACGGTCTCCTTCTCTTCATTGCCTGGAATGAATACAAACGAAAAAGACGCCTCACCCATGGCTAAAAAGGCATGCCATGCGTTGGGGACACCGTGCATCCAAAATAAGCCCTGTAATGACATACCGAGCACATCTGAGAAAAACGCGATTTGGGATTTCATATCAGTCGTCGAAATCGCCACATGGTGAACGGCGTTAGGTGTGGTCATAGTCTGCGCTCCTTTAATGACGTAAAGAGTCTGCCTAGTGCGGGGGAGCCAATCAATAGGGCGCTACCTCAGACACTATAGACACGTGAGGGTAGTCATTTACTATGGTCCTAGCGATCCCTAGAAAGAACCATCAAATAAGAGAGGGCAGCATGGCAACGATCGAACACCTAGCGGCAGGCGCCACAACGGATGCAATCGTTGAGATTATTGAGCGCGATGGCGCTGTCATTATCGACGGCCTCATGGCGCGAGCACAGGTCGATCAACTCAATACTGACTTGGCGCCTTTTTTATCCAAAGAAGTCTTTGGGCGAGATGAGTTCACTGGCTATAAAACGCAGCGGATTGGTGCCTTGATTGCACGATCTGAGGCATGCCAGGCGGTTGCCCTTGACCCTCTAATGCTGGCCTCTGCGCGTCAATATCTACAGCCATTTTGTGACGATATTCAGTTGCATTTTACATCCGCGGTGGCCATCGCACCGGGTGAAAGTGCTCAGATTTTGCATCGAGATCGCGGAATTTGGGGTGGTTATCTGCCACGAAAAGTAGAGCCTTTATTCAGTACTATTTGGGCCATCACGCCATTTACCAAGGCCAATGGAGCCACCCAAGTGGTACCCGGGTCACAGCACTGGGATAAGGGTCGATCACCCGAGCCCCATGAAATTGCCTATGCAGAGATGGCCCCCGGTTCAGTGCTCTGTTACACGGGTACCGTGCTTCACGGCGGGGGCGCTAATGACACAACGGACCAGGTGCGCACCGGTGTCTTTATGCATTACGCCTTGAGTTGGTTGCGACAGGAAGAGAATCAGTACCTTTCCTGCCCACCCCACCACGCCGCAAAATTGAGTCCGGAGTTGCGTGCGCTTATCGGCTACGCAAAGGGCGGCTACGTGCTGGGCTTTTACTCGGATCCCGATGACGAGTCAGCGCGCCGCGAGTCGGTTAGTCCAGAAAATATGTTCAGTCAGCGCGCAGAGCAGTTCGGGACAATCGAGGGTGCCGATCACCTCATAGCGCAGTCCATGAAGTGATTTCTGCGGCGCTCAACCGTCGATATTTTCGTACAGTTTTAGGTGTTGGTCGCCTCAGAATGGAAACGGTTTAGGCTGCCCCGGGAGCAAAGAGCATGATTAAAGTTGTGACACTGCTGTTTAAAAAACCCGAATTGACGACGGACGCATTTCGCGATTACTACGAAACGCATCACTCTAAGTTGGGTGAAAAGTACTTGGCTTCTCACGCTACAAAGTACGTTCGTCGATATCCAATATTGGCCGGAGATGGGGCGGAAGATCCCGAATTCGACGTCATGATGGAGGTCTGGTTCGAAAACTACCGAGCAATGGAGGCGGCAATGGGCGACATGACAACGGACGCGGCTCAGGCGGAGTTGTCGGCAGATGAGGAGCGGCTATTTGATCGCGACCGAACCCAGAGCTTTATCGTCGACGAGTATGAATCGACCCTGAAGCCCGCATAACAGGATTCACACTGCTTTGCCGCCTGCGACAGGCGGCATGAAGCCGCTCACAATCTCCTCTTAGTTTTGCTTGGCTATAATCTCTGCCGCCGCCAGTGCACTGACATTGAAAATGGCACGAGGCGTGGCCGAGTTCACCATGATATGCGCGGGTCGCTTGAGTCCTGACATGTAGGGACCAATGAGCAGACCATTCGCTTTTTGGCGTAAAAGGCCGAGCGCAATGTTGGCGGCGTCGAGTCCGGGGAAGACGAGCAAATTGGCCTTGCCCTGAAGCTGGCTGTCGTCAAAGATTGTCTGGCGGTATGCCGAATCGAGTGCCGTCAGCGAGTGCATCTCTCCGTCGATCTCAACGTCGGGGAACCGCTCACGCAAGATCTCACTCGCCAGGCGCATTTTGCGAGCTGAAGGTGCGTTCGACGATCCAAAGTTCGAGTGGGAGAGGAGTGCCACTTTCGGTGTGATACCAAACTGGCGGACCTGCTCAATGCCGAGCAGTGTCTTAGACACAATTTGATCAACTGTTGGGTCTAAGTCGATAAAACAGTCGGTTAAAAACAGGGGACCATCATCGAATAACAGCGTTGTTAGAGTCGACGCTCTCACGTCTGTCCCTTGGGTCCCAATCACTGAGCGCAGTGTTTGAAAGTGATCAGTAAAGCGACCAACCTTACCGCAGATCATGCCATCTGCGTCACCATTACGAAGCGCCATGGCCGCAATAACCGTGCTGTCGGTGCGAAGGAGAACGCTACTGCGCTCCACCGAAACGCCACTGCGTCCCGCTATCTGGTGGTAGTCCCGTGAGTACTCTTCATATTTGTCATAACTTCGTGGGTTGATGACATCAACGTCTTCTCCCAAACGAATGCGCAAACCGAGATCCTCGATAATCTCATTCAGCGCAGAGGGTCGTCCGACGAGGATAGGGCGAGCAATGGCTTCATCGACCACCGTTTGAACGGCGCGAATGACTGTTTCGTTCTCCGCATCGGAGTAGACGAGTTTCAGTCCACTGTTGGCGGCTGCATTGATAACGGGCTGCATAAACATGCCCGATCGGTTCACGTGCTTGCTCAGCGTTCGGCGGTAGGCATCCATATCCTCGATAGGTCGACTGGCCACACCTGTTCGCATGGCCGCCTCGACGACGGCAACGGGAACACGTTCGAAGAGTCGCGGGTCGAAGGGTTTTGGAATAATGTAATCAGGGCCAAATTTCAGCGACTGCCCGTCGTAGGCGAGTGCGACTTCTTCTGAGGCCTCTTGCTGTGCAAGGTCGACGAGTCCGTAGGCGCAGGCAATCTTCATTTCGTCGTTAATGGTGGTCGCGCCGCAATCGAGGGCGCCGCGAAATAGGAACGGGAAGCAAAGGACGTTGTTTACCTGATTTGGGAAATCCGATCTTCCGGTACCGATGATGGCATCGGGCCGCGCCTCGCGCGTGAGGTCAGGGTGTATCTCTGGGTTGGGATTAGCCATCGCGAGAATGAGCGGATTGGGTGCCATCTGCTTAACCATCTCTTGGGTTACACAGTCACCCGTCGATAAGCCGAAGAAAATGTCCGCGCCTTCCATGGCCTCGGCCAAGGTTCGCTTATCAGTCTGTCGCGCGTAACGCGCTTTAAATTCATTCATGCCCTCCTGACGGCCCTCATAAATGAGGCCCTTACTGTCACACATGAAGACGTTTTCGCGCTTCAGACCAAGGCTCACGATGAGGTCCGCGCAAGACATGCTCGCTGAGCCCGCACCTGAGATAACGAGTTTGACCTCTTCCATCTTTTTGTTGGTGAGCTTGAGCCAGGAGATCACGGCCGCGGTCGATACTACGGCGGTCCCATGTTGGTCGTCGTGAAACACAGGGATGTTCATCCGCTCGCGAAGTTGCCGCTCGACGTAGAAACACTCAGGGGCCTTGATGTCTTCGAGTACGATGCCGCCGAACGTGGGTTCCAACGAGGCGATAATATTAACGAGCTTCTCGGGATCGGTTTCGTCGATTTCTAAATCGAAGGTGTCGATGTCTGAGAATTTCTTCATCAACACCGCCTTGCCTTCCATCACTGGCTTGGATGCAAGTGCGCCGATCGCACCGAGTCCCAATACGGCGGTACCGTTACTGATAACCGCTACTAAGTTGCCGCGGGCGGTAACCTTTGATGCGTTTAATGGGTCTTCGACTATGTACTCACAGGCGTGCGCAACACCCGGCGAATAGGCCATTGAAAGGTCGGCTTGTGTCTCAAGAGGTGTGGTTGCTCTTACCTCTAGCTTCCCCGGTTTTCCCTCAATGTGATAGTTGAGCGATTCCTCTTTAAACGTGGGCTTATCCATCCCGAACTCCGATATATGAGTGATAACTGGTGCGACAACGAGGGTTGTCTGCGCGCCGCGCCGCTCTGGGTGGCAGCGTTAACGCATAATATCTTTATGTTGTTAAGTGAAACACGAATCACCACAGCTAAATGAGCGGACCGGTGATTCTGTGACTTATTGCGTTAAATAGTACGGGCTTAGACCGCAAATGGCCGTTTCCTGACGGAGAAAATTCGGGTGTTTTTCTGGTTATTTTTACCAATACCCGCAGAAACCCAGTAGATGACCGGATTTATGGGCACTCAATGAAAAAAAAGCCCTCAGCGTTTATGGCCAAGGGCTTTTCAAATAACAGCGATTCACGCGGGATGAATCCCGGTGATATACCGACTTATTTGGGTGGCATACGGATGCCGCCATCCAATCGAATCACTTCCGCGTTCATGTAAGGGTTAGTGATGCAGTCCATGACAGCAAAGGCTAACTCTTCAGCGGAGCCCAGACGCTTGGGAAAAAGAACGGATTTACCAAGGTGTGCTTTAAACGCCTCCGATTCTGGGCCCTCGCCATAAATGGGTGTATCGATCAGGCCCGGTGCTACCGTATTCACACGAACGCCAACCGCAGCAAGGTCGCGTGCGATGGGGAGTGCCATACCAACAACACCCGCTTTAGAGGCCGAATAAGCACATTGCCCGATTTGGCCATCAAAAGCGGCTGCTGAAGCGAGGTTTACAATCGCACCGCGCCCACCGTCATCATCGAGTGGCTCGTTCTTTGACATTTCAGCCGCCGCACGGCTCAGCATGTTAAAGGTCCCGATTAGGTTTACCTTGATGACAAAGCTGAACTTATCAAGTGGGAAGGGCTCACCGTCGCGACTCACTGTGCGACCGGCTGCGCCGAGGCCCGCTGAATTCACACAGGCACGCAATGGACCCATCTCCGCTGCAGCGGCAATGGCTGCGTCGGCGTCTTCGATGCTGGAGACATCGCACTTAACAAACTTACCACCGATTTCGTCAGCGACTTTTGTGCCGCGCTCTTCGTTAAGGTCGGCAACAACAACTTTTGAGCCGAGCTCTGCCAATTGTCGCGCGCAAGCCTCTCCAATTCCCGAGGCGCCCCCGGTTACGATGGAAGAGCTTCCTTCTAAATTTACTCGCGGCATACCGCTTCTCCTTATAGTGTGCTTAACAGTGTGATCTTGTATTTTTCTGAGTGATGACACTCATTTTTTAGTACCCCGCAGGGTCATTCAAGCGCGCTTGAATTGCAACGCCGAATTCTCTTTGACGGGGGCATCGACTAGAGCGCTACTTTGGCAGAGGTGCCAAGGCCTGCACCGTAGACCAAGGCATTTAGCCAGATTCGACCGACGCCACGAGTCGAGCCTCGGAAATTGGGCTGGCCTGAGAACAAAATAACTTGGCCTTTACCTACGCGCTCTCGGGTGACGTATGCCGAGTTCGCGATTCGCGACGCAGCTTCAGGCCAAATCAATCCACTCATCCTGACTGTGAGCGCGTGACCCTCCGGGACGGTTGACCAATTAATGGCTTGCGCCTCGCGAGCACTGGGGTCTTTGGTCATAACGCCGACACGAACGACCGCTTGTTGACTGCCTTTGGTCATCAATGCGGGTTGATTTTCGTAAAGTAGCGGCAACATCTCGGGTGATCCAAAGCTCATCCAGTGCAGGATGTCGACTTGACCTGCGACCATGGCCCCTGAGGGCATAAAGCGCTTCTGCCAAGCTTCACGCCGCTTTAGTTCGTCGGCTGATAAGGCCTTTGCACCTTGCTCCCAAGGGTAATCGACTACGGTACTGACGTTGTGCGCACTGACGGCCGCCATGTCGAGTTGATCACTTGTTGAGAGACGCTCGCGTTGTAATGCGATGTCGTAGTCCTGCGCGCTGTCGAGCACATCACCGATAGAGCGCACTTGTCCGATACCGTTATCTCGCGCTATCTGAGCTGCACTGTTGTCATGCGCAATCAGCGTACCGCCTTGTTTAACCCAGTCTTTGAGCGCACTCGTTTCGGCACTATTCATTGGGCGATAGCCGTTGGGCATCACGATAGTGTTGTAGCGCCTCAGATCTGCGCGCGACAAGTACGCTGTATCAATCTGGCTGTGACGAATGCCGAGGTGAGTGTCGATGGCCCACCAGCTCGAGCCGACGTCATAACTGCTGAAGCCCTGCTGACTGAGAATGGCGATTTGTGGTTGCGTGAGAAGACGGAAATGCGCGCCTCCCCAGTCAGGTAAGTCACCGGCACCATAGCCTGAGCCCACTGAGACGAGGTCGATATTCAGCATTTTCGCCTCAGCGCTTATGAGTTCGACTAAGTTCTCACTTTTCGGGTTATCCATGGCGGTGACGAAGACAGTACCCCGAGGGAGAGCTTGATCTGACAGCGCTGTTGCTTTGTCGATCACACGAACCTTTACGCCTTGTTCCATGAGTCTTGCGGCAAATGCCACGGAACGATCATCCTCGCCACTTACCGCCCAGGCGATGGCTGCTTCGTCGACCGACTGCATCGGTGTGTGGGACTGCCAGGGAGAGAGGCCCTTGGATAGGTGTGTCGGCACCGTAACGGATGGAAGTCCAAACATCATGCTGAAGTTCCAAGCGGTAGTGTCATACATCAACGAGGAGCCATCGCGAAGCGTACGTTGGCGCTCTTCAATGAGAACAGACTTTTTAACGTCGGCATCAAACTCCAAAATCGCCGCAACAAGCGGAGCATCCGGTTGGCGGTTGGGAACAATGAGACTGCCGGCTGGGATTTCAAATTGCTTTTTCGTCTCTCCTAGCTGGGTTATCGCTGAGTCGACCTTGATCGGCGACTTGTTGGTAAAAAGCTCGATGCCCTGAGCCTCTAATCGATCGACCAAGGCATTCATTCGTCCGTGGTTTTCATTGGCTAAAAAGACGTAGCTTCGATTGGCAAACTCACTCTTTGCGGAAACGTTGTACTTTCGGCCATCCCAGTAGTCTCTGTACATGGCCTGTGAGTGGGTCTGGAGCGAGGCGAGATTAGCCATGGTACTCACGAATTGGTGATGCACTGACTCCATGTAGGTCTGCACCGTGCCCTCCGGGCGGCGGACGCCGTCCTCTGCCATACGAGATTGCTCATACAAGATATGCATGCTGCCGCGATACTCAGCGTAGTTGGAGTACCCGGGATACCAGTTCTCGAACCACTCACCGGTGAAATAGCGCCAAGCACGGTCATCAAACGCCGCGCCTTGCTCTTCAGAGAACACGCGAGCCCATTTCTGCAGGTCGTTGTCGATATTAGCGTTGAGAGGCTCTCGCGGTGGCCCCATCAAAAAGGTGCTCTGCGAACCCATTTCGTGTCCATCGATAATGAGCTGCGGGCGCCATGAATTAATCAGGGCAACGCGCCCCTGTGTTTCAGGCTGGGTCAGCAAGAAAAAATCTCGGTTGAGGTCAAAAAGGTAGTGATTGGTTCGTCCAAAAGGCCAGTCTCCGGTGTGAAGAAGGGACTGATCATCCACATTGGGCGCGGTACCGCGGTATTGCTCGAGTGATTTCGCAAAACGTGCTCGCCCGTCTGGGTTCATCATGGGGTCGATGACGACGATCATGTTGTCGAGCATCGATGCGGTATCGTCATCGGTACTCGCAATCAGATGGTAAATACTTGCTAGCGCAGCGTCAGCGCCCGACGTCTCGTTGCCATGAATCGAATATGCCATCCAAGCGACGGCAGGTAGCGACTCTATGATGGCGTTAGCCTCTGTATTATCGAGGGTTCTGGCGTCCGCCAATTTATTAATTTGCGCTTCAATATCGTCGAGTCGGGCTAGGTTTGTGGGCGATGAGATAAAGACTGCGAAAAGCGGCCGACCCTCGTGAGTTTGGGCGTATTCGATAACTTTGAGCCGATCTGACTGACCCTGCCATGCCATGATTGCTGCAGTGATTTGTGCCGGATTGGCAACGCGTTGACCCGCTTCAAATCCGAGGAACGTCGCAGGGTCTGAGACGGTGTCTGAGTAAGTTCCCTCAAGAATGTTCCCATCGTATACGAGGTCTGGGTCCGCCGTTGGTTTCATAAGCAAGCCCGCCCATGCATTCTGGGTAAGGACGGCCGTAACAAAGGCGAGTAGCAGGTTTCTAATCATTAGCATGGTGATCTCTTTCCTATCATCGATGGGATACGTAGCCTACTCACAAACTGCGGCTTTTGAGCTTTACGGTACGATGCGCTGTAAGTGTTTTATCATGCCGTGCAACGGCTGCATTGAAAATAGTGCCGCGCTGTAAACGGATCAGCACAGTAAATAGGAAAGCGTCATGCGATTAACGGACTGTCATAATTTTGCCGACTTTAGGCGCCTGGCCAAAAAACGGCTACCCGGTCCGATTTTCCACTACATTGATGGTGCCGCTGATGATGAAGTCACTTACCGACGCAACACTGAGGCTTACGAGACCGTCGATTTAGTCCCCAATGTTTTAAATGGGGTCGACGCGGTCGATATGTCTGTCACCGTTATGGGACAGAAGCTCGATATGCCCCTCTACTGTGCGCCCACAGCGCTTCAGCGTTTGTTCCATCATGACGGTGAGCGCGCGGTGGGTAGGGCCGCGACTGAGTTTGGAACGATGTTCGGCGTATCTTCCTTGGCAACGGTTGCGGTCGAGGAGATTGCTGCGCTTGCGCCTGGGCCGAAGATGTTTCAATTTTATTTTCACAAAGACCGTGGGCTTAATGACGCGCTACTTGAACGGGCGCGAGCCGCTAACTTCAATGTGATGGCCCTCACGGTAGATACGATTACCGGTGGTAACCGCGAACGAGATTTACGGACCGGTTTCACCTCCCCACCGAAACTAAATCTTCAGTCCGCCTGGAGTTTTGCAACGCATCCCGCCTGGGCATGGAATTTCTTTACCAAAGAAAAATTTGATATGCCGCATCTTTCCGGGCATGTCGATCAAGGGACGAATGTGGCTGTTTCTGTTGGTGAGTATTTTTCAAGCATGCTCGATCCAACGATGTCCTGGAAGGACGCGGAAAAACTCTGCGCGCAGTGGAACGGTCAGTTCGCACTCAAGGGCATCATGTCAGTGGAGGATGCCAAGCGTGCGGTCGATATTGGTTGTACCGGGATTATGGTCTCAAATCATGGTGGGCGTCAGCTCGATGGGTCGCGCGCCCCCTTCGATCAACTGGCTGAAATTTGTGATGCCGTGGGCGACAAAATTGATGTTATTTGTGAGGGGGGTATTCAACGCGGTACTCACGTGTTGAAAGCGCTGTCGGTAGGCGCCAAGGCGGTATCGGGTGGTCGACTTTATTTATACGCCTTAGCCGCTGCAGGGCAGCCCGGCGTCGAGCGCGCATTGGGTAACCTGCGTGCAGAGATCGAGCGCGATATGCGCTTAATGGGCGTCAAACACCTCAGCGAGCTCAGCAGAGATAATTTGCGCTACCGGTAGGGCGCGTTAAAGAGTGCAAAGCTTGTGGTGACTATTTTCGAGTTTAATCGACGCGCTTGGGATGAGCTGGTTGAGTCGGGAAATCGATGGACTGTTCCCGTGAGTTCTGACGACATTAAGCGGGCGCGTGAGGGAGACTGGCAGGTTCTGCTCACGCCCTCGCTGCCGGTCCCTCATACCTGGTTTCCTGACCTGCGGGGCTGTCGCCTACTCTGCCTTTCCTCTGGTGGCGGGCAACAAGGTCCAATCTTGGCGGCGGCAGGTGCAGAGGTGACCGTTTTTGACGCCTCAGCCAAACAGCTTGAGCAAGATCAATTTGTCGCCCGCCGTGAAGGGCTGTCATTAGAGACCATAGAGGGCGATATGGCGGATCTAGCATGCTTCGACGATGAGGCGTTTGATTTTATTTTCCACCCCTGTTCGAACTGTTTTGCCGAGGCAATCCGACCTATTTGGCAGGAAGCCTACCGCGTACTTCGCCCGGGCGGCTCAATCGTAAGTGGGTTTGTTCAGCCCTTTCATGGACTTTTTGACCCAGCGCTTGATAAGCAAGGTATTTTTCAGCTGAAGTTTTCGATGCCACATTCCGATCTCAAAGTGAGTGAGGCGGATCGCGCGCAATGGTTCGGTGACCACGCGCCGATTGAGTTCGTGCACTCGCTCGACGATCAGCTTGGCGGACAGCTCGATGCCGGGTTTTTAATTGCAGGCCTTTACGAGGACGATTGGGGTGGCAGCGAGCCTATTGACCGACTCATTAAAAGTTTCGTCGCGGTGCGCTCGATCAAGCCTGTGAGCTGAGACAGTATTTTGTATCCATAAAAGGCTCAGCGTTAACGATCGGCAAATCGATCTGTGGCTGCAATCAGCGCACGGGCATTCGCAGGATCAAAAGCCGAGTGCCCCGCATTTTGAACCAGGGTAAACGTCGCCTCGGGCCAAGCCTCGTGCAGCGCCCAAGCGGTGGTCGGCGGGCAGACAACATCGTAACGACCCTGAACGATCTCGGTGGGTATATGGCGAATCGAATCGATATTTTCGAGGAGTTGATTAGGTGTTTCAAAAAAGCCGCCATTCACAAAGTAATGGCACTCGATACGCGCCATCGCAAGTGCTGCCTCTGGCTCATCTAACTGTTCCATGAAGTCACTGTTTTGGTGCAGGAAACTCGTCGATGCTTCCCATACCGACCATGCACGCGCGGCAGCCAAACGCACGGCTTCATCATCACTGGTTAAGCGCTTGTGAAAGGCACTGACAAGATCCGAACGCTCTTCTTCGGGAATCGGGGCCAGGTAGTTCTGCCAGGTGTCCGGGTACATGGCGCTGGCACCTTCCTGGTAGAACCATCTGATTTCCTCGGGGCGTAGCAGGAAAATACCTCTCAAAACGAGTTCGGTAACGCGCTCAGGGTGTGTTTGCGCGTAGGCAATGCTCAGCGTACTGCCCCAGGAGCCACCGAAAACGAGCCAACGATCGATGCCGAGGTGCTCGCGGAGCTGTTCCATGTCGGCTATTAAATGCCAGGTGGTATTTGCGTCCAGCGACGCATGCGGCAGAGACCGACCGCAACCGCGTTGATCAAAGAGAATGATGCGATAGCGTTCAGGGTTAAAGAATTGTCGTGCCGCTGGAGATGAGCCCCCACCAGGACCACCGTGAACAAAAATGCAGGGCTTGCCGTTCGGGTTGCCCGACTCCTCAAAATACACCTGATGACCGTCTCCCACATCGAGCCAGCCGCTGTGAGAGGGTTGTAGAGGAGGGTAGAGCGCGCGCATCGCTAAATGTCCGAGTGGTTTGATGAAAGTGTACTGCTCTTGTGGCGTTTTAATCGATGGATTTATTCGTTTTTAGACCTGTTTTTTTTGATTTCTACCGGTGGCTGAGAGTATCTTTCCTGCACTCAAAAAGATCGATTGCACTCATGCATGACCAAGGAATAACAATGAACCGTACTGACCTGTGGAAGCTCTTGCTGCTCGTCTTACCGCTGTCGTTAACACTGTCAGTTAACGCGCTGGCGCACGACACGCCCGAGGGCGGTGAAACACCTGATGTGAAGGCCGAAGAAGTGTCGGAGAAGGCCTCTGATGATGAGGCGGAATCCGAAGCGGGTGAAGAAGAGGAAGAGGAAAAGCCCAAAACCATCGCCGAGCTCACCGAGGAGATGGACCGAATCGACGGGCTATTTACGCTTTTTCGCGACCCCAAAACCGGCGCCACTAAAATGCTGCTTCAAGGCGACCAGCTCAATAGTGAGTTCATTTACTTCAAGCACACCATGAATGGTGTCACCGATGCCGGTGCTTTCACGGGCTCCTACGGCGATCAATACATCTTCACCATCGAGCGACGATTCGACAAATTACAGTTCGTTCGGCAGAACACGGCCTACTATTTTGACCCTGATAACGCTATCTCGAGGGCATCACAGGCTAATATTTCGCGAGCCGTGTTGGCAGTCACCGCGATTGCTGCCGAGAACGAGGAAACCGGCGAGGTCTTAATCGACTCAGACGCGCTTTTCTTGTCTGAGGCATTTGCCAATGTCACTTACTACGGCGGTGATGATCCGGGTGATCGCTTTACGCTTGGCGGCTTGGATCCGGAAAAGAGCCAAATTCTTGACTTGCGTAACTACCCCGAAAATACAGCGGTTGAAGTCGAGTATGTGTTTAACAATCCCAAGCCTAAGCGTGGCGGGAGCGATGCGGTAACCGATGCACGCAACGTATCTATCACCGTCCGCCATACGTGGATAGAAGTGCCAGAGAACGATTACCAGCCTCGCTTCGCTGATGCGAGACTCGGATCGTTTAACGTACAGGTAACAGATCTTACCTCCACTGATTCAGCACCCTACCGCGATTTACTGGAGCGCTGGCATTTGGTGAAGAAGGATCCCTCGGCTGAGATATCAGACCCCGTTGAGCCGATAACGTGGTGGATTGAAAACACGACCCCTATCGAATGGCGTGACCTGATTATGGGAGCGGCGCTCGAGTGGAATAAGGCGTTTGAGCACGCAGGGTTCAGCAACGCTATGGTCGTTAAAGTACAGCCCGACGACGCTGACTGGGACGCGGGTGATATTCGCTACAACGTATTGCGTTGGACTTCATCGCCACGACCCCCGTTTGGTGGGTATGGACCGAGCTTTTCTAATCCGCGAACCGGTCAGCTACTCGGTGCCGACATCATGCTCGAGTACTCCTTCCTTAATCGCTCAAAGCTAACGCGCGAGTTGATCCAAGGTGAGGCTGTGGAGCCCATGATGCTGGGTGGTCACGACGCGCGCCTTTGTTCTGTTGGACATGCAATCGCCGAGGGCGGGCTCATGGCTGATATCGCCCTTCAAATGGACGGTGGTGATGCGGACATCGAGGAACAGCTCAAGCGCGATCGCCTGTACTACCTGATTCTTCATGAGTTGGGCCACACACTGGGTATGAACCACAATATGAAGGCCACTCAACTGCTCAGTCCCGCGCAACTCGCGGACCCAGAGGTACTTGAGTCGGGTGTTATTTCGGGCTCAGTGATGGACTATCCCGCAGTGAATTATGCCCCTGACCGCGATGATCAAACACTGTTCTACACCATTGCGCCGGGACCTTATGACGATTGGTACATCGAATACGCCTACTCGCCCGGTTTATCGAACGCTGACAGAGAAGTTGAGCGACTCGAGGCAATTGCAGCGCGGTCAACCGAACATGCTTTGTCATTTGGTAACGACGCCGATGACATGCGCAGCCCGGGCAGAGGTATGGACCCGCGCGTCAATATTTATGACAACAGCTCTGACTCGATTGCTTACGCGTCGACTCAAATGAAGCTTATGCACGACACGTTGAACAAGACAGCAAAGTGGACACCCGATGAGGGTGACTCCTACGAGGATGTGGTCGATGGTGTGGCCTTGCTGGTTCGTCTTTGGGGTACAAATGCGGGCGTGATTTCGCGATGGATTGGCGGTGTGTACGTCGACCGGGCCGTAGTTGGACAAGAAGGTGCGACGGAGCCCTTCAGGCCTGTTGAGCGGGAGCGTCAAAAAGCGGCGATGGCAGCACTTAGTGATCAGCTGTTTAGCCCGGAGGCCTTTGAGATCGATGGCGCGCTATGGCGCCAGGCGGCACCTGAGCGTCGCGGCTTTGAGCACGGTGGTAGTACGGAAGACCCTAAAATCCATCGCGCAGTATTGTCTTCGCAAAAGCGCGTGTTCGATCACTTACTGAACTCCACTGTCCTCAAGCGAATCACAGATACTGAGCTTTATGGAAATGAATACCCATTGGTAGAGGTATTCGAAGACCTCACCGATGCGGTATTTGCAGCGGATGCACGCGGCAGCGTTAACAGCTTCCGTCGTAACTTACAGGTCGAGTATGTTGATCGCCTTGCCATGATGGCGAGTGAGGAAGGTGCATCGAAGTATCACAGCACCGCACAAGCACTGGCGGTTTTGACCTTGTCAGAGCTACGAGAGCAGTTAGCGAACAAGCGCCGCGGAGATCGGGTCTCCCAAGCGCATGCCAAGTTGCTGGTGATGAATATTGATCGAGCGATGGATAACGAGTAATCGCAGCGCGAGACACTGCGGCTTATCGAGAAGGGGGCTGAATAACAATCCCCTTTTTTTTGAGCGTTTTAACGGATAAGGCCCCGTCTCAATTGAGACCTTATGGCGATATCTAAGCGCCCTCAGCACGCAAAAAGTGCAAATGGTCCGGGCGCAAGCCGGAGCTCGCGCTGTGCATAAAGTGTATAAGACCCCAACACGCTTCGTGCCTCGGGTCCCACCTCGTTGTGCCTACGTCCACGGCGATTAAAAGGCATGTAAACTATGGGTTTTGGATAAGGGAACTGTCGGATGTCTAATCCAATTTTGGATGTCATTGCGCGAAAGGGATGGTGTGTCACTGATGGCGCTACGGGCTCCAATTTTTTTGGTCGAGGACTTGAAGCAGGATATCCCCCCGAACTTTGGTGTCTCGAGCGGCCTGAGGAAGTTCTCTGGTTGCACGGCGAATTTTTGAAGGCCGGCGCAGACCTTATTCTCACCAATAGTTTTGGGTCTAACGCGCCGCGTTTAAAGCTCCACAAGAGCGAGCACCGTGTTCACGAAATAAACAAAGCCGCGGCACAACTGGCCCGACAGGCGGTTTCAGAATTTGCAGATATCAGTGGGCATATAGCCGTTGTTGCCGGATCAATGGGGCCTACCGGCGAGCTTTTCGCACCCATGGGCGAGCTTACCCACGAGTCGACGGTCGCCTTTTTTACCGAGCAGGCAGAGGCGCTCGCCGAAGGGGGTGCCGATGCGCTTTGGATCGAGACCATGTCGTCAACGGAGGAGGTTGCAGCCGCCGTTGAGGCCGCAAAGAAAACGGGTTTACCCGTTGCAGCGACGCTGACCTTCGATACGGCGCGTCGCTCGATGATGGGCGTCACTCCCACTGAATATGCAAGCTTTGCTCAGGAAGTTGGACTCGATCTGATTGGCTCAAACTGCGGAATCGGTCCCGCCGAGCTCATGGATTCGACGACAGAGCTGTTAAATGCCAACAGTGGTTTACCGATTATCGCTAAAGGGAACTGCGGTATCCCTCAGTATGTCGATGGTGAGATTCACTTTCATGGCAGTCCTGAACTCATGGCACAGTATGCGTTGCATGCGCGAGACGCGGGGGCCACGGTTATCGGTGGGTGCTGCGGAACGACGCCGGAGCATTTAGCCGCGATGGTTGAGGCACTCAATTCAACCCCCTCTCGCGTGTTTGACCCGCTTGCTATGACGCAAGCGCTGGGTAAGCCGTGGCCCGATCTGTCAGATCGAGGTAGCGCAGGTGGTGGACGCCGATCGCGAAGGCGACAGGGTTAAATGCCGATACGGGCGACTAAGTCGCTTCGAAACGATTTGCTTCACGATTTTTTCGTACGCGACTGGCCTCAAAAATCTGACCGCTCATAGCAATGTAAACACCCGGTTTAGCTATTTGCACGGCGGCTACGGCCATGCCCAAATTGAACACTGCGTCAGTGGTTCGAAAACGGGCTGGCGTCAATGCGCCGGTTAGGACAACCGTCTTGTCCGTGATGCCCTCGAGGGCTTTCGCGGTCTCAGGCATGGTGTCCGTGCCATGGGTAATAACGAAGTGCGTATTTGGGTCGTTCTCGATATGCGCTCGAATGCTCTCGCGATCCGTTTTCGTCATTTCGATGCTGTCTTTTTTCATCAGGGCAACAACATCGTAGTCAAAGTCCACTAGGGCATCGGTCAAAATCGCTGTGGCGATTGAATCGCCCACTTCAAATTGGCTCAGCGCATCGAAGTAGATCTTGTCGATCGTACCGCCGGTTGAGATGAATTGAATCTTCATTGTCTTGTCAAAATCCCCAGAGAATCGATCTGCGCCGGTTGAAAGACGCGCCGACGTAAATGAGCTTAGAAAAAGTGCGCGCTAAAAGGCGTGATGCGGACATACTTTTTAACGCCTAAATCCTAGTGTTTCATGAACCACCTTTGTCACAGACGACTTATCAGAGCCTCGGTTTCTGTCCAAGTGCGTTGGGCCGTTTCTGAATCGATAGCCCATTGCCGCACGCCAGTGAAAGCGTTGCTCTCATCGGGAACCACGTCGGATACGTTGCAGTCTTCGCAGTAAACACCGCCGATATTATCAAGCAAGCTGTGGGTGGCTGCCCATAGGGAGGTTGCGCAGCCCTGCGTTGTCGTTTTGAACAGTTTTTCAGCTACGGGAGAGGGGCGACCGTCCGTATCAGTCCAGCCAAACTCTGCCATCTCTGCATTCCCTAAGTGGCGTTGCAACGGGGTGAAAATGCCACCGGGGTGCACAGAAAAGCCGCGGATGCCGTTACCTGCTTCACGGCGATCCAACTCAACGGCCATGAGCGACTGTGCCGATTTAGCTTGTCCGTAGGCCTGCCATTTGTCGTACTCCCGGTCGGTATAGTTCATGTCATCGAAGCGGACCGCACTCATGCGGTGTGCGATCGACGACAAGGTAACTAAGCGAGCACCGCGGGCTGCGCGAAGGGCGGGTAGCAAGGTTTGTAAGAGGACATAATGACCTACATGGTTGACACCTAGCTGCCACTCAAGTCCTTGCTGCGTTCGATACAGCGGGCAGGCCATGACACCTGCGTTAAAAATGGCAATATCGATTTTTGGATGGTTCGCCGCGATAGCCTCGCCAAAACGCGTAACGCTTGGCAAGTCGCTCAGGTCCATAAACCCGATTTGCTCAGCCCCAATGACACCGTCTAAGGTTGTCACAGCGCGATCGACATCGCGCGAGGGAACAATAACTTTTGCGCCGGCACCTGTTAGTGCTCTGACTGTTTCAAAACCAATTCCAGAATAGCCACCGGTCACCAGGGCCACTTTTCCTGATAGGTCGATGCCCGACATGACCTCGCTCGCCTCGGATTTACTTCCAAAACCTGTTTCGATGGAATGTTGCTGTTCAGAAATACTCATGAGGCACCTTCTCGTTGGGGGCTTGTAGCCGCCTAGTCTCGCTCGAACTGGCGACAGTAGCTACTATGGTGACACTGAAAGTGTTTGTGAAAAATAAGGATAGGCCCATGTCACTCGAAACAATTTTTAGTCTATGCGGTGCTTTGGCCATGCTGGGTTGGCTGGGGCTAGTTGTGGCTCCGACCACAGACCTTGCTCGGCGCTTGTATCCCTCGCTTGTGGCGCCAGTCATGTTAGGTCTGGTGTATGCCTATTTGATGATTAGCTTCCAAGGAGAGGCACCTGCAGAGGGTGGCTTTGGCACACTCGAGGAAGTAAAAGCCCTGTTTAGCGTCGATGCACTCTTGCTCGCAGGATGGATTCACTATTTGGTATTCGATCTTTTTATCGGCGCATGGATTCTAAGAGACAGTCAGTCCCATCAGATCAATCACTTCCTGGTCATTCCGTGCCTGTTTTTAACCTTGATGGCCGGACCGATCGGCCTGCTGTTGTATCTGTTACTGCGCGCTATGAAGGGTCAAGCCAGTAAGAGTCAAGCCAGTTAGGGTGAGGCAATGAGGGTCAAGCCAACAGCTAACCGGAGCACAGAGCCCTAACGTTTCTGTGCTTTAGCGAGCATCTTGGTTTGGTCCGCCCCGTCTTATGCCGCTGTTAATCAAACCTTTAATTCAGTCCGCTAGCGCTCAGTCGGTTTTTAGGTTCTTAGCGATCGCATCGAGGAAACCGTTCATGTCGACAATGCGCTCCTTTTCAGGGTGAGTAGTTTTACCTTTTAAATCACCCGTAATGATGCCTTGTGCCACAGTCTCGATGAGAGCCCCTTTGAGTCGCTCTGCGTAATCGTTGAGGGCTTGGTTGGCTTCTCTCAACGCGAGTTCCTCTAACGCACTGGCGACGGCAAAAATGAGCGCTGATGAGTTGAAGTTTGCCTCTTTACCCTCGGTTTCGAGGTATCGCATGTAGAGATCGTGCGCCGTTCCGTGTGGTGCTTCGAACAGCTTAGTACCGTCTTTACTGATAATTGCTGAGCTTGCGGTCGCAAGACTCCCACCGAGGGCGGCGGATATATCCGAGAAGATATCGCCGTCAAGATTTTGGGCAGGGTAGAGCCCCCAGCGAGGCGGATCGCAGATCATCTTACTGAGCTGACGCGAGGGTCGCATGATCATGAAAGAAGGTGGGGGGGTGTCGAGCGCTGCCAGCTCTTTTCGAATCTCTAAAATGATCGAACTGTAAACTTCGTCGTAGTTGACGAACTCTCGCTTCAGACCGAAATAGACTTCTTTCTTATTCGCCGCCGCATCTTTAAAGACTTGGCTAACCCAGTCTTTGATTGCTTCGCGGTCGTTCGACATAAAGAGGATGGGGTCGCCCTCGTCCACGTAGCGGGCGTGTTTCTCTTCACCGTCGACGATCACCTTGATCACACCTTTTTCGGGTGCTGGCAAGTTGTAACTGCCGTACTGGTCACCGCCGCCTGCGCTCATTCTCGATATCGATACATGCGCTTTGCGCTCGGGGAGACCATAACGCTTGAGCTGCTGAACGAGTTTGAAGAGCTTCATGCCGCTCACGTTATCGGGTATACCCCATAGCGCCCGCGCAGGTGGGTTTGAAACAATACGAGCAGCCTGTGCATCGATGAGTTCGTAGTGGTAGCTAAGACCTGCCTTCGCAACCTTTGCTTTGTAGTCTTGCTCGTAAATTTCTTCGATAGCCGTGCGCATAACACCGTCGTAGCCAGAAACGACCGTATCTTTAAGGCCAAGATAAATATCTCGCTGCTCATCAATTGCACGCTGGAAGAAGCGATGCGCCCAGGCTTTGACATCCTCAAGATCATTGGTAGCCAACATCCAGGGGTCGCCTTTGTTTAGCGAGCGTCGATGAAGTTCAACCGGGTCGCCGCTTGAGCCGACAAATACAACCTTCGCCACGCCTGTGGCGTTTGAGAGTTCGCTATAACTGAAGTCCAAGCCACCTGTTTCCATGGTGTCTACTTCAATGTCACGACCGATCCAATCGGGTCGGACGCTCTTGAGGTTCTTGAACTCGATATCCTCGCGGGTGATGTTGCCACTGATACCTTTACGGATGGCGCCATTCGGCGACTTCGTCGCAAGTGGGTCGAGCTCGGCTTCTTTGATGTCAGGGTGCTTGGCCAGGAGGTCATCAAGCTGCGCACGGTTGACGGTCATGCCCGCATTTTTAATGCCGACCCCGTGCTCTTTCAATGCCGAAATTGCGTCGTGAATTACCTTCCCGTTACTCGTGAAACGATTGGGTGCAGAGAGATCTATTTCCACAAGCTCAATATCGAGTGGCAGCGAGACGAAACGCGCCAATATTTCGGTAAATGCGACTTGTGCCATTTCGTCGCCGTGCAGCACAACAAGTGGCTTTTCGACCTTGATTTTCTCGCCCACGGCGAACCCCCTCATGAAAAGTATCGTGGCTATATTTGCCAGCGTTTATGCGGCCGCAGGGTATCCGAGAAGACCGGTAAACCCTAGGTTACTTTTCCACAGATGACCCACTTTTGCGGTGAGCGGTGCCTTGCGCCGTTTAGCGGGCGTCTTTTTCTCTTTCAGAGCCCTGTATTAGCGAGGTTCCTCGAGAAGGTCGCCGAAGAAGATACCGTTTACCAGCAATCGCTGAGTTCCCCACCAGAAAGCGCGGAAGGTAGGGCTGTCCAGACTGAGAACGACGGCACCTTGCCCTCGCTCATCCACCACCAGCCCCGCCGAATTGGCAACTAGCGTCCGATTTTCCTCCGACATATAACCCGACAGCAAGGGCGAATCGGTGTATACAATGGGTGAAGAATAGGCATTTGACGACGGATTCATGAACCGGTTTGTGGTTCTAAAGACCGCGAGCTCGCTGGAGGTATAGCCGTAGCCCAAGGGATGTGAGGTATCGAGGTTGCCCTGCAAGATCGCACCACGCACCAGTGTAAAGGCGTACTCGTCCGAGGCAGTTGAGAAAGGCTTGCGCTCTGGGAGCAGGGCACCTTGAGCTTCGGGGCTCGCCTTGTTGTTCCTCGCACGTTTCAATTCAGCAGCTTGCCGTTGTGCAGGCGTCTCGCGCCAGGTTGCCTCGGTCAAACCCTCGCCTGCTGCCCAAGCCACCGTTGATGCACCTTGTAGCCACAACACGCCACCGTTTTTCACGAACGCATCCAGTTGTGCCGTGGCGCCAGCCGCTCGGAGTGGTGTGGTCATGATGACATGCGTGTATCGATCAAGTTCAACGCGCTTCAGGTTATGGCTGTCGACCATCGTTATCGGCATATCGACGCGCGTATCGAGAAGGTGCCAGATTTCACCAGTGCCATAGGCGGAGGTGCCCGGCCCCGTAACTAAGACGACGTTTGGAAGCGAGAGTACATCAAAGTCACGACTGCCCAGATCAATTCCCTCGGGCGTGTAACTGCTAGCTGCCGGATAAACACCTAAGCCTTTTGAAACTGCCTCGGACAGCCGCGACAGCGCCGCCTCTGGAATCGACTCTTGGAGTTCGGGCGCCACAAACAGCGTACCATAGCCGAAGTTAACGGCGCCCTCGTTGGTGGTCAGTGCCGTAAAGGGTGCTTTCGCAACTCTTACATTGGCGCCTGCTTCGAGTAAGTCGTAAAGCAGTGCGGGGCTGTTTGCGTCACGCCAGTCAATAAGGTAGCCAATGGGAGACTCAGCAAGAGCCAATGCCTGACCCGCTTCAGAGGGGGCCAGCGCTTTCGTCTTTGCGTTTCTCACGGGTTCACGGGTATGCGAGAGGTTGAAGGCCCAGGGGAGTGTCCACGTTGAGACGTCGTAAAAGACGTTCTCCTCAAATTCCAACTGCGCTCGCCAGAGCGTCTCTAAATAGGTCGCCTGTGGTTGATCGAGTGGTATGGCAATGGCCTGACCTGCCTTGAACACTTGACCTTCTGCGGTGACATCGTTGGCCAGCGTCTCGACCTCAATCTGATGGCCCTTCAGAATTCGTACGAATTCTTGTAAGCGCGTGCTATCGCCCTCGGTGCTCGCAAGGTAATGCCCGCGTGAGCGCTTTTGCTTGGCGTAGAAATTGCGCTGATAGTCCAGTAAATCGTCTTTGAGCTCAGCGGTTGCTTTGAGCGACGAAAGTGACGCCCTAAATTGATTGGAAATGCTAAATGGGAAGGTCAGTTCTCCGTTAAGTGTGCTCTGACCCGCACCGCGCGAAGAGGGTTGTTCGAATAAAATGCCTACGGTGCCAAACAGATCAGGGTAGGTTGAGCCTTTACCCATGAAGAAGTCGTCGTAACCCTCTTCGGTAAAAAAGCGAACTCCCTCAGCATCGAACGCTGCCGCATGGTACTCGCCAATCTTAGCCGTCAGTAACTGGTTGATTTTGGGCGTTAGTGGATTGGTGCGCTCGGGTTTTCCCGGCATGAAAAAGAAGTTGCTGTTACTGCCCTGCTCATGAAAATCCAGCTGCACATTAGGCTTCCACTCGTGAAATAAAGCCAGCCGTCCACGACTCTCTGGGTGCTGGTGAGGCAGCCAGTCGCGGTTTAGGTCAAACCAATAATAATTGGTTCTCCCATTGGGTACTGACTGAACGTGCTCACGGTCATTTGAATCAAAGCTGGGGTTCACACCACGGTGTGCGTTACTCCAGTAAGCAAATCGATCGAGCCCGTCAGGATTCAGCATGGGGTTGAAGATAATGACGACGTCTTCGAGTTGCGCAAGCAGCGCATCGTCCAAGGCAGCGTTTAAATAATAGGCGACTAATGGCGTTGCATTTGCACCACTTGGCTCGTTTCCGTGAATGCTGTACATCATATGCAGCACAGCGGGCTGCCTGTTCAGGTCTACGTCAGCTTCGGGGTCGATAATGGCGGATCGGGCGCGCTTGATCTCGTCGAGGCGCGCGAGATTCTCCGGTGTGGACAGGGCGTAGCTGACGAGAGGCCTGCCGCCGTAGCTGCGCGCATGCTCGCCAAGCGCCACCATGCGAGGTGACGCCTCTGCTAAGGCGTTTAAGTAATTCACGATCTCGTAGTGATACCAGTGGCGCTCTCCCACTCGCACTCCGGTGACTTCCTCGGGTGTAGGAATCGAAGCATTGACGACAGGCGGTTTATCGAAGATGTCGCTGAGTGTCAGGCTTTGAGCAAAAGCCGGGGCGTTGAAAATCAGAAGTAAGGGGAGCAGTAGGCGTTTCATGGGGGTTCTCAAGTCAATCACCCCCTGATAATAGCCAGTTTCGAGCCAGAAGTGAGTACCCCCTCATTTTGCGTCAAGCCACCCGGATTCTGGAGCGTGCATTAACCGTGCTTAGGGTATTTGGACGTCGTGTCTTTCAACGTTCAGCAATGTTGCGCCGACTGCGCTCAGTTGGTGCGGCGTGCTTTTATGTGGCAACTGTATTCGGTACTCTCTTAACGAGGGCGCGTGTCACCATAACAATAACTGCCGTGACAACGACTCCTTACGGTCACCAGACGAGGAGTATCGATGTCGACAAAGGGAAGCGTTAGTGTAGGGCGCAAAGTGGCCTATGGCTTTGGTTCGGTGGCTTTCGGCGTCAAGAGCAACGGCTTCGACTATTTTTTCCTGATTTTCTACAGCCAGGTGATGGGTGTCAGTGCTTATTTGGTCAGCCTTGCGCTGATGATTGCACTGATGGTGGATGCGTTGAGCGACCCGCTCATTGGGTATCTCTCCGATAATACGCGTTCGCGCTGGGGTAGGCGCCATCCATTTATGTACGCCGCTGCGATACCGGCGGCTGTGGCGTATTACTTTGTATGGAATCCGCCAGCGGGTCTTGAGGGCGATGCGCTCTTCCCTTATATCGTCACGATAGCCATCTTGGTAAGAACCTTGATTACCGTCTACGAGATTCCGAGTTCGTCTTTAGTGGCCGAAATGTCCGATGATTACGACGAGCGCACCAGCATGCTGAGCTACCGCTATTTCTTCGGGTGGACGGGCGGTACGCTCATGGGGGCTTTCGCCACCATTTTCATTTTGGTGCCGACGGCGACCGTGCAAAATGGCATGTTCAACGTTGAGGGGCATGGCCAGGTCGGCGCGATTGCGGCAATGAGTATCTTTCTGGCCATCATGATTTCGGCACTGGGCACCCACAAAATGATTCCCGACCTGAAGCCCCCTCCGCCGGCCCGAAAGCTGAGTTTGATGTTGATCTATCGTGAGGTGTTTGAAACGCTGGCAAGTCGCTCGTTTCTCGCGCTTTTCTTGGCCGCGCTTTTTGGTGCGGTTGCTTCAGGTGTTTCAACAACGCTCAGCTTTTATTTCTCCACTTTCTTCTGGGGGTTTTCCACTGAACAGATTGGTCTGATCTCCTTGAGTGTAGTGATTTCAGCGCTCATGGCGTTTTTTATATCGCCGGCCATCTCGCGTCGTCTTGGTAAAAAACGCGGCGCAATAACCATTGGCCTAATGGCATTTACCGTAGCTCCTGCCCCCATTCTCATGCGCTTGCTTGGACTCATGCCTGAAAACAGTGACCCAATGCTTTTTCCACTTGTTCTCAGCATTATCGTTGTAGATGTGGCTTTGATTATTGCCTACCAGACACTCTCCTCTTCCATGATTGCGGACTTGGTGGAAGAGGCAGAAATTAAAACGCAGCGCAGGAGCGAGGGTGTCTTTTTTGCGTCAGTGACCTTTGTCAGAAAGGTGACCCAAGGTATTGGTGCGGCGGTTGCAGGGGTGTTACTGACAATCAGCCAATTTCCCGCAGGCGCTACACCCGACCAAGTACCTGAGGCCGTGCTGACGACATTTGGTTGGCTCTATGTGCCGGTGATTTTTGGATTGTGGATGATTATGGTCGCCTGCCTGTCACTTTATTCGGTTGACCGGCACAGGCATGAGGCGAATTTGGAAACGCTCGCTAAGCGCTCCTAGTCTCGGTTTTTGAATCAGGACAGGTCTCGCGTCTCCCGGTTAGCTGACCAACACGCCCACGGGTGGGGTCGCGATAGAAGACCATCCTAGATCCTCTCGCCTACCGTCTCGGTAACAAACCGGTTTGACTGGAGGTCGACAGCAGACGCCCTTCCTCGGTGAACTGGTGAGTGACGCCCATGGCAACGCCCTCACGAAAGCCTGACATTTGCGTAATACACAAAATCCAATCCGTTGGCTCAACAGAAAAGATTCGCAGGGTGTTGTCGAGGCTTGTGCCCCCGCGAGTATTGCGATGTGCCCCCAGCATAAAGTCTGACGTAAGAGCCAACAGTCCAGACGTGATGGGGATGTCGCGAATGGGCTTGATCCACATGTACTCAAGTCCTGCATCAGGATCTTCGAGCGCAGTCCGTCGATCGAACTCAAAGATGAGATTTCCGTCGGTCTGTATCAACGGGTCGTCCTTTTTGGGGCAGTTCTTGGGGCTATCGACCTCGGGCATCTGGATAAACTGTCTGGAGATGCCGGGGCGTGCGCCAAGCGCTGCAAACATCGATTGCACGGGTTTGCCGTCGGCACTTATATCAAGACGAACTTGGCTCAAACTGTTGCCACCGCTTTGTAGCGAGGTATCAACGTCAATTAGCTGGTGATTTCGAGCGGCTGCGTTGAATTGAATTGTGCTCCACAGCATGGGTTTATTCGTCGCCATTTCAGCCGCATCAATGGCGATCGCTTGGGCCACGCCCCCCATGACGAACTCCACATCCTCGGGACCAACGCACATAGCGCGTGTCGCCGTCACTGAGAATCTACCGTCAACGGTCGTAGAGGCCATGGGTGTCCAAAAACTCATTTTTTCTCGCGAAGCGGGCTTGTATTGGATGAGGATGCGCGCATCACGTAGAGGCAAGCGGCAACAATAATCGATGCGCCTATCCACGTATTTATGCCGGGCCACTCCCCGAATAGGGTGAGTCCGATTAGGGCGGACCAAATAAGCTGCGTGTAGGTGAACGGCGCAAGCTTTGCGGCGGGAGCGCCCGAGTAGGCAAGGGTCGTCAGAGACCAAAAGCTGACCCCTAATAAAGCCGCAATAGCGTAGCCGGTAAATAGCCCCTCAAGTGGCTGTATATCCATTAGGAAAAAGATGGGCAATACGTAAAGCGCAGGTAAGGTGTTGGCAAAAAAAGCCACGACAATGGGGTCCTCGCTCTGGGATCTAAAGCGGAGTAGCACGACCGAGACAGAGTGAAACAGCGACGCAAAGATTGGTGCCAGATAACCAAATAGTGGTCCCTCGAGATTGGCGGAAAAGAGATTCGCCTCGAAGTGAATAATATAAAGCGCGCCACTGAATCCGAGTAGCGTTCCGATGATCACGTCGCGCTTGAGGGGCTCTTTCAGAAGTAGCCAAGCGAGTGGCCCGACCATCAAGGTGCCTGTTAGTCCTAGGGCGGCGGCGGTGGCTAGGGGAATAACGGAAACACCCCAGAAAAAGAGCCCCGCGGACATGATCTGGAAAAAGCCACGGAGTAAGTGAAACGGCACTGCCTGCCACCCCGGAAGCTTGGGCCGAAATAGGCTCCACAGAAGGATCGCCAAGCAGGCGCCAAGCGAGTAGCGCCAAGCCGTAACCACGATCACGCTCTCGTGGATTGACAGTCCCTTTATCATGGCGTTCATGCACGAGGCGAAAAAGATCGCAGCGGCCGCATGCAAATAGGGTGATCGAATAAAGCTGTGATACTGCGACATAGGGTTTAAACCAGGCAGGCCCTCGTATAGAGGGCCCTCTGCACAACTACCTTGGTTGTTTTTGGGGTGCGTTTATCCCAAATGGGAATCCGCGTCAGTGGCGATAATGCCTGCCAGACGCTTAGCTAGCGACTGTTTTTTTCCAAAGTCGGTCTCTCTGAGGACTTGAATGCGCTGTGCTTGGGGCGACCCGGCACCGTGCATTGACTCTGTGAGATAACCGACCGCATTTCTCCCTAAAGTCATATTTTCGATAAGACGGAGCATTCTCGTCCGATCTTCAGTGCTGACTGAGGTTTTACCCTGAAGGTACTTATCGAGTTTTGGGCCAATTGTTTCGTGCTCGAAATCTGCTTGAGAGGGCAGTGTGACCATAAGACCACCGGCTAGGTCTTGAGCGAGTCGGGATATCTCGTAGGGAAAGCGCGTCACGTTGTGCTTACAAATATTCGCGAGGATGGGATCATTTATGAAGGCACCACTTTCGTGCTGTGTCGCTTCATAAGACGATGCGATGCCCGAGGAGTAGATGGTCTCGTTAAGGTGAGTCATCTCCACCAGTTTATCGCGCACATGACTCGCTGTTTCGGCACCGTTCATTTCGGCAACACTCGAAGCGGCGCCAATCATAACGTCACCGAGTCCTGTTTTGCAGACATAGCTGGCTCGGTGGTAGGCGGTAAATCGAGAGACGAGTTCCTGCGCAAATTCGTATTCGCCGTCCATCAGTACGTGTTCCCATGGGATGAATACATCGTCAAAAATAACGAGTGTTTCCTGGCCGCCATACTTCGCGTTGCCTTTGTCGATGTCACCCACCTCGAGCGCCCGGGTATCACAGGACTGTCGCCCGTAAATATAGGTGAGGCCCGGTGCGGTGGCTGGAATCATGCCAATGACCGCGTAGTCCTTATCGGCCTCTCGCATATTCATGGTGGGCATGACGCAGATCCAGTGTGAGTTGAGTCCGCCTGTCATATGGGCCTTCGCGCCTGTCACGTAGAGACCTTTCTCGGTTCGACGCGTGACATGCATGAAGAGATCGGGGTCTGCCTGATCGCTTGGACGCTTGCTCCGATCACCTTTGGGGTCGGTCATGCCGGCGCCCACAATCAGATTGCGTTTTTGTGCTTTTTTCAGGAAGTCGACATAACGTTGGTGGTAGCGCGTACCGTGTGACTTGTCGATATCGTAGGTAATGGAAAAGAGTACGCTCAAGGTGTCGAGGCCGGCGCAGCGTTGAAAACAGGTGCCTGTGAGCTGGCCCATGCGCCGTTGCATTTTGTTTTTCTGAACAAGGTCCTGCGGTGACTCGGGCACATGCAAAAATCGGTTGATCTGCTGTTGTGCAATTGACGACCAAACAGTTGCGAGCTGCGGATCTTCGTCTGCGAGGATATAAGACTCCGCCATGGCGTTGATGGAGGGCCGGATGATCGGGTGATCAACGGGCTCTTCGACGCGCTCGCCCAACAGGAATACCTCGAGTTTTCTCCCTCTGAGACTCTCAATATAGTCTTGCGCCGTTTTGAGCTCAGAGAATTGCTGCCATTGTTGCTCGGCGGTGAGTTCTTTGCGCTGGCCTTGGGTAAGGTCGTTCATGGCTGATGTCCTTTTTATTTGCCATCAGTTAAAGCAGAAATATCGGTGCAGAGCAATGACAGCGATCCGCCGATTTTTGTCAGACTTTGCTACATTGCTCTCAGGCGACGCGATGCCTTTGAATAATAATGAGTAGTGAGGACATCACATGACAGCGGCAGTATCTGGCAATCTCCACTTCGACCCCGATCAGTTGCGAGAAAAATACAGACAGGAGCGTGATAAGCGCATCCGCTCTGACGGTAATGATCAGTACATCGAGGTCACTGGCGATTTTTCACACTATGTCGACGACCCTTACGTTGAACCGGGTTTTGAACGCGCTCCTGTGACGACACAAGTAGACGTTCTGATTATCGGTGGTGGTTTCGGCGGCATGCTCGCCGCGGCGCGACTTCGTGATGCCGGAATTAATGACCTAATGATTGTCGAAAAAGGTGGCGGCTTTGGTGGTACCTGGTACTGGAATCGCTACCCCGGAGCCTCGTGTGATATTGAGTCTCTCGTTTATTTTCCCCTTCTTGAGGAGACTGGATTTATTCCCAAGCAGCGCTACACGAACGCCACGGAGACACTCGAGTACTGTCAACTTATCGCGGAGCAATACAAGCTCAATGACATTGCGCTCATGCAAACGCAGATTCTCAGTACCGACTGGTCGGAGGAAGAGAAGCTGTGGGTTGCTCGCACAAATCGAGGGGACAGCATAAAAGCCAACTTCGTGATTCATTCAAATGGGCCGCTGAATCGCCCTAAATTGCCCGCTATACCCGGTATCGATAAGTTCACCGGGCACACCTTTCACACCAGTCGCTGGGATTATCGCTATACAGGCGGTGGACCCTTCGGTGGGCTCGACAAGCTCGCTGATAAGCGCGTGGCTGTTATAGGCACCGGCGCTACAGCGGTGCAGTGTGTACCTCACCTCGCTGCATCGGCCAAGGAACTGTATGTTTTTCAACGTACACCCTCGTCGATTGATGTTCGAAATAACACGCAAATTGACGGTGACTGGCTAAAGAGTCAGCCGCCTGGTTGGCATCACAAGCGCCGAACGAATTTTGAGTCTCTTCTTGCCGGAATGCCGGTCAAAGAAGACCTGGTGCACGACGGTTGGACTGAGGCCTTCAGGGATATCTTTGGGGGTGTTCGCCAGTATCGCCCCAGTGGCTGGCGTCTGTTGTTATGGAGTTTAGGGTGGGCGCTCTCCAGCGCGCGTAAAGAGCGCGGTATTAAGCAGTACTTGACCGATAAGGCCATGATTGAAATGGGTCTCCAGGAGAAAATGGAAATGGCCGACTTCGCCAAAATGGAAAAAGTGCGGGCACGTGCCGACTCAGTGGTAGAGGACACAGAAACCGCCGAATCGCTCAAACCTTATTACCGTCAGTTTTGTAAGCGCCCCTGCTTCCACGACGAATACTTACAGGCCTTTAATAATGCCAACGTAAGGTTGGTCGATACCGAGGGAAAAGGTGTTGAGGCCTTCACGGCAAAGGGTATCGTCGCGAACGGACAGGAGTTTGAAGTCGATTGTATTGTCTTTGCAACGGGTTTTGAGGTCGGAACTGACTACTCTCGTCGCGCGGGTTACTCCGTTACGGGGGTCGGCGGTTTGACGATCTCTGATAAATGGGCCGATGGCATGGCGACGTTTCACGGCCTCCACACACGCGGCTTTCCCAACGCTTTTTTCTTTGGTCCCCAGCAATCGGGCTTTACAGCGACCTACACATTTGCCCTCGATGAGAACGCGATGCAGACCGCCTACATTTTGGGTGAACTGAAGAAACGTGGTGCGACGCGCATTGACGCCTCAGAAAAGGCCGAGAAAGCTTGGATTAACACCATCAAGCGCGTTGCGAGACAAACTGAGGAATTCCAGAAGTCCTGCACGCCCGGTTATTACAATAACGAGGGTCACGTTGAGTTTGAGTCCCAAAACACCTTTTACGGTGGTGGCCCCATAGAGTTTTTCAACCTCATGGCGAAGTGGCGCGAGGCGGGTGATTTAAAAGGACTCGAAATTTCCTAGCGGTACACGTTAAGGTCTCTGAGTCGTTCGAGGGAAGTGAGTAACTAATGACCTGGAAACCTGAAGTCGATGAGATTAAGCAGCGCCGAGCACTCGCACTGGGTCAGGGCGGGCCGGACGCGGTTGCGAAACAGCACAGTCAGAACCGACTGACCATACGCGAACGGGTCGATCAGCTACTGGACTCCGGTTCATTCGAGGAGCTGGGTCCGGTTGCGGGAACGCCGGTCTACAACGAGGCCGGGGAGCTCGTCAGTTACGATCCGGCAAACTTCATCCTTGGCTTTGGCAAAGTGAACGGTCGTCGTGTCATTGTGGGGGGCGAGGACTTTACCATGCGTGGTGGTTCGCCCTCGCCGGCGGGGCTTCGAAAAAGTGTTTACGCTGAGGACCTTGCCGTTCAATACAAAGTACCCCTAATTCGCTTGCACGAGGGCTCGGGTGGCAGTGTTGGGGGCACCGGCGGTAAAGGCCCAAATCTTCCCGGTCCGGTGAATGCGCCTTCTCGTTTTCGGTCTGTAGCAAAAGCGATGGCGACCGTGCCGGTGGCGACCGCGGCGATGGGGGCGGTGGCTGGGCTTCCGGCAGGAAGACTTGTTGCCTCGCACTTCTCAGTTATGTCCAAGAGCACGGCACAAATCATCACAGCGGGTCCCGCTGTGGTCGAGCGTGCCATGGGCGAGAAGAAGACCAAAGATGAGCTCGGTGGCTGGAAGGTACATACGAAAAACGGCACCGTTGATAACGGTGCGGACGATGAGCGCGCCTGCATCGAGGAGATCAAACGCTTTCTCTCGTACATGCCTGACAACATCAATCAGCTTGCGCCCGTCATTGATTGTGATGACCCCGTCGATCGCTGCGAGGAGTCGCTACTTGAAGTCGTGCCGCGTGATCGACGTGTAGCGTTCGAGATGCGCAAGGTCATCAAAGCCGTTTTTGATGAGGGTAGTTTTTTTGAAATGGGTAAAGGCTATGGCCGTTCCCAGATCACTGGACTTGCGCGGCTAAACGGGCAGACGGTTGGGGTTTGGGGTAACGACTGTAAATTCCTCGCGGGCTCCATGACCGCAGACGGCGCACATAAAGCGCGTCGGTTTATGGAACTTTGTGAGACCTTCAGTTTCCCGATAATCACCTTGGTGGATGAGCCCGGATTCATGATTGGTAGCCAGGCCGAGCAAGAGGCGACGATTCGGCACGGGACGTCTGCGGTGCTGACAGCCGCAATGACCACCGTGCCCTGGGCCGCAGTTATGGTGCGCCGCTCGTTTGGCGTTGCGCAGGCAGCGCACTATGGTCCCGAGGCGTACGTACTGGCCTGGCCATCGGCTGAGAGCGGACCTCTGCCGGTCGAGGGTGGCGTTGCTGTGGCCTTCCGCCGTGAGATCGAGGCAGCACCCGATCCTGATGCCAAGCGTCGCGAACTCGAAGAGATGTTAGCCGCAAAACAGTCGCCGTTTCCCCGTGCGGAGGCGCTGGCGGTTCATGACCTAATCGACCCGCGGGAGACACGACCCGAACTGTGTAAGTGGTTGGTGCGGGTACAACCGCTATTACCCGAACTCTTGGGTCCCACAGCGTTTGCTATTAGACCTTGAGACGCACTGGAGAGAACAATGACAAAAATTGAATTAGAGACCGGTGGCTCTGTTTGGAAGCTTCTTGTCGCAGAGGGGGATGCAGTCGAAGAAGGTCAGACCCTGTTTATCCTTGAAGTGATGAAGATGGAGGTGCCCTACGAGGCACCTCACTCAGGTACGATCACCGCGCTACATATCGCCGAGGGTGATGCTGTTTCTGAGGACGATCTGGCTCTCGAAATCGAGTAGTTCGCTCTACTGATAGCTCAAACCCCAGCCATAGGGAAACAGCGGGTTGGCAGTATCGTCTGGCACGTCCTCTAACTGCGCTTCGACCTCGGCCATCGAGGAGGGAAGTTCAAATGGGAGTTTGCCCACTGGATTGTGCTTGCCGAAGAGGATATCCAGCATGGCTTCATCGGATACCCCAAAGGTTCCTACCAGCGCGCCACTCATGCCCTTAAGTTCGGTCAGGACCGCGGGTCGGTTGAGGTCAACCAAGGTCACCAGCTGACTGACATCACTGTAGGACGCGGCTTTGGCAAGAATCTCATCGCTAAACGCAAGATTGGTGTCGGGAAAGCGTGTGGCCATCATCTGATCGAAGGTGCTGTCGGTACCGGCTGGTTGGTTGCCATTAAAGACGGTGTTGAGGAATAGCAATACGACGTCGGCCTGCTCGGGTGTATCGACTACCGTTCCGTAGTTGGCTGCGACACTGGGCTCTAGGCCATCGACGAAGATCCGTGTCTCAGCGGCTAATGGTAGCGCGCTACTACCATTGTCCAGCAACACCACAGCGTTTCGCTGCGCGGTCATTCCGAGTGCGACGTACTGGGGCAGATTCACTGCCTCTTCAACTGCGGTTTCATCGACGAACGGCGACTCGAAAAGCCCTAGGTCGAATTTGTTTTTCAAAATTCTGCGAACTGACTCGTCGATGCGTACTTCGCTAATGACCCCTTGATTCACCAAATCCACGATGTATTCGGGCTCGCTCTCCCCGCCGTATTGATCAACACCAGCCTCGATCGATTTGAGATAACGTTCTTCCACGGTGAGTGGCTCAACGCCCCATATGCGACCCGTAATAACCCCCCAGTCGGTACAGATGACACCCTCAAAGCCGAGCTCGTCGCGGAGGAGGTCGGTCAAAATGTAACGATTGAATGCCATGGCTACGTCCTCATCGGTCTGCCCGGTGGGAATGCCGTAATAGGGCATGACGACACGCATGTCGTTCTCAATGGCGGCGATAAAGGGGGCGAGGTGATAGTCAAAGTTGTTACCCGGATATACCTGGCTCTCGCCAGATTTGAGGTGTGGGTCTAGACCATCCAACTGGGGTCCGCCGCCCGGGAAATGTTTGACCATGGTCATGACGCTTCGATTGCTCAGGCTCTCTCCCTGAAAGCCTTTCATATAGGCAACGGTCATTTCAGCTGACAGCGCTGCATTTGAGCCAAAGGTGCCAAAGTTTCTTGCCCATCGTGGCTCGGTTGCCATGTCGCTCATGGGGTGGAGCGCTGTGGTGAAGCCCATCGCGCGGTACTCAGCAGCAGCGATTTTGCCAAAGGCCTCGAGCATGCTCGCGTCGCGGCCGGCAGCAAAGCCTAGCTGCGATGGCCATTTAGAGACGCCGCTTAATGTAAACGAAGCAATCCCGCCGCCCCTCGGGACTTCGTGAACCGGGTCGCTACTGATAGAGAGTGGAATACCGAGACGTGTACGTTCGGCAACTTGCTGCAATTCGTTGAGTCGCTTGGCGATGTTCTCTGGGCTGGCACCGCCATAAAAATTAAAGTGAGTCAGTGATTTCCGTGTAATGAGTTCCTCGATGGCGGTACCCGCATTCATCGCTTCAAGAAAGACTCGGAATAGGGGGTCTGGCTCAACCAGCACGGGCGGGTGAAACATTTGACCGACTTTTTCTTCGAGGGTCATTTGACTTAAGAGATCTTCTACCCGATCGGCCGTTGCGATGCGGTAATCCTCGTAGGGGTCAAGCGAGCCGTTGCGGTTTAAGTCGCGAAAAGCCTCTCCATCCGCCCTGATGCTTGGGGCGATCGATGACTGTGCGAGCGACGCTTTCATCTTGCTGATGGGTTTTAGGAAAAGGTTCGCGGCGTAAAGTGCTGCAACAACGACAGCAATGATCAAAACGCGAACCACAAGCTTAATTATTGTTTTCATATGAAGACCTCCTGCCCCCGTCGGAAGTATTCAGTCACGACCGGTTGGGTTAAGGTAAAACGCATGGCCCCGAGCGTCCAATAAAAACAACGGCAAGGAGCAAGACAACATGCTGAATACCAGCGCTAAAGAACTTGCTATGCGTATGGGGACGGGAGAGCTTTCATCCGTTGAAGTAACACAGTTCTACATAGACCGAATTGAGAAGCACAACCCAACGATCAATGCAGTGATTGCAGAACGATTTGAGGCTGCACTCGACGAGGCTCGACAGGCGGATAAGAAGGTGCGACGCGGAGAGCCTTTGGGTGCTCTCCATGGATTACCGATGACCATCAAAGATGCCTACGAGGTGACCGGTCTTACCTGTGAGGTCGGGCATCTTCCTTTCAAAGGACGAGTCTCCGATAGGGATGCGGTTGTTGTTCAGCGATTGCGAGCAGCAGGGGCGATTATTTTAGGTAAGACAAATACGCCGCTTCACTGTGCTGACCTTCAAACCTATAACGCGATCCACGGGACGACCAATAACCCGCACGATGTTGCTCGCACGCCCGGAGGCTCCTCCGGGGGTGCTGCAGCGGCTTTGGCATCGGGAATGACGCCTCTCGAGTTTGGTAGCGATATCGGTGGGTCAATTCGCACACCCTCCCATTTCTGTGGGCTGTTTGGCCACAAGCCAACCTTTGACATTATCCCGCAGCGAGGGCATGTGCCCCCAAGGCATGGTGCCAGAACAACCGGCGCCTTAACTGTAATGGGACCATTGGCGCGTTCCGTTGATGACCTTGAGTTGGCGTTTGACCTCACAGTGGGTCTCGATGAACAACGCGGCTCAGGTCTGCGGCTTGAATTGCCCGCCTCACGAGTAGATTCACTGAAACAGGTCAGAGTTGGACTGTGGCTAGGTGATGATTATTGTCCTGTAGATCGAGAAATCCTTTTAGGTATCGAGCAAGCTGCGCGCACGCTTGAAGTCATGGGTGCCTGCGTGGAAGAAGCGAGGCCCAGTTTTAGTTTGGCTGAGCATCATGAGACGTACCTGATGCACTTATCGCCCATTATTGCGTCGGGATTTGGTCCACGCGAGATGAACCTCATGCAGCAGATCGCGGGCGCCAGTGACCCTGAAGATAAGTCGCCGAGTACGCTGCAGGCTCGCGGCGCTCTCTTGGTGCATCGGGAGTGGTTAGTGTGGAATGAAATCCGTGCGCACATAGGAGATCAATGGCGTTCTTTCTTTGAGAATTACGATGTCCTCATTTGTCCCGTTACACCCACCACTGCAATGCAACATGATCAGGAGACGTCGTATGGCGCCCGCAAAATATGGGTCAACGGAGACGCTCGGCCCTATTCAGATAATGTGGTCTGGGCCGGGGTAGCCACCCTCTGTGGGCTGCCATCCACAGCAGTGCCCGTCGGTAGGCACAGTGATGGCCTACCTTTTGGGCTTCAGATTATTGGCCCTGAATATGCGGATAGAACGACGATGGCGGTGGCGCGCTGGTTAGAGGAGGCGGGGCATGTCACGACGTTGGCCGAGGGCTATCAGTAAAAGGCGACTCACCTTGGTGTGCGGATGGATGGATTGGCTGGCAATGAAAAGCGACACGGGTACACTGCCCGAGGAAATCAAAAAATACATGGCACGTTGAGTCACTCGATTCAGCGACTGGGGAGCACACCATGAATACGTCGACGAGCGATGCCCAGCAGGGCATGGGTGGATTTTTAGGTTGGATAGAGCGCAGCGGCAATAAACTGCCAGATCCTGTCTTTTTATTTTTCTGGCTGATTCTCGGTCTGGTTGCCATCTCGGTGCTGGCGGCAATGACCGGTGTTTCGGCCGCACACCCGACAAAAATTGATCCCGCGACGGGGACAAATCAAATCATCTCCGCCACGAGCCTCCTTTCTGCTGAGAACATCGCTAAGCTCTGGGTGGATATGCCCAAGACCTTCACACACTTCCACCCCCTGGGTTATGTGCTGGTGGTGATGTTAGGTGCGGGTGTTGCCGAGCGCGTGGGTCTATTTGGTACGGCCATGCGAGCCGGCGTTCGGGACGTGCCCAATGCGCTTTTAACACCGACGGTTGTGCTCGTGGGTATGATTGGGAATCTCGCGGCCGACGCTGCGTATGTGGTCCTAATTCCCCTAGCGGGCATCATCTTTCACGCGGCAGGAAGGCATCCGATCGCTGGCATCGCTGCGGCGTTCGCAGGGGTTTCAGGTGGTTTCTCTGCAAACTTATTACCGGGTCAGCTGGACGCCCTACTGTTCGGCATTACCGAAGCAAGCGTGGCCACCGTATTCGATGGTTTCACAGCAAATATTGCTGGCAACTGGTTCTTTATTGCGGGTATGACTTTCGTCTTTTTACCGGTCATCTGGTACGTCACTGACCGAATGATCGAGCCTCGCTTGGGGGCCTTTGACCCATCGTTTGCAGCGGCTACCGGGGCCGAAGATGAAAGTGATCGCCCGCTAACCGATGCAGAGCGCAAGGGTCTTAAGAATGCCGGGTGGGCGGTGCTATTTGTGGTTGGCCTCTGGACCTATTTCACGATTGGTCCGGGCACACCGCTGATTGACGAGAGCGCATCAGCCGAAGCGCAAATGGCGCCATTTTATAAAAGTCTCGTAGCAGCATTTTTTGTGCTTTTCTTGCTGGCCGGATGGGCCTACGGGAAGGGCGCTGGCACCATTAACGATCACCGCGATCTTGTGAAGATGATGACCGGTGCAATGGAAGACTTAGCCTACTATTTGGTGCTGGCGTTCGCAGCTGCACACTTCGTGGCCATGTTTTCGTGGTCCAACTTAGGGCTGATTTTAGCGGTTCATGGCGCTGACTTTTTAAGCTCGACGAACATGCCCGCCTGGGCGTTGCTTACATCCATTATTCTGGTCTCGTCTCTGCTCAACCTTTTTGTCGGCTCTGCGAGTGCAAAATGGGCACTGATTGCGCCAGTGATGGTGCCGATGCTCATGCTCCTGGGTATTTCACCCGAGATGGCGACAGCCGCCTACCGTGTGGGTGACGGTGCAACCAATATCATCACGCCGCTGATGGTGTACTTCCCGTTGATCTTAATTTTCTGTCAGCGGTGGCAGAGTAACTTTGGTCTCGGAAGCTTGGCGGCCACGATGCTGCCTTATTCGATCGGTTTACTGATATCGGGACTTGCGATGACGATTTTCTGGGTCGTTCTCGACTTGCCACTTGGCCCGGGTGCAAGCGTGTTCTATTCAATGTAAGGGATCGGATCTGTCGTGAGCCTTTTGGGCCTCTTCAGTGCGAATGCCGCCCAGGGGCTTTCGCTAGCAAAGTGAGTGTGCGAGGGGCCAAGCGGTGTGAATCGAGCGTATGCCGTAAATCGATTAGGCCTGCTTGGCCGGCAAGCTAAGCGCGGTGAGAATAGGTCGCTTAAAACCTTCAGGCGATCGCTTAGGCGGCTTAGGCGACGACACTGTCGCGATCTTGGTGTCGATTTTTAAGCGGTAACTGCCAGCGGAGACCAGATATCCTTAATTTCCCCTTCTGAAAAAATGAGGAGTTTGGGGAACTGGAGAAAAACGGCTTCGCTTTGTGTTGGGCGCAAGAAAACAAAATCGTCGACGTTAATTGAGGCGTTCTTGGGTGCCACCAGCATTTCCTGGTTACTGGAGCGACCAAATAGACTGCTGTTCTTGAGGCCTCTGGGATAGACGGGATCGGCTTTCCAATAACCACCGTGCAGGAATATCGTTTTTCCTGACTGGGGTTTACCCAGCGCACGATTTGCATATTCAAGGCCTGGGAGGCGAACACCGGCACTCACCTTAATGGCCGGCGTGGCAATGAAGCTTGCGGGTAAAAAGTCTTTGAGAATGGGTAAATCGAAGTCGCTGGGCTTTACCAGCGCCGAGCCTGCTGCAATCTCATTGGCAAGTTCTGTGTCTTCGTAAAGCTTAAAGGTGGGGCTGCCGGCCATATTCCTGACTATTGTCTTGCTACAGTCCTCCCCAAAAATCGCAGAGACTTGGGTAAGCGCCTCACGAAAGCGATCGGCTGCACCTTGCTTGGCCCGTTTGGGCCAGCCTGCAAGATTTGGGAGCTTGGTAAGATGCGGCTCGTAGCCCATCAGTCCAGATAGATGAAGGTTCTGGCTTTTGTCGATGATCTCAAGGGCAGATGCCAGTGATGCTCCGGGCTCCATTCCACCGCGGTGTAATCCCACGTCAATCTCAAGATTAATTCGGAGATTTAGCTGGCTGCTTGCGGCAAAGTCCTCGTATTGCATCAGACGTTTGGGGGTATCAACTAGCCACTGCACCTGATGTTGAAGCAGTGCGGCTGTGGATGTATTCGCGCGACTAAAAACACCCTGAACCGCGGTAATTGGAATAGGTTTTCCAAGTAGCTGATCAGCCGTTGGCATGGTCGCTAGCAGCTGCTCAACCATATTGGTATTAAAGCTCATAAGCCTGTTTGTACCCATGCGATGCGCAATGTGCTCGATAAGCGGTGCACACGGCAGCGATTTTGCAACAATACGATAGGCCATACCCGTGGGGAGTGCCGCTCGGAGGGTATTGATATTGGTGTCAAGGCGGTCGCGATCGATGACCAAGAGCGGCTCGGCTAATTGCGCGCGCACTAACGCGCTGTGGAGCTGTTGAAAGTAGTTAGCGGACAAGGGGTTATTACTCATCTCAAAAATAAGTCCGACAAGTAACCGTTGAGTAATCGTCCATCGGGGTCAAGCTCGCGTCTCAGCGCCGCGAATTTCTCAAAATTTGGGTACCAAGCGCGTGCCTGTTCGGCCGTCATACTATTGAGCTTCCCCCAATGTGGTCGGCCACCGTATTTTTGGAAAATCGGTTCGACATCGGTAAAGAGGAAATCGAAAGCGTCCTTATGATAGCAGTGCACCGCGATTGAAATGCGCCCGCCACCGTTAAAAGGCGATAACCAAGCGGTGTCGCTGGCGGTTTGTCGTGCCTCGAAGGGAAAAAACACATCCGGCCGCTTTTTCTCGATGTAGTGACGAACTTCCTCCAGGGCCTCCAGGCCTTTGTCGACAGGAAGGTGGTACTCCATTTCGTTGAACAGCACATTTCGCTCGCTGGCGAGCATATCCCAGCTCTCACCCACGATATTTTCTGTTGGCGCTTTTGAAATTGCGCGTTTCAACAGCCAGCGTCGAAGCGGTGAGCACCACTTCAGCGCATCACGTAGCGATTTAAGCTCCATTACCGCAGAGGTGCTGTCATCATCCAAAGGCGGTGTCACCGGTGCGTCACTTGTGTTGTGTGTTATCAATAAATCCGTATCGGAAAAGGGGATATAGAAAAACTCGAAGTTACGGTTTTCCCGCCAATAGCGCTCGGCATGCTCAAGGGTGTGTGCATGCGACTCGGGCCAAACCTGGCGGTGCAATTTAAAGCGCTCGACCAGCTGCATCTTTATCTCAGTGAGAATGCCAAGTGCGCCCAGAGCCACCCGCCCGCCATCAAGCCACTCTGGATTGTCATCGGCGCTTATCTCAATGTGCTCACCCGTGCCTGTCACCAAGCGAAGACCTTGAATGTCCGCTGCGAGTCCCGGTAGCGTCTGGCCTGTGCCGTGCGTACCTGTACTGGTGGCGCCGGCCAGCGTTTGCACGTCGATATCACCGAGGTTTCTGAAAGCATAACCCCTGTCTGCCAAGGCGGGTGAGAGGTCGTGGAGCCGCCCGCCTGCACCGAGCCAGGCTTGTTGTGTCTGAGGATCCACATCACCGACGCCGGCGAAGTGGTCGAGTTTTACGATGGCAGTTTTGCTCGGAATGAGCGGCATCCAGCTGTGACCCGAACCTGCGGGGCGAACACCGCTTTTGTGTGCCTTCAGTAGTGTCGAGAGCGCGTCGATACTCTCAGGGGTGTGCACCTCCGCCTTGGATGGCGGTAGCGATTTTGACCAGTTTTGCCAGTTTGAACTTACCGAGTCTGTCATTGTTCTTGCGTGTTTTTATTTGGCTCGTCAACGAGGACGGTAGCATATTGATCATGTGGCCCGCGACTCTCACACCCACAGGCAATAGGGGGCTTAAGCCCACCCTGATTTAGGCCAACTTTTCACTGAAATTATCAGTTCCAATCTATTGCTCGCGGCAAGGTTTGGTTTTAGCGTGGCGCGATACATAACATCGGCTAAAAACGACTAATAAAAAGCTGAACCAGGGGACTCCATCATGGCATCTGATATTGAAATCGCTCAAGCAGCGACACCTCGGCCGATCGCGCAAATTGCCGATCAACTCCACATTCCGGAGGAGGCGCTTGAGCCTTATGGTCGTATCAAAGGCAAGGTTAACCTCGACTGGCTGCTAGAGCAGCCTATTCGTGATTCTGCTCGGATGGTTTTGGTGACTGCAATTAGTCCAACCCCGGCGGGTGAGGGGAAGACCACGACAACAGTCGGGCTGGGCGATGCCTTAAAGCAAATCGGTAAAGATGCCGTTATTTGTTTGCGTGAACCGTCTTTAGGTCCCGTCTTTGGTATGAAGGGTGGTGCTGCCGGTGGTGGTCACGCGCAGGTCATCCCAATGGAGGATATTAACCTGCATTTCAATGGCGACTTGCACGCCATTGGCGTTGCGAACAATTTGTTGGCCGCACTCTTAGATAATCATGTGCACCACGGTAATGCATTGGACATCGATGTGCGACGAGTCACCTGGAAGCGGGTCCTCGATATGAATGACCGGGCGCTTCGTGACATTACGGTGTCGCTGGGTGGCCCTGGAAATGGTTATCCGCGACAAGACGGTTTCGACATTGTTGTTGCCTCTGAAATTATGGCGATCTTCTGCTTAGCGACTGACCTCGACGATTTGAAAGCGCGCTTGGGTCGTATTGTTGTGGCGTACACTCGCGATCGCCAGCCGGTGACCGCGGCTGACCTAAAAGCAGAGGGTGCGCTCACTGCAGTCCTCAAAGACGCGTTAGCACCAAATTTGGTTCAAACACTCGAGGGCACACCAGCCTTTGTCCATGGCGGACCTTTCGCGAATATTGCGCATGGCTGTAACAGCGTGATCGCGACCACAGCTGGCCTGCGCCTGGCCGACTACGTCGTCACTGAAGCAGGTTTCGGGGCTGACTTAGGGGCGGAGAAGTTTATCGATATTAAGTGTCGATCGGCGGGCATTCGTCCCTCCGCAGCTGTCCTAGTCGCAACGGTGAGGGCGCTCAAATTCCACGGTGGTGTGGCGAGAGAAAACCTCAGTGATGAAAACCTCTCTGCGCTGGAAAAGGGGCTTACTAATCTTGATCGGCACATCACGAATATTCGCGACAACTACGGTGTCCCAGCGGTTGTATCCATTAATCAGTTCATTGCGGATACCGAGGCGGAAATTGACCTCATTGTCGAGCATTGCCGCGTTCGTGGTATTCAGGTGGCGCTATCGAGCCACTGGGCGAACGGTGGCGCCGGAGCGACTGAGCTCGCACAGATGGTGGCTGAGATCTGTGAGGGTGACACTACCCCGGCTAATGCCCCTCACAATTCATTTGTTTACGAAGATTCGGCAACCCTTTGGGACAAAATCGAGTCGGTCGCGACCACAATTTATGGTGCCTCAGAGATTACCGGTAGCAGTAAAGTGCGCGATCGCCTGCGTGAGCTCACCGAAGGCGGCTACGGACATTTACCCGTCTGCATTGCCAAAACGCCGTACTCATTTTCGACAGATCCAGCGCTCAAAGGCGCGCCTTCGGGGCACTCGATGGACATTCGCGAGGTCAGGCTGTCAGTTGGTGCCGGTTTCGTCGTAGCCATTTGTGGTGATGTCATGACAATGCCGGGCCTCCCTAAGGTACCTGCCAGCCAAAATATCGACGTTGTTGACGGGCAGATCGTTGGTTTGTTCTGATTAGGTCGACTACGTTCGAGCAAAGCAGCGAGGAAAGACCATGGCGAGAAGCGGCGGGTGTCTATGCGGCAAAGTGCGGTATGAGGCAAATGCGGATCCCTTAATGACAGGTGTCTGTCATTGTAAAAACTGTCAGAAGCAAGCGGGCACGGCGTTTTCTACGCTCGCCGCTTTTCAAAAGGCGGACCTCGCGTTTTCAGGTGAGTTGTCTTTGTACGAGGACAGCGACACGGATACGGGCAACACGGTTAAGCGCTTTTTTTGCGGTACCTGTGGATCGCCTTTGTATTCTGAAATATCTGCGCAACCCGAAATGGCCTATTTAAAAACCGGCACCTTGGACGATACTGATGATTTTGTCGCCATGTTCCACTGCTGGTCTAGTGCTAAGCAGGGTTGGGTTGAGTTGAATCCTGATGTGCCGGCGTTTGAGCAAAATCCGCCTGGCTGAGACTGGCTAGCCAGCGAACGCCTGATGCAGTGCTTTGGTGTTCATGCGACTGCATTTAAAAGCGCCTTTTGATGGGGCGTTTCGGCCCCTGTTTCAATGAGTACGAGCCCATTGCTTGGCTTCGTTACTGTACCCAACCACCGCTGAAGGGTATGGCTTGACCGACAAAAAAGTCACTCTCGTCTGATGCGAGGAAAAGTGCGAACAGTGCGTCTTCTTGGGCTGTTGCTAATCTTCCCAGCGGGACATGTGTTGCAAGTAACTGCTTGAACGCATCTGTTTCGGTGAACTCAGGCGGAAAGTACGCGGGGTTCTCCACAAAGTTTTGTGCGATTAAATTGATCTGGACATTGTGTCGTGCAGCTTCAATGCCGGCTGCTCGAACGTAGCCAACCTGCGCATGTCGAGCGGCACCATAGGCAACGACACCCTCAAGGGCCTTGAGTCCGGTCGCACTCCCAATGACGACGATTTTCCCGTGCTCGCGCTGATACATTTGGGGTAGCACCGATCTGAAGAGCCGATGCAGCGGGTGTACCATCACATCAAACGCTTGAGCCCACGTCGCGTCATCCGTTTCTGTAACGGACAAGCCTAAATGAGCGGAAGCGGCTAGATTCGCGACGAGCACGTCTATGTCCCCGACGGCTTCAATGAGCGACTCGACCGCGCCCGCTTGGGTCAGATCGCGGGTATCGGCAATGACCTCGGCTCCGTGCTCCGAAAACAATTCACTAATGGCGGGACCCATGTAGTCATTGGCTTGCGTGATCAAAACCCGTTTCCCGTCTAAGCGCTTATGCATGATCTTTGGTTTCCTTGTCTTAGGTGTCTTTATTCTTTGATTTTTGCCAGTGATCGGATCACGGGTGCCGGCGGAGCCAACTCAACAGAAGTTCATTGACGGCCTCCGGCTGCTCCTGGTGTAGGAAGTGACCTGCGTTCTCAACAACACGTACCTCAAGGCCCATGGGGAAGTCTTCGCTTTTGCACAGGGCCTGGAAAATATCGCTATCGATACAGCCATCATTTCTGCCAGTTATCGCGAGCGTGGGTACGGGGACCGGGTAGGCGTTGGCGGCTCTTCGTGCTGGGGTCAGTGGAAGTTGTTTTGGACTCAACGCCTCACGATAGTAGGCCAGAGAGGCTCGCTGTACGCCGGGTTGTCGAAGGGTATCGAGTACCTCTGATAAGGCTTCCTCACCGGGATGCCAGTTAGGGCTCCACACCTTCCATAGCCAGCGGATGAAGGCGAAGTTATCTCGTCGAACCGTAAAATCGGCAATGCCCCGCAGTTGGAAAAACACCATATACCACGACAGTAAGGCCTGTTTTGGTTTGAAAAACGCATCGTTCACGAAGCGGCCCGAGTGCGGTACGGCCATCGTGGTAAGGCTGTAAAATCGTTCCGGTGCTGCAGCACCTGCGGTGTAGACAATAGCGGCGCCCCAGTCATGGCCAACAAGATGTGCCTTTTCCTCCCCCAGCTCGTCCATAAAGGCAATGACGTCACTGGCTATTGACTCGAGGGAGTAATCCCCCTCAACGGGTTGGGAGCTTGGCTCATACCCACGAAGACTGACCGAAATAGCACGATAGCCTTGCTCTGCGAGAAGAGGCAGCTGGTACCGAAAGGACTTATAGCAGTCAGGAAATCCATGAAGACACAGTACCAAAGGGCCTTGACCTTCTTCGACGGCCGTAAAGCACAGTTCTCCATTGTTCAGTGTGAAAAGGCGCTCCATCCAAACACTCTTTTATTATTTGTCTGGAAGCTTCAGCGAGTTTCACGGCTAAATCAATATGTCGGCTCAAACACCGTCCCTGTTCTTTTTTGATAAAAGTATCGTAGAGTCTTCGTGTGCAGACAGTGATGAATATAATAATGAGCACGATAGGCAGAATTTCACCGGGGCCTGAGCAGATTCATTCGCACTCTAAACCCCCGACGAGTGGGGTGGTCTCAACCTTCCAATCCCCCGCGATCCGGCGTCTTCGAGGCTTTTCTCGTGCGAGCGTTTCACGTGTTATCTGGTTGTTCTTGGTCCTCACCGAGGTGTTTTTATTAGAAACAGCCGCGGCCGCAAACCTACCGAGTCGGAATCTCTTTTTAGCCGACAGTCACAATGCCATGGCACACAACGATCCCGCGCAACAAGACGCGCAGATGTTGGCAGGTCCTTCGGGTTTATCACGCCAACTTGGCGATCATGAAATCCAGTATTTGCATACAGGACCTGCACACTTTGGGCAGGTGATCTCAGGTGAGTATGCCGACGGTAAGCGTGTCTTTTGGGGTAACGGTATCGATCGCATTGTAAAAGTCGATTACGACACCTACGAGATGATCGACGAGTACCCTTTTCCGGGCACAACGTACTACGACGAGGCGAGAGCTGAGGCGTCTATCGCGCGTTTTGACGAGAACAACTCGGGGTTTTTTGCACTGATTCATGCGTTTCAGGAAGCGGGGAAACTGCGAGATCTCGCCAATCTATACACGGTGCTCGATCGTGATCACAACTATTACATTGGGAGTAAAACCGGGCAAATATTGGTGTTTGGGGATGAGGACCCCCGCGATTCTCGCTCACGAATTGTTAAAAAGGGTGAATTCCAATTTCCCGATTCGGTAACAGGTCCTGTTATGGGACTGAGCATGACCTATGACGGTTGGCTGATTGCAGCCACTGAACATGGCTACATCGTTGCGGTGAGTCGTGATCTTAGTCAATTTCATTGGGTGCGCTTAAAGCACAGCGAGGGCGCCGAGGACAAAGCAACGAAGCCCACGGGTTATGGCTGGATTCGCAATGCGTTTGCTATTGACGAGGATGGCGGTATTTACATTGCCTCACAATCGCATATGCACAAAGTGATATGGACGGGAGACCGGTTGAGTGTCAATGAAACCGACGGTGCGTGGACAGCCGAGTACTTAAACGGCTGGGGACACGGTACCGGAGCAACACCCTCGCTGATGGGCTTTGGCGAGGAGGATCAGTTTGTTGTCATCACAGATGGCCAGCCTCAAATGAACATGCTCCTTTTTTGGCGAAACGGTATTCCCCAAAATTGGCAACAGCTCCCCAATACACCTAATCGACGAATTGCTGGCCAATTACCGGTGACGATGGGTGACGCATCGCTTACACAGATTCAATCAGAGCAATCCGTTGTGGTGTCTGGCTATGGTGCGATGGTCGTCAATAACGCGCCGCGAAATATTCCCTGGTATCTACCGGAGCGCGCTACGGGGCTGTTAGTGGGTTACCTGGGTAGTCATCCCGAGTATCAGCCCTATGGGCTTCAGAAATTTATCTGGAATCCGGACACGCAGACCCTTGATTACGCATGGGTTAACCGGGAGATCAGCTCGCCCAGCAGTGTGCCGACGGTGGGCATATTGTCAGACCGGGTCTACTTCATCGGTGCCAGAGATAACCGGTTCACGCTTGAAGCACTGGACTGGAGTACCGGTGAAGCCGACTTTCATTATGTTATCGGCGGGCAGCGCTACAACGTAATGTACTCCGGAACGTCTATCGATGAAGACGGGCGTATTCACTACGGAACACCTTGGGGGCGTGTCCGATTGACACCGGTTAGCCGTCGGGGGGAATGAGTGACGCTACGTTTTCACGTCCGTTTGTGCGTTGCTCAATTTCTGATTCGGAGAGAGTATCGCTTGTGAAGAGGGCCAAACCGCTCTCGACTATTTTATAAAAACGATAAAAGACAAAAATATGTGTGCGCTAATTCGTTCTCTTGGTTTCATAACAGTCCTCTTATCTCTCAGCCTCGCTCCCCCTGCTCTCGCTAGCGATGTTGATCGTCCAAATGTAATCGTCATGGTGGCAGATGACTTAGGCTGGGCCGACGTGGGCTACCACGGTGGGAATATCGATACGCCATCGCTTGATAAACTCGCAGAGCAGGGTGTTCAGCTAAACCGCTTTTATACGACGCCCATTTGTTCACCGACCCGCGCGGCCCTCATGACAGGGCGCGATCCGATGCGCTTGGGCATTGCCTACGGTGTCATTCTTCCCTGGGATAATATCGGTGTGAATCCGGCTGAGCATTTTATGCCGCAGTCATTTCAAGCGGCGGGATACCAGACAGCAATGGTTGGGAAGTGGCATTTGGGCCATGCCCAGATGACTTACCACCCAAACCAGCGCGGCTTTGAGCACTTTTATGGGCACCTTCACACCGAGGTTGGCTTTTATCCGCCTTTTGCCAATGTCGGCGGCAAGGATTTTCAGGAAAACGGTGTCTCCATTGACGATGAGGGGTACGAAACTTACCTGCTCGCTGATGAGGTCAGTCGGTATATTCGAGAACGCGATAAGGAAAAGCCCTTTTTCGTGTACATGCCTTTCATTGCACCTCACACGCCACTCGATGCACCAGAGGAACTGAAAGAGAAGTACAGAGATATTGAAACCGACCTGGCACCCGCGCGGTCTAACCAGACGGATTCCACACGTCGCATGTCGAAGCTGATGATGCGCGAAAGCGCTCGTCCCATGTATGCCGCGGTCGTAGACGCCATGGATCAGGCAATCGGTCAGGTCCTAGATACGCTCGACGCGGAGGGCCTCGCAGAGAACACCATCGTACTGTTTTTCAGCGATAACGGTGGTGCGGCTTATTCCTACGGAGGCGCCGATAATGCGCCGCTGCGCGGCGGCAAAGGAGAGACGTTTGAGGGTGGTATTCGCGTTGTATCACTGATGCGTTGGCCTGAGCAGTTGGCGCCTGCGCAGACATTTGATCAAGTCATGACCGTGATGGATGTTTTCCCAACACTGGCTGATGCAGCGGGTATTGAGACCCGAAATACCTTTAAGTTTGACGGGAAAAGTATGTGGCCGTCGATAAAAGAGGGCGTCGTTCATCAGCGTGACGAGCTTGTGATGTTCGCTTCCGAGATACCGATTTATGGGAGTTTTAAGCTTACGGCCTTCGATGATGAGTGGAAGTTGGTCCAAGAAATGGAGCAGGATCAGCTCTCGACCTCGGTGACCAACTATTTGTTCCGCATTGCAGAGGATCCAAACGAATACAGTAATTTAGCGTCCGAGTACCCCGACGTGGTCGATAAGATGGCGCGGGCGATAGTTGATTGGCGCGCCCTTTACCCGATCAGCGGAACGCGATCGGTGCTGATTCCTCCTCCGGGGTGGCGTCCACCCAGAGACTGGGCAAGTTATCCGCGACCCCTCGATGAATTGCAGGACCACGAAATCTTAGGCATGGCACCCACCGAATCGATTCAACGTATTTTGGATATGCAGCACGGGCAGCGAGGTCGATTGGTGTATGCCTGCTCAAAGCGCTGGTGGAGTTTCGGTGTCTGTATCAAAGACGACGAGTCTTGACCCATTAACGAAAAGGGGTGATAGATATCAAAGGTGTAGCTAACGAGGGGGAAAGTCATGGCAGCAATAATCATTGCGCACTTTAAAGCACAAGAAGGGAAGCTCGCCCAGATGGCCGAGGTATTCAAGGCATCGCTGGGTGCGACACGGGGCTTTGACGGCTGTATTGGTCTTGATGTTTATGTTGAGGAGTCGGCCAATACCTACACACTCATCGAAGAGTGGGAGAGCGTTGCCCACTACGATGCTTACCTTCAGTGGCGCATCGATACTGGCATCAAAGAGGCGACGGCGAGCATCATCGATGGGGGCTGGGATAATGGCGTTACCATTCAGCGGCTGGGTGCTAAGCTCGATTTGTAAGTAGGGTATTCGTCGCTCGCTCAGGTGGCCTCGTGTCTCTTGCGGACACCGAATTAAAAACGGGATTTTTTTAATGAGCGAGCCGACGCTGCACATCGTACTTTGCCAGCCCGAGATTCCGCCCAATACGGGCAATATCATTCGCCTCTGTGCCAATACGGGGGCGTCGCTTCATATCATCAAGCCTCTGGGGTTTGAGATGGACGACAAACGGCTGCGCCGTGCAGGGCTCGATTATCATGAGTTTGCCAATGTTCGAACCTGGGACTCGCTGCCAAGTTATGTTGATGCTAACGGGGATCGTCGACTCATCGCGGTAGAGACCTGTGGCGAGGTGGCTCACTCCGATCTCACATACCAGCCCGGTGACTCACTGGTTTTTGGCTCCGAAACCAAAGGCTTGTCACCCGAGTTGCTTGCACTCTTTGACCCTAGTCATATTGTTCGTTTACCCATGCTGCCGGGTAGCCGAAGTCTCAACCTATCGAACGCCGTTGCGGTTGCCGTTTTTGAGGCCTGGCGACAGCTAGGTTACGCCGGTAGATAAACGATCCCGATAAACAGCTCTCTAGCCTTGCTTGTCGAGTTTGATATCGCTCTCCACCGATACCCAGGAGGGGGCGGAACAACACCAAATCTGTAGCTTGGGAGGCAGTAAATCCTTCTGGTGGCAGCCACCCAAGCGCAGGGACAACAAGCCTTGACCATCGATGTTGCTGGTATGCACACCCGAGCCACAATCGCCACAGAAACTGTAATAGCGCTCGTTACCACTGTCGGCGAGCTTTCCGTACTCTTTCAGTTTCCCGCTAGTGATTTCGAAGTCATCGCGCTTGATACGGGCGGTATATTGAAAGGCTGATGATCCGAAAGTCTGACAGTCGGTGCAGTAACAGATGGCGACCATGTCGGGGTTCGCAACCGCTTTCCAGGTAATGTTGCCGCAATGGCAGGCTCCGTCGATGTTCATTAGTGAGGTGCTTCCTTCTCAAATGAGCGCTCTTTTATTTTGACATAGCGCATGCCATATTATTTGCCATTGGCCAAAATGAGATGGCCACAAATGTCCCTACATCGTATAACCGTAATCGTTAGTGCGACATAGCTAATAACAGAAAGGCCAACGACCGATGAACGTGTTTCCTATTTGCCAAGGTCCTGATTGCAACGGTTTTGGTGCAGATATCACAGGTGTCGATCTCGCGAACCTCACAGATAACGGTTTTGAAGCGATTTACCACGCATGGTTAACCTTCGGTGTGCTCCGGTTTAAAGGACAGACACTCAACAAGGACTCGCTTCAGGCGTTCAGCCAGCGCTTTGGACCACTGGAGCAAATTCCTACAGGGCGTATGACCGAGGAGCAAAAGGCGCGGCTGGGCAATCTCTTCGTGACGCCTATCTCGAATATCAAGGTCGACGGGAAACCCATCGGCGGCTTGGGTGACGCCGAAGCAACGTGGCATTCCGATATGACCTACGTCGAGCTACCCCCGCCCGCCAGTGTCTTGCTCGGTGTTGAGATTCCGCAAAATGGCGGCGATACCTATTTTGCCGATCAGCGCGCGGCGCTCGCGTCGCTGCCCGATACGCTACGCCAGCGTATCGACGGCTTGACGATAAAGCACAATGCGGCGCACGACAGTGTTGGCAAGTTAAGGCCGGGTTTCGAGCGGTTTGATGATCCTCGAGATGCGCCGGGTGCCGTTCATCCGATCGTTCGAAAACATAATGAGACGGGGGAGGCTTGTTTGTATCTAGGGCGTCGCGAGTGGGCATACATTCCCGGTCTGTCGTTGGATGAAAGTGAGGCTTTGCTCGATGAGTTGTGGTCCTATGCGATTCCCGCCGGTTTCGTTGTCGAGCAGAACTGGACGCCAGGTGATGTGATCATTTGGGATAATCGACGGTGTCTGCACAAGCGAACGTCGATAGACCCTTCACAGCGGCGGCTATTGCTCCGCTGTCAGGTATTAGCGCGCACCGCTTGAGGGATCGCTATTTATGAGGTGCGTTTTGCGAGGTTTTTCATGAGAGGGTGGTTGCCACTCTTTACCTTTATTGGCGCATTGATAGCGCTAGTGATGGTCGGCCGTCTATTGGCTGATTATTTTGGTATCGAGCTGACACTCGACTCGGTTCATGATTTTCGTGATTGGATTGACGCCATAGGCTGGTGGGGCCCTCTGGCCTACGTGGTTCTCGTGGTGATTCGGCTTTTTCTCGGCCTCTCAACACACGTCGTACTCACGCTCGGTGGCGTCGCATTTGGGCTGACTGAAGCCATCATTTGGGGAGGCGTAGGGCTGACGCTCTCGGGCGTCGTTCAGTACGGATTAGGTTACTACCTGGGAAGTGACTGGGTCACGAAGCGACTGGGTGACAAAAACGAGCGGATGCAACGCATTTTGTCGCGCAGTGGGGTGCCCGCACTTTTTCTCATCACAGTGCACCCGCTCGGGCCACAGAGCCCCATGACCATCGTGGCGGGCGCGGTCCGATTTCAGTTTGCAAAGTTTGTAATGACTATGATGGTTGCTTCACCGATTCGAGCGAGTATCTATGCGGTTCTCGGAGGTGCCGTGCTCGAGTTTGATCTCTGGCTCATCGCGCAAATTACGCTTGGCTGCGTCGTGCTGATGATTCTTCCGTTCCTTCATCGTAAGACACGACGACTACTGCTTGGTTTGGACACGTAACGTGGGGTTTGTATCGCGATGGTAAAGCTAGTGGATCTGCCTGAGTACGAGCGCAATCACCTAATGAGCAAGCTACTGCCTCCCTTGGGTGAGCTCCCCTGGGTGGCAAACACTAAGCCTCTCTCGGAAAAGAAAATCGCGATCATCACCACCGCAGGGCTTAATTTTCGCGAGGACACTAACTTCGAATTTGCCGATTCGAGCTACCGAGCCTTACCGAGAGACCTTGCCTCGTCTGACATCTTAATGACCCACGCCTCGGTGAATTACGACCGAAGCGGTTTTCAGGAAGATATCAACGTGGTGTTCCCTGTTGATCGATTCAAAGAGCTTGAGTCAGAGGGAGTCATTGGTCGTCTCGCGGACGTCAATTACAGTTTTATGGGTGGCGGTATGCTGCCCGATGTCTACGAAGCCAATGTGCGAGGTCTCGCAAAGCTACTGAAGGCTGACGGTGTTGATGCCGCCTTCATTGTCCCTGTTTGTCCCAACTGCTCGAGGACTGTCTGCGGTATTTCCTACTACCTTGAGTCTGAGGGCATTCAGACCGCGGGCATTGCCCTGTTCCGTGAAATTGCCGAGGCCATGAAGCCACCGCGTATTCTCTGGGTCAGTTTTCCGTTGGGTAGACCACTTGGGAAACCTTCTGATAAAGCTTTTCAAACCGGGGTCATAAAGCGTGCCTTGGCATTACTCGACGCTGAGCAGGGGCCGGTTCTCAAGGACTATCCCATCGACCTCCCTGACATCGATACACCACCGCCTGCCTGCCCCGTGAGTTTTCAGCGCAAGCGCGATGACGAGTCCTGGCTGGGACGTCTTTCTCAAGAAGTCGGTGCGTTAACCCCTTGGTATGAACTTAGTTTAAAGCGGCGAGGACGCACAACGGTTGGGGTATGTGAGTCTCCTATTCCCGACATCGTTGAGGGTTTGACGTCCTGGGCTGATGACGTTACGCAGTCGTTCCCTGAGCCTTTGTGGTTAAAAATGGCGCTCGAGGATCTTAAGTCGTTTTATTCAGAAGCCATTACCGCGCAGCCGGGCGACTATGAAGCGGGTTATTCGGATGCACTGATTTTTGATGACACGGTGCTGGGAGAATTGATTGTTCATTACGTTAATCACTTCGAAGCGAAGGATCCTAACCACCCGTTTATTCGGGTCATTGCCTCGCGGGAGCAACTCAAGCGATCGACCGGGAACTGGGCAATCGATAAAGACGGTGCTTATGTGAAAGCGGCGAACCCCATCGTGGACAGTGATTAAGTCAGCACATGGTATGTCTCTGAGACAACCAAGCAGAAGAGCCAAATAATCCAGAGGGACCAGACCGCTACGTGCCCACACGTCGGGCCGTTTCGCTTGCCAACGGCGCGAAACCACAGCAGCTAGCGATAAGGCTCATGCGGGATCTGTAGCTAGGCGCTTCTGCAGGGCATCGCGCAGCGACGCTGCGGCCCTTTAGTTGCTAACCCGCCTTGATTGCCGTCTCCCATGCAGGCGCCATAATCCATAAAAGGCTGTTGTCTGACCTGCAATGAGATAGTCTTGTTTTCCCAACGTAAATAAATAATAACGAGGTAGCGTTGCCCAAAACACTCGGAGATTAATCATGTCTAACGAAGAATGGATGACCAGCGCATGCATCCTCTGTGAGCTGAACTGTGGCATCAAAGTTCAGGCCGGCGGCGAAAGTGATCGCGAGATTGTGCGTATTCGTGGGGACGAGGATCACCCCGCGTCGAAAGGCTACCTCTGCCAGAAGGCGTCAGGCTTAAATCACTATCAAAACGGCAAAGACCGCATAACTTCGCCCCTCCGGCGCAAGTCCGACGGCTCGTTCGAGGAGATCGATTGGGACACAGCGACCCGTGAAATCATGGAGCGCTTCGCCGCCATTCGCGATACACACGGCGGTGACAAGATCTTTTATTACGGTGGTGGCGGTCAGGGAAATCACTTGCCCGGCGCCTACTCAAGTGCGACTCGGTCAGTACTGGGTAGCGTCTACCGCTCCAGTGCATTGGCGCAGGAAAAGACCGGTGAGTTTTGGGTCAACGGTCAGATGTTTGGGTCCATGGTCAAAGGGGACTTCCACCACTGCGACGTTGCGTTTTTTCTAGGTAAAAACCCCTGGCACACCCACGGTATTCCCAGAGCGCGTGTATTCCTGCGCGACTTCGCGAAAGACCCGAGTAAAACCATGATTGTTGTCGATCCGGTGGTGACGGAAACGGCGAAAATGGCCGACATTCACCTTCGAGTGAAACCCGGAACGGATGCATGGATGCTCGCAGCAATGGTGGCCATGCTCATTCAGGACGAGCGCCATGCCTCAGCGTGGGTCGAGGAGCACACGCAAGGCATTGAGGAGATCAAAAGTGCCTTTGCTGATATTTCAGTAGCGGATTATTGCGCGCATGCCGGGCTGACGGTGGAGGAAGTCCGTACAGCGGTAGACGCCATTGCGAATGCCAAAGGCATGGCCATGTTCGAGGACTTGGGGGTTCAGATGAATCACCACTCAACCCTCATTAGCTACCTTGAAAAACTGGTTTGGGTTCTCTGCGGACACTTTGGCAAGGAAGGCGGTCAGTATGTGCCTGCGTACTTACAGAATATCGCGGGCAGTGGTCGGAGCTCTCGTAAAACGCCTGTGGCTAAGGCACCCATTATCAGCGGTATGGTGCCCTGTAATGTTATTGCTGATGAGATTCTCACGGATCATCCCGACCGTTACCGCGCCATGCTCATCGAGTCAGCGAATCCCGTGCACTCATTGGCTGACAGCAACCGCATGCGCGAGGCGCTTCGCTCAATGGAGTTGGTGGTGGCCATCGATATCGCGATGACCGAAAGCGCACGTGAGGCCGATTACGTACTACCTGCCTCTACCCAGTTTGAGAAGTGGGAGGCAACATTCTTCAACTTTGAATTCCCTGAAAATTATTTTCACTTACGAAAGCCACTGTTCGAACCACTGGGAGAGTCGCTGTCAGAGGCTGAGATTCACGCGCGCCTTGTTGAGGCGGCAGGCGTGATGCCAACCGAGTTGGTGGACGAGCTGCGCGGCTTATTAAGAGATGGGGGGAGAGCGGCGTTCCGCGAACGGTTCATGCAGGCGATGGCCGAGGACGGCATGGTGTCCAAACTTGCACCGGTTATTCTCTATCGAACGCTCGGCGAAGTATTACCCGAGGGGGCAAAAGAGGGCGCGGTTATGTGGCCACTGACGCTCGGTTTTGCCATGCGAGACAGCGCGAGCTTGGCGCGTGCCGGCTATGAAGGTGACCCGATCACGCAGGCCGAAAAGCTGTTTGATGCCATTATTGCCGGCCACTCCGGTGTCGTATTCTCGCGAGACGACATGTCGACTGCGTGGGAAAGAATGGGGCAAGAGGGAGGCATCCAACTGGCATTGCCCTCGCTGCTCGATGAGCTGTCGGTTCTCGAAGCAGGGCCTATACAAAGGGCATCAACCGAGTTCCCGTTTGCACTCAGTGCGGGCGAGCGTCGAGATTACACCGCCAATACCATTTACCGTGATTTTGGCTGGCGCCGGAAGGATCCCGACGGGTCGCTTAGAATCAGTCCAGACGATGCGGCTGATATTGGCCTGGAGACTGGTGATCAAGCACGTATTGTGACGGCGGTCGGGTCCGCGATGGCCCGAGTCGAGGTGACTGACCGAATGTTGCCGGGTCATGTCGCAATCCCGAATGGTTTTGGTCTCGATAATGAGGATGGCACGCGATCGGGTGTTGCGCCCAATGAGCTAACGTCGCTTGCCGACTGCGATAAATTTGCGGGTACGCCACACCATAAGTTTGTGCCGGCAAGAATCGAGGCGGTAGCCTGACATTGGTATTAAGCAACGCATTTTGGCGAGGCTCGCTGCTGAAAGGGTGTTTCGTATTAAGGTGCTCTTGTAGGTGAAGTTAGTTCGTCGAACACTACTTGCTGGCGCCGCAGCATGTGCTCCGCTTCTGAGCTTGGTCGGATGCACCCCGGGCGCTCGTCAGACGATAAGGCATATTTTGCCGAGTGTAACTGACACCACGATCGCACTAACCTGTTCCATTGTTAAGCCTGCTGACGCGCTTTTTCTGCGTGTTAACGACCAGGTCTATGCGGGTACGAAACGCGACACTCATGGATGCCACTGGTCCTTTTTTATAGAAGACCTCGTGCCCGATACCCAATTTAAGTTGCAGCTCATTGATGGCGAAACGTGGGTGGGCGAGGCGTGGTCCCTTAGTACCTTTCCTGCAGAAGATGCCGATGTCGACGCGCTCAGGTTGGCTACATTTACTTGCGCGGGAGGGGGTGACGCATTTGGCTTTAATGGTCTTGAGTACTTCAAGCCGCATGCCTTTCGTCAGAGGCTATTTGATGACCTGCTGTCGCGAGAGCCTGATGCAGTCATTGCCATTGGCGATCATATTTATTGGGATCTTCGTGGCGGTAGTAAACCGCCTCTGGGGCGTCGCAAATCAGCGCTGATTCGCTGGGTTATTGGCGCTTATCTTCGCGTCAAATACGGGACCTTTGATCGAGATTTACCGTTAATTGGATCGGCGAACGAGGCTGTGCTCAAGCGCATTGCTGACGAGCAGATTGCCGAGCTATACGGCACACGATTCCGATCTACCCCCGTCTTCTTTATTTCCGATGATCACGATTACTTTGAGAACGACGACGCGGAAAAAGATCTTGTCACCTTTCCAGCTGACGCGTTCAGCCGTGACGCGCACAGCGCCGTCGCTGACCTCTACTATCCTGCGCTGCCCTACGCGCCGGCACCTGATGCCGCTAGATCGTTTGGCTTGTTCAAATATGGAAACCTATTCGAGGCTCCGTTACTCGATTGCGCAGGCGAGCTGTCCTTGACCGACAGCTTGGATGTTACGGAGGATAACCGCGAGGGTCAGGATATAAACAATGCACGACTGTTCCCGGAAGCGATCGAACAGTGGGTGCTTGGTCGCATCAACCGCTCTCCAGCTAAACACTTCGCGCTAGTACCGTCGCATCCGATAGGCTGGACGGCAGGTAAATGGCGCGAATGGTATCCCGATGTTGTTGCGCCGAGAGGGTTTGAAGGTCTGGTTACCAACGAACTCAACTTCGATGGTGCCACCAAAGGTGCGCTCACGACGCGTGCACAAAAATACCTATGGCAGCGAGGCTGGTGGTTACAGCACCAGCGATTGGTGAAGGCGCTCTCGTCACGACAAGGTTCTCGGTTTACGTTTTCGGGTGATATCCATGCGCAAGGCGCAATTGCGATTGAAGCATCGGGAGCTGAGGATCTTCCTGGCGGCCCCGTGATCTCGTTGTTGGTCGGTCCCGTCAGCACGTCTACCGCTACCTGGCCGTCGTTTGCGAGGGGTATTTTAGCGAATCAACCGGGTTGGTTACGAACCAAAACCTTATCGGCGACCCAGGAGATCAACGGGTTTACATTATTGGACATTACGCCTAGCGAAGTGGTGGCACAGCTGGTTAACTGTGGAGGACATGACGCGGCAGACCTCGAAGATGGGCGTATGCAAAGCGTGATTAAACTTCTTTTGAGCTGAGTAACATCTTTTGGGCACCTTCGATACCAGCCAGTACTCTCACCGCCGATTTAATCCGCTGACCGGCCGTTGGGTATTGGTCTCGCCACATCGTACGCAGCGTCCTTGGCAGGGAAAGCAAGAATCGACGATCAGCGATTCGAGGGCTGCGTTCGACCCTGGTTGTTACCTTTGCCCAGGCAACGAACGGGCCGGTGGCGAGCGCAACCCTGTCTACACGGGGCCGCATGTTTTTCAGAATGACTTCAGCGCGCTGCTGCCTGACGGGTCTATGGACCGCATCGATGAGCATGAACTGTTGCGTTCCGAGGGCGAGTCGGGCATTTGCCGGGTGATCTGTTTCTCGCCGCGTCACGACCTAACTCTGCCAGAGATGCCAGTAGAAGATATCCGCTTAGTGGTGGACCTCTGGACCTCTCAGTACCTTGAGCTGAGCGCCACAGAGAACATTAACCACGTTCAAATATTTGAAAATAAGGGCGAGATCATGGGGTGCAGTAATCCTCATCCTCACGGTCAAATTTGGGCGCAGCGAAGTATCCCGGATGAGGTTCGACTCGAGTCTGAGCGAATGCGAGAACACCTCGAAAAAACGGGTCGGACATTATTGGGCGATTACTGGCGGGTCGAGCAGGAACGCGGTGAGCGGATTATTTGTGAAAATCAAAGTTTCGTCGCTCTCGTACCGTTTTGGGCTAATTGGCCTTTCGAGGCGCTTGTGATGTGTAAGCGGCAGGTGCGTCATCTTGGTGAGATGACAACACAAGAACGCTCCGCCCTTGCCGATATTATTAAGAACCTGACCACCCGATATGACAATCTTTTCGAGTGCAGCTTCCCTTATTCAGCGGGTATGCATCAGTCGCCAACGGACGGGGCAGACTACCCCCAGTGGGATTGGCACATGCATTTCTACCCGCCTTTACTACGCTCAGCGACCGTGAAAAAGTTTATGGTGGGCTATGAGATGTTAGCTGAGCCGCAGCGTGATTTAACGCCAGAAGAGAGCGCCGCGAGACTGCGCGCTGTTTCACAGGTGCATTACAAAACGCGCTAACGGCTAAGCTGTTGTCACCGGATGGATTGGGGTCAGCGCCCACTCAGCGGCTGATGGTCCGAGCTTGCCCGGGCTCCAAGGCCCAGAAGCTCTCCGCGTCAATCTCGGCGTCTCGCAACGCAGTATCTAAGTCGACTAGCGGTTGATTCACGGGCTCCCAGGTTAATTGGAAGACGCCAAAATGCATGCCTACGCTCTGGTTACTGTTAAGGTCAATGTGCGCTTGAACGGCCTCTTTGGGATTTAAGTGGATGTCCTGCATAAACCATCGTGGCTCATAAGCGCCAATAGGGATAATACTTAATGCGAAGGAGCCAAAGCGTTCACCTTGTTCCTTGAAGTGCGGCGAATAGCCCGTATCCCCAGCAAAGTAGATATTCCCCTCGCTCGTCTCTACGACAAAGGATCCCCACAATGTCCGCATTTGGTCGAAGACACCTCGAGCCGATCGGTGTTGGCACTCAACAAAATGCACTGTGGCATTCTCGACAGCCGTGCTGTCGCGCCAATCGAGTTCGATCGCTTGTTCGTAGCCAATTGACCTCAGTAATGCCGCATTGCCGAGGCCAGATACGATGACAGGTTCCTTGTTTTGTCGCTGGCGCAACTGTTTCAGTGTCTCAGTGTCGAGGTGGTCGTAGTGGTTATGGCTGATCAGTATGAGATCTATCTCCGGCAGATCGCTGATCGCAACGCCAGGCGGTCGAATTCGTTTCGGACCGGCAAAGGTGACAGGGCTGGCGCGCTCGGACCAAATCGGGTCCGTGAGGATATTCAGCCCGCCGACCTGTATCAGCACCGTTGCATGGTTGATGTGCGTGGTGTGAATGCCCTGCTCAACACGATCGGGGATGGGCGGTGCTGGGGGGTTGGCAAGAGCTTCTGGCCACTCCGACTCATTCCACAGACTCTCCCACAAGAAGCGGCTAATATCGCTTAAACCCTTGTCGGATCCATCTCGGTTATAAAACCGCGATCCATCGGAATGGTCACTGACTGGGTAGGGCTTTGCGCTCACAAGGCCGCAAGCTGATAACATCAAGGCCATCAAGATCGGCACAAAATGTACGCGTTGAAGTTTTTGATACATCGTAGTTTTCATGCGCAATTTACGCGGAGCTTTGAGGAGGCGATCATCCATGCGGTGTTATGGCCCGTGTACTAACTCACATTGAGAAGACTCTATGCTCGACACGGTTCGGCTTTATTTTTCAGATACCTTTGGTTCAGCGGACGGCGTCCGGGTGATTATGGCGCCGGGGCGGGTCAATCTCATTGGTGAATACACCGACTTTAACGACGGCTTCGTTCTTCCTATGACGGTCGACCGGGGGGTCTACCTAGGTATCCGTCCGCGAGTGGATCAGCGAGTTAGAATTGCCTCAAGCCGGTTCGGCGAGCTGATTGACGTTTCGTTGGGGGATTTTAAGAGGCCCGAACCCGGTCATTGGTCGTGTTATGTCTTAGGCGTTGTGGAAGAGCTGAGATTGCTTGGATTGATCTCGACAGGGTTTGAGGCAGTGATCGACGGTAATTTAAACTTGGGCGCTGGACTGAGTTCTTCAGCGGCACTTGAAATTGCGACCGCGGTGGCGCTTCAAACGATTTTCAAGTTTGAGATGAGTCGTATCGACATTGCAATTCTATGCCAGCGCGTCGAGCACCGTTATGCCGGTGTTATGTGCGGCATCATGGATCAATTCGCCAGTGGTCTTGGGCGCAAAGGTCATGCTTTGCTGCTCGATTGCAGAACGTTGTCACATGTGAGCATCCCTGTGGCACTGGGTGACTACCGCATTGTGATTATTTCCAGCGAGGTCAAACGTGAGCTCGCGTCCTCTGCCTACAATGAGCGCCGATCACAATGCGAGGACGGTGTCTTAGTCTTTAAACAAAAGGATCCGACCGTTGAGGCACTTCGGGATGTAAGTATTGAGGCACTCGAGGCCTGTGGTGGCGAGCTGTCTGAGGTGGTGTACCGCCGTTGCCGTCACGTTATTACAGAGACTGCACGCGTGCTTGATGCCTCAGCGGCCCTTGGGGCGGGAAACTTGACCCAATTTGGCGCGCTGATGACGCAATCACATCTGTCATTGCGAGACGACTTTGAGGTGAGCTGTGCTGAGCTCGACTGTCTGGTTGACATTGCAAGTGGCGTTGAGGGTGTTTTGGGGGCTCGCATGACGGGCGCCGGGTTTGGTGGATGCACCGTGACACTCATTCACAAAGACTCGATCGACACGTTACGCGAACAGTTGCTCACCTACACAGAGCGCTTTAGCCTCAACCCAGAGATGTTTGTGCTGGATGGTAACGGCGAAGCCGGCGAAGTGTTGGCTAACTGAGACACGAGACGCCTCTAATCGGCACGGGTACTCAGGCAGTTGCTAGACCCGGGATCTCGCAGAACAGATCAGCTTCCACTTTAACACTGACGGCTGCGTTAGCGTGTGCTCCCACACACCAAGATGGCATAACCATCGAATACACGCCTGAGCCGCCCGCCTGCAGGATTAAAATTTGCTCCGGACCTTTAAATGCCATGCGATCTTGCGGATTTGCCCCAGCGAATTGGCTGAATAGGCGCTTGACGATACTCGCTTCTACAAAGCTACGCTCATACAGCTCTTGCGCGATGTCCTCACGTGTCAGTCCGGCACCATGCAAAATAGCTGTGTGCTCTGGGTTAAGAACGACCGTGGCGCAGCCGCCGGTGAGTGTGCCGTTATTACTCGGGGGGTTTGCAAGTCCCATCGCCAGCAACTCAAGTAAGGATTTGTAGCTATTGGGGTCGTCGCCATTACCCGCATAGATAACTGAGTGGGGCGCCTCTGCACCTAATACAGTTACGACACTGTCGTCTGCCTCAAAGCCGCGGCTGACGTGAAGTGGGGTGAAAGGACTGGCTTCCTCATCCTCTGCAAGACAGAAGGTGAACTTTCCCGGATGACCTAGGAGCGCCATATCAGAGCTGCCAGGTCGTGCCTTGCCAATATTGATCATAGTGAGTCTGAGCGCTCGACCGATCGTCGCGTTCGCTCGGTGGCCTGGGCCGAGGGCGCCCGTGCCTGATGCAATAGGTCCGCAGGTGTGTCTCGCAGGTCCATTGACGATAATCAAGGGTGCCGTGCAGTGCGTGGTGGCCTGCATTTCGGTGAGGTCGAACTCGGGTTCGATGACGGCTTTAACAGCCGCCACGACAACCGGCATGTAATCTGGCTTACATCCCGCCATAACGGCGGCAATCGCGACCTTTTCGACGGTGGCAATGCCGTGTCCAGGCCCCATTGTTCCCAGCATCATGTCCGCATCGAGCCCCGAGGCCAGCACCATTCGAGAAACACGTTCTGCGGTGGGAATAACAACCGGCAAACCATCCGTGCAGCCTAGACGGTGGAGTTCCTCAAGAGCCGCTTCCTCGTCGCGTGCGGAGAGAATATCAGTCACTTGTCGCCTCAAGCGCCGTCAGAATTTGCTCGGCCACTGAATCGGCAACCGCTGTCATATTCTGAGAACCCGTACCGGCAACAGGGTGGGGGAGTTGAACACGAGGCACGTCAGACATGCCGAGTGATTCGGCAACAAAGTTGCCTTGGGACCAAAACTCCTCGGTGACTAGTGCCACTGCAGGAATACCCAGTTTTGCGAGGTTTATGCCGTCACGCACGGTGCCGGTAGTGCAGGAGCCTCAGTGCCCGTAGGCTGCGATGACGCCAACGCAGTCGCCACCAATTTCCCCAAGCAGCTTCTCAGGTGCAGCGATGGTGGCATTTCCTTTGTTATAGGCTTTGAGATTGATGCCGGGTCTGCGACGGGCTACGGCCTCGCCAACTTGGTTAAGAAATTCCACGGAGTCAGGGAATCCATTGGCCAACAAGCCGATGGTCGTTTGCGCACTACCGTCGACGGACACCGACAAATTGTAGGGTGTTTGCTCAACACCAACGGCCGCATCTGGGTTTAGAAATTCAATCATGAAAAACCTCAATCTCTTAATGTCTTTATCGCCAACCCTGACGGTTGTGTCAAGGCTACCAGAGCTGTCAGTGCCTCACGGGACGATCGGGCAACACTTTACGATGATTAAGGCGTAGACTGATTGGCACACTTGAAGGGGAAACTATGGAACGTCTTCAGATTGCTGATGGATTGGAATTCAGCCGGCTCGTTTATGGAATGTGGCGCTTAGCGGATGATGCTGATATTTCAGTGAAGCACGTTGAAGCTAAAATTCAGGCGGCGCTTGGCCAGGGTATTACGACCTTTGATCAGGCAGATATTTACGGCGGCTACACAGCAGAAGACGTGATGGGGACTGCGCTGAAAGCTAATCCCTCTCTTCGCCATCAAATGGAAATTATCACCAAGTGCGACATCGTTATTGACGCGGGTCGTCACTCAGGCGCACGAGTAAAGCACTACGATACAACCAGAGCGCATATTCACGAGAGTGTGAACCAGTCGCTTACAGCCTTAGGAACCGACTTTGTCGACGTCGTACTGATTCATCGCCCCGACCCGCTAATGGACCATCACGAGACCGGGTCAGCGCTCGATGCTTTGATTGATGACGGAAAAGCGCGTGCTGTGGGGGTTTCCAATTTTAGACCCTGGGATTGGCAGTTACTCCAGTCCGCTATGCGGCACAAACTGGTCACTAATCAGATCGAGCTAAGCCTCAAAGAAACGTCCCCTTTTATCAATGGTGATCTGGCGTTTCATCAACAACACGATCATGTGGTCATGGCGTGGTCGCCTCTCGGGGGAGGCGATTTGATGACTGCATCGAATGAGTTGACGCGTCGCCTCGATGCCATTGCTAAGCGCTTTGATGTTGACCGTGCGGCGGTCGCTGCCGCATTTTTATTAGCTCATCCAGCGAGGATTACGCCGGTGATGGGAACCAATAATCTGGAGAGAATTTCCATGCTGTCCGACGCCGAGAAGGTAGAGCTTGACCGACAGGATTGGTTCTTTCTTTACGAGTCCGCACTGGGTCACGAGGTGCCGTGATCGAGAAGGACGAGTGACGGTGGACATAATAATTGCGCGAATTGAAGCGCTCTATTTTGATGTGCGCACTATTTGAATGCGGCGAGTTGTGGTGGAGAGTGTAGCGATTCCGCGGTAGCAGTAACCTGCAAAAGGTGAGGGGTAGTGGATGCGGATAAGACAAGTAGCCCTGGCTTCTTCAGACCTTATGATGGCTGATGAGACGCTGTGTCGGCTGTTAGGTTGTGCTGAGGGTTATATCGATCGTGAGATCATTTACTTCGGGCTACAAAATCGGCTCTACACAGTTGGCGATACTTTCCTTGAGGTGGTCAGTCCTGCTCAGCCAGGCGCAGCAGCGGGTCGTTTCTTAGAGCGGCGCGGCACTGATGGCGGTTATATGGTGATCGTACAGGTGGAAGATCTTGAGCGTGAGAAAAAGCGGCTCGAACACACAGGCATTCGCACCGTTTTCTCAGATGATCGCGGCGTCGCAAAGGCTATTCATTTGCACCCTAAAGACGTTCCTGGCGCCATTCCTTCTCTCGACGAAATGACACCGCCTGAGTCATGGCTGTGGGCGGGTGATGGTTGGGAGGCACGCGCGGCGAGACATGTGGGTGACATAAAGGCTGTGGAGATAGCTTCGGATAGCCCGCGGGAGACAGGAAATTGCTGGGCCAAAGCTTATGGTAAAGCGCTGCAGCAAGACGGCAAACATTGGTGCTTGTCGCTGGGAAATACCGAGATTCGTTTTGTTCTCGATTCGAAATCCAACGAGCCAGCACTCAGAGCCATCGACTTTGACACCCTAGACTTTCGGGCTATCTGCGCCGTTGCAGACGAGCTTGGCTTGAGTCGACGCGATCGTGTTGTCAGTGTCTGTGGCGTAGAGTTTAATTTTTGTTGAGCGGTCCTTAGAGAATTGGGAGGGAAAATGTCGTCAGGGGTAATCGATACGGGAACAGATCACTTACTTGCGAATCTCACGGGAGGCATTCTCACTCTGACGTTCAATCGACCCGAGGCACGAAATGCGCTATCGAGTGAGCTTCTTCAGGCACTGGGTAGTCAGCTCGCCGATGGGGAAATTAATCCCGAGGTTCGGTGCGTGGTTATCACAGGAACAGGGGCTGCGTTTTGTGCCGGCGGTGACGTGAAAGCCATGTCAGAAACAAATTCCAACGGCGCAAAAAGTACGTTGGATACGCTCATTCAGAGGCAGCGCTTAAACCAGCGCGCCACCAGTGGTCGACTGTATAAAATGCCTAAGCCCACCCTGGCGGTCTTACCGGGGCCGGCTGCAGGTGCAGGTCTTTCGATTGCCCTCGCGTGTGATCTGAGAATCATGTCATCGACCGCGTTTATGACAACGGCGTTTGCCAAAGTGGGCTTTGCGGGGGATTACGGCGGTTCGCTCTTTATGTCGCAGCTTGTGGGGACCGCCAAAGCGCGCGAACTGTATTTCCTCTCCGATCGAATCAGTGCAAAAGAGGCTGAGGACTTGGGTCTCACCAATTGGGTGGTTGAGCCTGAAGCGTTGCAGGAAAGTGCGGCCGGCATAGCGCAGAAATTAGCCAACGGCCCCACGGTTGCCTACAGTTACATGAAAGAGAATCTTGCACGCGCCCTTACATCGGCCGATGTTCATGATTGTCTCGATTTGGAAGCCTCGCACCATATCCATTGCGGCGGGACTGATGATCATAAAAACGCGGTTGAAGCATTTATCGAAAAGCGCGCCCCAGTATTTGAAGGGCGGTAGTCAAAGTGCGGGATTCAACCCGCGGGCTTAAGCGCTGAAAGCCGCTAGCTACCCACCGACGGCGAGGCACCTACTAGCTTGTACTCGCTGGCATCGGTAATAAAATCGGCGTGGCCGTAGGTTTTAAGTAACTGTTCCAACTTGCGCGTTAATCGCTGGTCGAGCCAATTGCGAATTACCGGGATTTTCATGCCGACACTGCAAAGATTGGAGCTCCCTACGATGGTAGCTAGCGCGCAGGCTGTGGCAATTTTGTCATTAAAGCCAAAATGCACGCCCATGGCGTTTGCGCGAGCGGTTTTACCTTCGCAGAAGTTTTTTATCAGGAAGTATTTAGAAAAACCGCGTTCCATCCATCGATGGAAGCGCCCCATTGCACTCGGGTCAGTGAACAGCTCGGCATCCATCGTACCTCGTACCAATTCACCGCACGTTTCATCGTCATAGGTCTCGCGCAGAGACATACCCCTCGCTGTCATTAGATCAACGATTTCCTGCGGTGTTTCACCTAAAAGTTCTTCGGGCAGACCCAATAGGAAACATCGGTATCTCGCCATTTCAACACGCGCACGCTCGGCGGGCGTGAAATCGGTACGACCTTGCGCCAAAAGCTTGTAGGACAGCAGAAAGATACCGATAAGCCCCGCCGGCATCTGATCAACCTGCGGAATCGGAATGCCGTATGTGGATACATCCCATTTTCCGGTTCGCATGATATTAAAGCGCACCATGGAATGCATGAGCCGCACTTTTGCAGCTGCCTTAAAGCCAGGGTTAAAACGCGCCATCGCATGCGGCATGGCCGTTGCTGTAAAAAAGCTGGCGGTCTCAAAGACCCGGCGAACTGATTTGTCATCAGTTAGCGTGCCCGTCATTGTCATTGGCAGGGCAGTGTACTTATTCATAAAAGTGGCGATGAACGCGCCGCGGATGGCAAAGGGGGATATCGTGGCAAGTGGGACACGCTCGTGCTTGGCACCTTCTTCAATAAGCGCCATATCCACCCAGTCGGGCGTAGCTTCCATGGCGCCTATGAAATCGCTGAGCTCCTTGGGTGGATCTTCCACGTTCTCAAGCCCCTTTTCGCAGGCTGTTTCAAGCATCGTCACCAATGCTCTGAATCCGTATTTAGGTATTAACGCCGCATAGGCATCGGCCACCGCGTCACCCATCATCGTGTATTTGCGAATTCGGTCCCTCAGGTCAGCGTTTTGAAGAACGCGTTCACAGTAGTCGCGGTGTCTCGAGGGTCGAAGCGCGTCGAGATTAAAGTCGGAGACATAGCGCTCGGGGTACTGGTTGAAGTCCACACTGCCATAGATTTCCGGTATGCGAGTTTTCTGCTGAGTAACGGCGTCTGCAAAACCGGTTCGATTTGTTTGTTCCATTCGCGCTGACTCCCAATTATCCAAGGTCGCGGCCAAATTTGTCTTTCGGTAAAACCCAAGCCCGCTGCACCTTCAGACCTTAGACAGTTACGGACATTAACTGCAACTGGTTGCGCAGTGCCAATAACGTGTTGAGGTCGACCGTAAGCCTGTGATGCGCTTTCACAGCACTGCTTAAAGTCGACCTAGCTATTTTTCGCATAAGAACTCAAACCAACTGACTGAACTGCTTTTTTCGACGATTACGCCATCGATTATCAGCACGCGTGTATCAGAACGCGATTGTTGTAAGCGAGAGGTGGATATGAGGCTGAGCGTGACAGGGTGGCGGGTCGCGAATGCTGGCGCCCCCGAGCCGCGCGGGTTACCGTTAGGCTTAATAGAACAAAATAATCTACGTGAGGTGGGCATGATATTTTTGAAGCGCTTGTTTGTGAGTGTGCTGTTAATTGCCTCGAGTACCGCGTTTGGCCAAGAGACATCGTCGTCTGCAATCCTGATGCCTAAGTCGGGTTCCTACTCGCGGACCATCTCTGTCGGTGACACGGCGGCGCAACAATTTTTTGATCAAGGCTTACGCTTTGCCTGGGGTTTTTATTTCCCCGAGTCCATTGCTTCGTACCAAGAAGCATCGAGGCTAGCGCCAGAGCATCCCATGCCCTTTTGGGGAATTGCTCACGCGGCAGGACCCAACCCCAATTCCCGTTACGCACAGATGCCCGATGATCCTCAAGGTGCAGGTTTAAAAGCCATTAAAGCGGCGCTTGCTCGTATCGATCGTGCCACCGCAATGGAGGCCTCGCTGATCAAGGCGCTGTTTGTTTTCTATGATGCTGAAAGTATTCCTGATCCCCGCGAGCGGGATCAGGCTTATCTTGCAGCGATGCGTAGTTTGAATGAGCAGTACCCAGATGATCCCGATATCGCGGCGCTCTATGCCGGTAGCTTTATGTCGATTCGGCGCTGGGATTATTGGGACAAAAACGGTGATGCCAAAGGCGAGACGTTGGCCGTCGCCGAGGCGCTTGAGCATGTGATCAACACTGGCGATCCACACCCTGGGGTTTACCATCTTCATATTCACCTCATCGAAGCATCGCTTGAACCCGAGCGGGCTATGGTGTCTGCGGATGCTTTAGAGGCAACTCTGCCCATTGGGGGGCACGTGGTGCACATGCCCGCGCACATTTTCGTTCGTGTGGGTGATTATCAGCGAGCCATTGACAACAATCTTCGCTCGCTCGCCGTGGATAAAGAGTTCGCAGAGCATTGGGGTGATCGACCGCTTCCCAATATAGGCACCTACCCACTGTCGCACAAAATACATGCTGGGCACGCACTCGACTTTGTTCGCTATGCAGCGACCATGCAGGGTAGCTCAGAGCTTGCTATCAAATCGGCAAAGCAAATGGCAGAAGCTATTAGTCGTCACGGCACACCAATGGGAAGGATGCAAAAGCGTGTCGCTGCGCCCTGGGTCACGTTGAAGATTTTTGGCAAGTGGGATGAAGTGCTCGCCATTGAACCACTTACCAATTCGACGCCCTATCTGACCGGTGTTCTGTCCTACGTGAAGGGCAGTGCGCACGTCGCTAAGGGCAATTTTGTAAACGCCACCGAAGAATTAGCGAATATCGAGCGCATTGCGGCATCGCCCGATGTGTCAGTGAATCGCGCGGGTGCTACGGCAACAGCTGAGTTGTTGGCACTCGCAGCGCATGCGCTTGAGGGTGAGATAAAAATGGCACAAGGTGATTTAGACGGTGCTATTTCTGCCTTCGAGAAGGGTGTGGCATTAGAGGATACGAATAACTACACGGAGCCGCCTGATTGGCCACAATCTATGCGTTTGTATTTGGGTGCTGCACTGTTAAAGGCCGGTCGTGCTGCCGAGGCTGAAGCTGTATTTAGGCGCGATTTGAGATGGCACCAAAATAATGGTTGGTCTCTATTTGGTCTAGCGACAGCTCTAGAGGCGCAAGGTAAGTCTGCGGCAGCTGAGAGCGCTCACGATGCATGGAAAAAAGTTTGGTCTAACGCCGATATCACACTGACTGCCCCTGCCGTCATATGAGGGGGCATACATTGTTTTTGCGAGGTGGGTTTTTGTGAACGCAGTTTTAACTTGGTCGAAAGCACTCGTAGCGAGCCTGCTAGTAGGTTTCGTCGCGCCAGTCATGGGCGATCAGCATTACGAATCAGTGGTTAAAGGGGCGGATTTTAGAGCGTCCGTTATCTTGCCCTCCGGTGGCGTATTCACACGGCTCTCTGAGGGCTTTACGTATTATCGCAAAACGGATCGAGTAAATTGCGACACGCCTGACGTCCTAGTTCACGGGTTTTCGGTGCCGTCGTACATTTGGGACCCAACCTATGACTTCCTCGCAAGCAAAGGTCGTTGCGTCATTATGCTTGATCTTTACGGCAGGGGGTTTTCGGATAATCCGGATGTGCCGTATACCGATCATCTTTTTGCAACGCAGGTATTAGAGCTTCTCGATAAGTTGGGTGTCGAGCGTGCTGCGTTCTTTGGCTTATCAAATGGTGGCCGTGTCGTTTCTCAAATCGCAGGGATTGCCCCCGAGCGCGTGGCGCGACTGGTCTACGTTGCATCCTCGGGTTTTCGCGAGGTAAAGCGAGCAGACGATACTTCAGTCAGCCAGCAGGAGGTGGATGCGTTGGTTGCGAAGTATCCCGAGCTACCCGCAGGTCAGCTATCAGACTTTAAGGATCCCACGAATTTTCAAGACTGGGACGATCGGTATGCCGAGCTCTTAGTGCACAAAGGCTTCGCTCGGGCGCTGATCTCGACGCGTAAAAATCATGATTCGCAGGAGTTAGATCGCATTCACTCGATGCTGCAGGCCTCTGAGATACCAGTGACGACGATTTGGGGTGATAGCGATACGGTTGTGGTTTATGCGGCGTTTGCGGAGAAAATTCAACGACTGCTCCCCAAGCGCCAAGAATATTTTGTGAGGGATTCGGGGCACCTGCCGCACATGGAAAACCCTCAACAGTTCGAAGCGATTTTAACTGAGGTCTTAGCGTTGTAGATCGGCACTCACGCTTTGCTTCAACGTTACTCATGCTTTGCTTCAACGTTAGTAGCTACGATTCATACCCGGTCTTTTACATCTGAGTACTCGCTAGTGACGCCGTACGATGTCGGTTTCTGTCATTAAAGATATAATGTATCATTAGTGCATTAAGAGGGATGCACGTGTCATATCTAGAGTCTGTGATTACAAAAGCCGAGGGCCGTTGTCGCGATCGGGGTTCGCGACTTACGCCACTAAGGCGCCAAGTCTTGCGGGCGTTGGTCGAAGTATCAGAACCCATATCCGCTTATGGATTGCTTGAGATATGTAATGCAGAGCGCGAGGAAGCGATGCCCGCGATGTCTATGTATAGAATCCTCGATTTTTTGGTTGATCAACAACTGGCTCACCGGTTGGTAAGTTCTAAAAAGTACATTGCATGCTCCCACATTGACTGTTGCCCAAAGCACTTTCAGCGAGTCCATTTCCTAATCTGTGATCAGTGTGCACGCGTAAAAGAAGTCGAAATGTCTGAGGCAATGATGGATTCTTTGAATCATGTTGCAGGCGCCGAAGGGTTTAAATTGAGTTCCCGACAACTGGAATTTTCCGGTGTCTGCGGCGAATGCCGTTAAGAGCATTGTGGTTTTATGAATATGTTTAGTAACGCTAGTTTCCTGTCTCGGGCGAACGCTGACTCTGCGGCGATCGGCTTATCTGTTGTATGTCTTGTCCACTGCTTGCTCCTGCCCGTTGCACTCGTGCTCTTTCCAAGCGTGTTAGTCAGCTATTTTGCGCAGGAGTGGGTGCATCAACTCGCGGTTATGTTTGCAGTGCCGGTCAGTATGTTTGCCCTGACAATGGGTTGTGGAAGCCATAAACGATTTTGGATATTGGCTTTGGGGGTCCTGGGTATCGCTATTTTGCTGTTTCCGCTTCTGGTGGGGACTGAGGCGCTTGAGACGCCGATGACGATCGTTGGCGCATCAATCATTGCCGCGAGTCATATCGCCAATATGCGAACCTGTCGTTCGTTGGATTGCCATAGCCCCTCTTAACGCTACTTGGCTAAGCTATTTTTTTGGCTCCATATTGATACTTTGTATCATTAAATTTTTGGGTTATACGAGGTAGAGGATTGACCGCGATGGGAATGATGAAGAAGTTACCGGTAACCGTTCTTTCAGGGTTTCTCGGCGCTGGAAAAACAACGGTTCTCAGTCACATTTTGAACAATCGCGACGGTAAGCGGGTTGCAGTTATCGTCAATGACATGAGTGAGATCAATATCGACTCTGCGGTGGTTCAAAATGAAGTGTCATTAAATCGCAGTGAAGAAAAACTGGTGGAGATGAGTAATGGCTGCATCTGTTGCACCCTCCGAGAAGACCTGCTGGAGGAAGTTAATAATCTGGCAAAGGCTGGGCGCTTCGACTACTTGGTAATTGAGTCGACAGGGATTTCTGAGCCGCTCCCTGTGGCCGAGACATTTACCTTTGCCGACGAGGACGGGGTATCACTGTCTGATGTGGCCGACCTTGACACGATGGTCACGGTGGTCGATGCGGTCAATTTCCTGAAAGATTACGAAGAAGCTAAATACTTGCAGGATACACAGGAGTCGCTCGGCGATGAGGATGAGCGGAGCGTTGCTGACCTGCTGGTTGATCAGGTTGAGTTTGCCGACGTAATTTTAGTGAGCAAAACGGACCTGGCGTCGAGTGAAGATGTCAGCCGATTAGAAGCCATACTGAAAACGCTGAATACGCACGCCCAGATCATTCCTATTGCAAACGGCAACGTCGATGTCGATGCCGTTCTGAGTACAGGCAGTTTTGATTTTGAACGCGCGCAGCAAGCACCGGGGTGGCTGGCAGAAATACGGGGTGAGCACGTACCTGAAACCGAAGAGTACGGTATTTCCAGTTTTAGCTACCAGGCGCGAAGACCGTTTCATCCGGAAAAATTCTTCGCGTTTCTCCACGGTACCGAGCGTTACGGGAAGTTGCTCCGATCAAAAGGCTACTTTTGGTTGGCGACTCGGCCTGAGTTTGCGGGTCAGTGGAGTCAGGCCGGGGGTATTGCCCGTTATGGGTTTGGGGGCATGTTTTGGTCCGCAGTACCTCGGTCGCGCTGGCCCGATGACCCTGAATACCTAGCCAGCATTGAGAAGAGTTGGGAAGAGCCTTTTGGTGATATGCGTCAAGAGTTGGTATTTATTGGTCAGGGGCTTGATGAGCCGAGCGTTCGCAGCGCTTTGGATGACTGTCTGCTCAATGACGAAGAAATGTTTGCGGGCCGCCAATTTTGGGAAACCTTGCCCGATCCCTTTCCTGTGTGGGAGGGCGCCTAATGCAGGCGAATGTTAGTCAGGCCTCAACAGGTGACTACGCGGCTGTTGCAATAGATCAACCGTCAAAAGGCGCCGTCGCATCGAATGATCTGTCAGTTTTAACTCAGATCTACGGCTCGGATACAAATCTTGCAATCTGGCGTCGCAAGCTCGACGGTGAATGCCGGTCTGAATCCGCAAAATGGCTCGAAAGAGATCCGACGTTGCAGCTCAGCCTTATGGCGTCTCCCGAGACGATTCAGCAGTCAATCATATCCGCGTTGCGTGTCGATCAGGGCTCCCCCTTAGTGAAGGATATGGCAGAGCTGGTAGAGATGTTTTGTGTGCTCTTTGAGCTTCCTCGTGTCGGCTTCCGCTTAACGGCGCTGCAAGGCCAGATGTGTCCGAAATTTCATGTCGACCGCGTGCCTTGCAGACTGATCACGACTTACGTTGGGATTGCCACCGAGTGGTTGCCAAATGATAAAGCGGATCGGTCAAAGCTGGGTGCGGTCACGCCGGGGATCGAAAATAGACAAGGCGGCCTCTACAAACAAGATCGTGACATTGCACAATTGAATACAGGTGATGTCGCACTTTTCAAAGGTGAGGCCTGGGAGGGTAATGAGGGCTTCGGTGTTGTACACCGGTCGCCCAGTGTGCCGGATAACACCCACCGACTGTTGCTGACCGTCGATTTCGGTAACTGACTAATCACGTTTTAGCGCTATACGCGAGTGCCCTTGATAGGTCGCAGACGGTGCTTAGATAAATGATGGCCGCATTAATCACATCCATTCTATTATTAATATCTTACACTTTACGTCTATGAGGCATTCAGTGTTCCATTTTTGGAGCGGGCGAGAGCGATTTCGTTACACGCTAAGCCGCTCGTACACGCGTATCCTTGCCACCGTCATCCGTAGTGACGCTAATTAAGGAGCAGCTGAAAATGGAAAACTTCAAAGCGGTATTAATGGTAGGCCTCGTATCTTTGGGTCTTAGTTTCGACGCAAGCGCGGCTACCTCGGTCAACGAAGCCTATGGGCAGTGCAAGGCTGAGGTTCGTGAGAAATTTGGTAGCGAAACACGCATCAAAATGAAGGGAAGCAAAAAGTACAAAGGGACGCTTACCGTTAAATTATCGGTGGTACCCGATGGCGCTTCACGCCAGCGCGTGTTGTGTAAAGTCGCAGACGGTGCATTTGTTTTGACCGACAAAGAAGGCGCACCGCTCTCGTAAGTAAGGGTAACTATGCAGGAGCTCAGTTGGGATGATTTAAAAGTGGTGTTGGCCTGCAGTCGGCACGGCTCCACGCGCATGGCGGCATCTGCACTGGGCGTGAGTAACAGCACCATAGCAAGGCGTCTGGAAACGCTGGAAGCAGCCATTGAAGGACGCCTTTTTGATCGAACACCCGATGGCCTCCTGGCAACAGCGCTTTGTGAGGAGCTGTTGCCAATCGCAAAGACGGTAGAGGACACCATCTCTGACGGGCAGCTGCGGCTTACCGGCAGAGATGCACTCCTAGCGGGGAAGCTGAAAGTATCGATCGCAGATTTTCAGCCCATGAACCGTCTTCTTTTTGAGAAGCTCCATGACTTCTCCAAGACCTATCCGCGTATCCAATTAGACGTCAAGTCATCTAATGAAAACGTCGACCTTTCGAGACGAGAGGCGGACTTTGCGGTACGCGGGCTGAAGATCGATCAACGCCCGCCGAAGGACATTGTTGGTGTGAAATTAGGTCTGCTTTCCGTGGGCTTATACGTCCACAAACAGCTGTTAGCGGACGCCCGACTCGGGAAGCGGGAACTAACCCTTATCGATACGGCCGAGGCATTACCGACTGAACTCCCGACCCAGTCAGAGCTTGGTATCAGAGTTAAGCATTCTGTTGACGGCGTGATACCGAGATTGGGTGCCGTAGCGAATCAAATGGGTGTGGCGGCGCTACCCTGTTGTACGGTCTCAGATTTAGATGATGTCGTTCGTCTGCCTCAGACGGAGAGTGTCCCTTTCCGATATGTCTGGCTGCTCTATCACAAAGATTTGCGGCAGAGTGCTCGAGTGCGCGCCTTGTTCAAACACCTTCTCGAAGTTGAGAATAGCTGGCCTGATAATTGGGCGGGTAGGGAGACAAGCTAGCCCACTGCGTGTGGGTGTTAGTGCTCAATGTTTGCTAGTCTTTAGCCGCGTGGCAGGGTCGCAGCGGTGAATCAAACAAGACTATGAAAAGACGTACTTTTTTAAACGCGACGAGCATGGCGTTTTTGGCCTTGTCGGCCAGTGGGTGCGTGACTCGCCCCCTACCCAATCAGCCTTTCTCGCGCGCGATCGGCTACGGCAATTTGGTGCCTGACCCTCGCGGACTTCTCGACCTGCCTAATGGGTTTAGCTATCGGATTATCTCCAGTTTCGGTGACGAAATGACCGATGGCGCAAGCGTGCCCGATAAAGCCGACGGCATGGGCTGTTTCGAGCTGGATGATGGCCGCCTCGCCTTGGTGCGCAATCACGAACTTATCGCCACGGATGACTCAGGCGGTGAATTCTTTAAAGGATTTGGCAAGAAAGACGGCAGGTACATTCCGGGCGGTACCACCCATGTTGTACTGGATGCTAAGTCGCTTAAGGTGCGCGATCAATTTCGCTCGCTGGGAGGCACCCTACGAAATTGTTCGGGCGGCGTAACGCCTTGGGGCAGTTGGCTTACGTGTGAAGAGTCAACAGCCGGGCCTGGGGCGATGTTCGGCGAGGGTCTCGACCGCTCCCACGGTTGGGTTTTCGAGGTTCCTGCTAATGCACGAGGTCTGAGTGCACCCACACAGCTATCAGCGATGGGACGTTTTAACCATGAGGCTGCCTGTGTCGACCCCGCTACAGGTTTTGTTTACCTCACTGAAGATCGAGATGACAGTGTTCTCTATCGGTTCAAGCCGCACGTCCCAGGGACGCTTTCAGAGGGCGGCCGGTTACAGGCCATGCAGGTGGTAGGGATTCCCGATTTGAGGAACTGGTCCGGTCAGCAGGTAGAGCAAGCGATACCCGCGACGGTGCGCTGGTTGGATCTCGACGGTGTCGACTCCCCTAAAGACGATCTCCGAATGCGCGCTGCAGCAAGAGGTGCGAGCTTGATTGCGAGAGGTGAGGGCATTCACATGGGAAATGCCGAAGCGTATTTTTGCTCAACAAGTGGTGGTCAGGCTGGGCTTGGGCAGATCTTCAAACTTTCGCTCAGTGCCTCCGGTGAGACGGATCAAATAGCGCTCTTTTTTGAGAGTGTTTCCCACAATCAATTTAATTTTGGCGATAATCTGACGGTCGCGCCCAACGGACACCTAATTGTTTGTGAGGACCAGTACACGGCCAGAGTCGATAATTACCTGCGCGGCATTACAACCGATGGCTATGCTTATCCGCTC